>CANQQT010000005.1 GCA_947626065.1 uncultured Clostridia bacterium | reverse complement strand
CGCCCTGGGGGTCTACATCCACCAGCAGTACACGCTTGCCGTCCATTGCCAGCCCCGCGCCCAGGTTATACACCGTGGTGCTTTTCCCGACGCCGCCTTTCTGATTGGCTACGGCGATCACCTTTGTTTTCGCCATTGTGGGTTCCTCCTTCCATATAAATTTAGCCGCCCGCGGCGAAACGGACGGCTATGTATGGAAATGAAAAAAGCCGTTTATCCCATTACAGAATAAACGGCTTTCGTCAAATGGTCGTTATGTAGTTTTGAGAGGGGAACAACTTATAAACTATATTCCGTTGTATCAGATTCGGTCAAATCCGCTCATCCCCATCAAATCATTATTTGGAAAAATTAAGCGACGGCTCGGAAAGAAAAAGCCATCCGAAAACGCTTCGATTTTCGCTCTTGGTTGCCCCATTTATTATCACATTAGGGGCGAAAAAAGGCTGGTTGCCCCATTATTATCACATAGAAACTGGGTCAAATTCGTTCAAATCCTGCGAAAATCAGTGAAACGGAATCAGCGGCAAAGATTATGGAAAACCCCGAAAACGGCTTGTTTTCGGGGTTTTTGAAGTATTTTGATTGAATTTCTGCGCTCTTTTAACGCTTGCTGAACTGCGGAGCGCGACGGGCGGCTTTGAGGCCGTACTTCTTTCTTTCCTTCATACGAGGGTCACGCGTGAGAAGGCCGGCCTTCTTCAGCGCGGGACGGTAGGCGGCGTCTGCCTGAAGCAGAGCCTTGGCCACGCCGTGACGGATGGCGCCCGCCTGTCCGGAAAATCCTCCGCCGTTTACGCGGCAGACGATGTCGAACTTTCCGATGGTATCGGTTATCTGAAAGGGCTGATTGACGATGAGCTTCAGGGTCTCAAGTCCGAAATACTCGTCGATGTCCTGTCCGTTGATGCTGATCGTGCCGGTTCCGGGGAAGAGACGGACACGGGCAACCGATTTCTTTCTTCTGCCGGTTCCGTAAAAATAAGGCTTTGAACTGGTATACATAGTGATTGGCATCCTTTCCCCGGTCAGGCGTTGTAAGCTTCGGGCTTCTGAGCCTCGTGCTTGTGTTCGCTTCCGGCGTAGATTTTGAGTCTGGTCATCGACTTACGGCCGATGGTGTTGTCGGGGAGCATTCTGCGGACGGCAAGCTCCATGGCCTTTTCGGGCCGGGTCGCCATCAGGGTCTTGTACTGAACCTTTTTCAGCCCTCCGATGTAGCCGGAGTGACGGTAATAGTACTTCTGCTCGAGCTTCTTGCCGGTGAGAACCGCCTTCCCGGCGTTGATGATGATCACGAATTCGCCGCAGTCAACATGGGGCGTGAATTCGGGACGGTGTTTTCCTCTCAGAATCGTAGCGGCACAGGCGGCAGTCCGGCCGAGCGGCTTTCCCGCGGCGTCGATGACGTACCATCTGCGGTCGACCGTCTCTTTCTTTGCCATAAAAGTGGACATTGAAATAATCCTCCAAAAAAATAATACAACTTTTTAGCTTTTCTATTATAACATAGAGCCCCGCCCTTGTCAAGGATTTTTTTCAAAATCGGCGAAATTTTTAAAATAACTTGCAAATGCTTGCAAATTCTCGCGTTTTTGCGCTGGTATCTTTCGTTTTCTCGCCGCCGGAGTTGGGTTCTTCGGCGACCGGGAGGGACAGGAAAGACGGACGATCATATACTGAAAGGGAAGGGAGTGAAAATGATGAAACAAACGAAAATGCCGACGGCCCCCGGAAGGGGCACCTGCCTGCTGACGCTTCGCTCGCCGACTCATGCCCTGAAGGCGCAGACCCTGCTTCAGCGGATGGGCCTGCCGGTGAAGTCGGTGAAGCTGGACGGGGAGTATGCGCGGCGGGGCTGTACGCACGGCCTCCGCTTCGAGTCCCGCCTTCGCGGAAGGATAGAAGCGGCGCTGAAGGAGAACGGCATCCCCTATTCCGCCGTTTTTGACGAATGATTTACTTTGATAACGCGGCGACCACCTTCCCGAAGCCGGAGGCGGTCTACAGGGAGTCGGCCCGCTTCGCAAGAACCCTCTGCGGCAATCCCGGGAGAAGCGCACACCGCCTTTCCGCCGCCTCCGCCCGGGCCGTGTATGCCTGCCGGGAGGAGATCGCCTCCCTCTTGGACGGAAGCCCGGAATGCGTTGTGTTTACCCCCAACGCCACCGCGGCGCTCAACCTTGCGATTCGCGCCTTTGCCCGGCCGGGCTCCCATATTCTGATTTCCGGCCTCGAGCATAATGCCGTCCTCCGCCCGGTGGCGGCGCTTCCCGGCTGTCGCTATGACCTCTTCGACCCGCGCGGCGGGGAGGAGGAAATTTTAAATTCCCTGCGGAGCAGGATGACGGAGAAAACCTCCCTTGTCGTCTGCTGTCACGTCAGCAACCTCTGCGGCATGACGCTTCCCGTCGAAAAGATCGGCGCCCTCTGCGAAAAGGCCGGCGTTCGCTTCGTTGCCGACGCCTCCCAGAGCGCCGGGAGCCGACCGCTTTCCCTTGCCGCTTGCCGGGCCGATGCGCTCTGCGCTCCCGGACACAAGGGCCTCTACGGTCTGCAGGGGAGCGGCTTCGCTCTCTTCTCCGACCGCTACCGCGACAGCGCCGGAGAGCTTCCCCCCTTCCTCTACGGCGGAAACGGCGTCGATTCCGAAAGTCCTTCCATGCCCGCGTTTCTGCCGGAGCGCTTTGAGGCCGGAACCCTTCCGACCCCGGCCATTGTCGGACTTCGGGAAGGGATTCGGGCCGTCAGGGAAATCGGCGTTTCGGCCATCGGCGAACAGGAGGCTTTCCTTGCCGAGCGCCTGAAGGAAATGCTTCGCCAGACCCGGGGAATCACCCTTTACGCGGGGGAGTACCCGGGGAACACCGTGCTTTTCAACGCCGAGGGAATCCCCTCCGAGCGCCTCGCCGAAGGGCTCGACCGTGAGGGAATCTGCGTCCGCGCCGGGCTTCACTGCTGTCCCCTCGGCCACCGGCTTCTCGAAACCGGGGGAAGCGGCGCCGTCCGCGTCTCCTTCTCGATTTTCAACAGAAAGCGGGAGGTGGAGGATTTTATGAAAATCCTCGGCGCGGTGAGAAAGCGGTTGGGCGGAGCCTGACCGTCGGCGCGGAAAAATTGGAAGGCCTTTTCCCCGCAGGCCGCAAAAAGGCAAAACGAAAATCCCGCCCCGGAGGCCCCGGGACGGGATTTTTTCGGAAGTTCCGGTTGGTGTGCAGGAACCGAGCGCGACCCGCGAAGCGGAATGGGCGTTTGCGGCTTTTCAGCGCCGCATGGCGCGGATATTACGCCGTTGGGAGTGTTGCGCGACAGGCACTATGCAGGCGTCGTGCCGTCGGGTGGGGCGTCGGCGGACTTGCGTAACATACGGTTTGTATTACGCAAGCGCAAGATATCGGCACCCGAACCGCTTCTTACGCCTTGGTAATCGCGAGGGAATAGAAGAGACTCTGCCCCGGCGCAAGGCGGGTGTGCCCGTCGGCACAGTTGAGGCCGTTGACCTTGCCGCTCTGCGGCTCAACGCAGAGGTAGCCCTCGTTTCCGGTGTTGTTGAAGAAGATCCATTCGTCAAAATTTTCCGAAACGGCATAGAGATACTCTCCCACCCGCGCGACGTTGGAGAGGGAGGTGTAATAGCCGTTGATCCGGATGCCGTGCGGATGGCAGGAGGTGTTGAAGCTTCCCTCCGGGCCGTTCAGCGGAAGCATCGTTCCGGTCGGAATGTAGTTCGGGTCGGTTTCAAAACGCTGTCCCACCTTGACCGAAAAGCTCTCCGGCTCGACAAAGGTGGAATGGAACGAAAGCGTGACCGGCATCGGCTTGTCGCCGTCGTTGTGAATTTCAATTTTCTTGCGGTAACCGACGGGGCTCACCGAGTCGGTGAAGGTCATTGTGAAGGGGAAGGGGAAATATTCGTCGGTGTTTTTGAGAGTGGAGACTACCGCGTCCTCCTTTACCTCCACGACCTTGAAGGGCGTGTGGTAGAGACAGCCGTGGAGGTTGTTCGAGCGGGCCTTTTCGTTCATCGGGAGGGTATAGCGAACGCCGTCGAAAACGAAGGTCGCGTCCTTGGTGCGGTTGGCGGGGAAGAGGGGAGGGATTCCGTAGAGGAGCGGGGAGGCGGCCAGCGCCTCGGCGTCGGCGGGCTCTCTCAGAATCGGTTTTCCTTCATGGCGAAGCGAGACGGGATTCATCCCGAAGTCGGGACAGAGCTCCGCTACCCAGCTTCCCGAGCGGATGGAAACAGTGTTCAGTTTCATGGTAAAGCCTTTCCTTTGGGTGCCGGAATAACGCGCCTTTTCCGGCGCGTCGGGACAACCCTTTCTATCTTACTCCATTTCGGTAAAAAAGTCAATCCCCGGAGGGAAAAAAGAGAGGAGAGAGTCACATTTTTTCCTCTTTTCCGGATTTTCGGTGGCAGAAAAGAGGGGGCGGGCGCAAAAAAGGGGAGCCGCGCTCCCCTTTTTACGGATGGAAAATCCGAACAGTCAGCTTCTGCCCTCCGTCAGGGTAAAGGTCTTTGTCAGAATCAGCCGGTCGGCACAGCCGGTCGAGATCTGAAACTCTCCGGCCTCGGAGCGGAAGACGCAGTGGAAATCGTAGAAACGGAGCATCGGTTCGGTGATTTTGAAAACGACGTCCCTTTCCTCGCCGGGGGCAAGGGTCACCTTTTCAAAGGCGATAAGCGATTGCGTCGGTCGGACGGTCGAGGCGACAAGGTCGCGCAGATAGAGCTGAACGGTTTCCTTTCCCTCCACAGACCCCTCGTTTTTGACTCTTACCGTCACGGTAAGCTCCCCGTCGGGGTCAAGGGAGGTTTTGTCGAGCGTCAGCGACGAATAGACAAAGCTTGCGTAGGAAAGGCCGTAGCCGAAGGGATAAAGGGCCAGATTTCCGCAGTCGATGTAGTTGGAGGTGAAGTCCTCGTAGACCCCTTCCGGCTTCTTCTTGGGACGGCCCGTGGAGGGGCGGTTATAGTAGAGGGGAACCTGCCCGGTCGCCTTCGGGAAGGACATCGGAAGCTTTCCGCAGGGGCAGGCCTTGCCGAAGAGAAGATGGGCGGCGGCGTTTCCGCCTTCATTTCCCGGGAACCACATTTCAAGGATGGCGGGGACCGTTTTTTCCACCTCGGTAAGAACCAGCGGACGACCCGCGAAGAGCAGAAGCGCGGTGTTTTTGTTGACCGTAGAAACGGCCTTGGCCAGCTTTTCCTGAGCGCCGGGTAGCCGCAGGTCGGTGCGGCATTTGCCCTCGCCGCTGTAGCGGTCGGGCTCCCCGAGACAGAGAATCACGGCGTCGGCGCCCTTCGCCGTCTCGACGGCCTCGGCAAAGCCCTCCTCCGAAAGGTCGTCCCAGAGGAAGGAACAGCCCGTCGCGGTGAGAATTTCGGTGTCGGGAAGCAGACGGCGAACCCCCTCCTCGACGGAGACCGACTCTTCGGCCAATCCCCGCGCCTTCCATTGGCCGATAATGGCGTGCTCGGAGGCGTATGGGCCGATGAGCGCGATCTTTTTTACCTCGGTGGAGAAGGGGAGAACCCCGTCGTTTTTCAGAAGAACCGCGCTCTCCTCGGCGGCGCGGAGGGCGAGGGCTCGGTGCGCCTCGCAGAGGGAAAGCGCCTTGGCTTTCTCGGGGGAGGCCCCATGGAAGGGATCGTCGAAGAGGCCGAGGTCGTTTTTCAGCCGGAGAATCCGGAGCACCATCCGGTCGAGCGTCTCCTGACGGATGATACCCTCCGCGACCAGCTCGGCGAGGTGATTGTAATAGGCGCTGCTCATCATTTCGATATCGCATTCGTTCTCCCCGGCAAGCCGCGCGGCCTCCTTCCGGTCGGCGGCAACGCCGTGGCGAACCAGCTCCATAACCGCGCCCCAGTCGCTGATGGCGACGCCGTCAAAGCCCCATTCCCCGCGGACAACCTCTTTCATCAGCCAGCTGTTGGCGGTGGAGGGAATGCCGTTGAGGGAGTTGAAGGAGGGCATCAGAGCCTTGGCCCCGGCGTCGATGCAGGCCTTGTAGGCGGGGAAGTAATATTCGCGCAAAAGTCTCTCGGAGATTTCCACGCTGTTGTAGTCCCGGCCCGATTCCGCCCCGCCGTAGGCGGCGACGTGCTTGACGCAGGCGGCGATGCGGTCGGGCTTTGAGACGTCGCCGTCCCTTCCCTGAAAGCCCACCGTTTCCGCCGCGCAGAGGGTGCTGTTCAGAAGGGGATCCTCCCCGAAGCTCTCCATCACGCGGCCCCAGCGGGCGTCTCTTACGTAGTCCGCCATCGGCGCGAAGGTGAGCTGAATGCCGTTTGCCGAGGCCTCGGCGGCGGCCATTGCCGAGCATTCCTCGACGAGCGCCGGGTCAAAGGAGGCCCCCAGCCCGAGCGGGATCGGATAAATCGTCCGATAGCCGTGAATAACGTCGGTCATGAAGAGCATGGGAATATGCAGACGGTTTTCGGCAAGATATTTTTTCTGAATCGCAATGACGTCCTCGGCGAAGGCGGTGCCGAGCACGCTTCCGAGATCCTTCATGCTTTCCGACTTGATCCCGAGCTGGCCCATCGGCCCCGTGACCTCGGTTCCGGTTTTCTGATAGTAATTGATGATGACCTGTGTGGTCTGCGCGATTTTTTCCTCTTGCGTCATTTCGGAAAGAAGATGACGCAGCTCTGCTTCTGTTTTCATGGGGATTTCCTTTCTTTTATCCCGCGCCGGAGGGCTCTTCCGGGAGGGAGGTTTGTCGGTTTATCGCTTGCGCGGCCAAAAGCCCGTTTTTCTTTTGGCCGACGGATTTCCTTTTTATTATATCGGATAAAAAGGAAAAGTCAAGGGTGAAGAGGCAAAAAAAGAGGCTCAAAAATCCCGTTTGCGGGACGGAATTTTTGAGCCGGCGGGCGATTATTCCTCCTTTTCCGATGGGGACTCCCCCTCTTCGTCGGAAATCGGGAGGCTGACCTGAGGCATATATTTGTCGAGAATGCTCCGAAATTCCTCGGTGCTGTGAAGCCGACAGCGCCGCTTGATCTGACTGAGGCGGTACTTGAAATCGCTTTCCGAAATGAAAAGCTCGGTGCAGAGGGTCTTCGGAGGCGTCCTTTTGTAGAGGGAGAGGGCGATTTTGAGATCCGTGCGGTCGGCGGAGGCGAAGAAGCTCTTCAGACGCATGATTTCGCTTCCCTCGGTGTCGGCATAGTACCGCTCGTTGTTGACGTCCGCCGAGCGGGGAAGATCGGTCTTCTCGTTCAGAAGGCCGAAGGGCCCCGGCGTCCCGGGTACCGGCGGGGTATAGGGCAGATTCCCCGTCGTCTCCCCGATTTTCAGATAGGAGGGGATCCCAATGTTGACGGAGGAAAACTGATTCGGATACTTCTGCGTGATCCCGATCAGACACTTGACCGCCGGGCCGTATTGGCTGTAGTCGATTTCCGCCGTCGTGAAGGAGGGGTTGCTGTAAGAGGTGAGCTCCGAGCCGATACAGCTGATGAGAAAGGGCAGGGGCCGGGGGACGGTCGGGTCGGTGCGGAGATGGTAGAGAAGGGAAAAGGCCGCGACGTCGTTTGTGCAGATGATGGCGTCATAGTTCTTTATACGCGGAGCCAGCTCCTGATAGCAGTCTTGAAGATGCTTCTTGAAGAAGTAAACGTCCTGCTGATTGCGGTTGAAAAGGGTGAAGGTGCTGTATTTTGAAATGTCGGAAATCGACTGCTGATTGACGCCGTAGAGGGCGGCGTGCTTTTTCCCGTGCTGATAAAGGTAGTCGAAGATGACGCGGATGATCTCGGCGGTGTTTTCGTTCACCGTCTTGACGTTGGTGTTGATGGTCAGCCACGTGAGGGTCGATACCAGAATCAGGTTCTGCCGGAAGACGGGGCGGAGCCGCTTGATGGTGTTAATAATATGGAAAGAATTTGAGGAAATGATAATGCCGAAATCCTCTTCCTCCGGGATGGGGTCGGCAATATAATCGCGGATTACCTCAAACGGCTTGCGAAGGCGGCGGATTTCCGCGATGATGCTGTCGAGAATCTTTAGACACCATTCGCTGGAGCTGAATTCCGGCTCGCTGAAAATGTAGACTTTCATTCCGTTTCCTTCCTATTTATATATAGTCGTTCCGGATGGGGACAGGAAGCGCGAAGGAGACCGCGAAAAAAAAGGAAAGCGCCGAAAAATTCCGCGAGGCCCCAAAACAGCCCTGCCAAACTCAGTATACCATTTTTTTCGCGGTTTGTAAATAGGTTTTAGGCAATTCAGTGGAGGATTTTTGGTTTTTCACGAAAAAAAGCCGAAAAGTGGCCGCTTTTCCCGTTTTCCCTCGGGAAGGAATGTGAAGCAAAGTGTGAAAAGCCCGGAAAAATAACGTGTTTGTGTGAATGTGAACAAAAAGTAACAAAAAAGTTATCATACCTCGCGAAACCGGCCATTTGTGGGGGTATTTGGGGGCTATTTGTGAACTTTTCCGGAAATTATCATTTCAAGGCCCCGCCGACTTTTGAAAATTCGTCGTTTTGACAAGGGAGGACGAAAAAACGTGCAAGAAAAAACATTTTTTTTGACTTTACACACCCGGCATATAATGTTATAATGATTATACACAAAAAACTCAGGAGGTCTATTCTGAAAATGAAAAAGGTAATTTCCGTAATCCTGCTTCTTGCGATGACGCTTGCCATTGTCGCCTGCAGCAAAGGCGGCCAAGGCGCAACAGGAACAAAAGCGCCTGTCGGAACCGGAGGAGCCGAGCGGCTGGACAGCCTGCCCGACGATCTCGACTTCAACGGAGCGGCGGTGCGCATCCTCTACCCGGAAGAAATTGTTGACGAATTCTATTTTGAGGACGGCGCCGGCTCCAGCGAAGTGGTCGACGTCGCGGTCTACGAAACCAACCTCGCCGTGATGGAGCGGTTGGCGGTGGAGTATAAGATGGAAACGCTCCCCGGCTACGAGGCCAAGAACCGCGCAAGCTATGAGAACCGCATCAAGAACGCCTACGCGGCGAACGAGGATCTGTGGGATCTCATCACCTGCCCGACCTACCACATCCCGCCGGTGGTCTCCTCCGGCGCACTCGTCGACCTGCACGGCGTCGAGTATCTCGACTTCACCAAGCCCTATTGGCTCGCTTCTCTCCTTGAGGACTCCGAGGTCAACGGTCGCATCTACTTTGCGGCGGGTGACGCCTCCCTGTCCCTTTTGAAGAACACCATGTGCATGATCTTCAATAAGGAGCTTGCGGCGCAGCTCATCGACGGCGACATTCAGCAGGTTGCCTTCGATGGAAAATGGACGAAGGAGCTGCTGAAGCAGTACGCGGTCGCGGCCTATCAGGGCGTTGACCCCTCCAACCCCAACATCGAAACCGACACCTTCGGCTTCGGCATCCAGAACTACAACCACCTCTCCGCCTTCGGTCCTGCCTTCGGCATCCGGATTCTGACGAGAAACAACGACGGAAGCTATTCCTTCGGTTATACCGAATCGACCGTCGCCGACAAGGTGGCATGGCTCTGCGACCTCTTCCACGGCAACCCCGGCTTTGTGACCGGTGATAACAACGGCTCGATGGACGTCCCCGTCAGCACCTCCTTCAAGGCCGGACAGATGCTCTTCTCGACGACCACCCTCGACAACATGGCCGGTATGTACGCCGAAATCAACGGCGACTACAGCATTCTCCCCTATCCGAAGTGGGATGAGGAGCAGGAAGGCTACTACACCTTCGCGAGAAACATCTATATGTCCTTCGGCGTGACGAGAACCACCCCGAACGCCAGCATGGCGGGCGCCGTTCTTGAGTGCATCGCAAGCGAGAGCGCGCAGAGAATCACCCCGGCTTTCTTCGAGGATGCGATGAAGGTTAAGTTCACCGAGGCGACCCCGACGGTCAAGGGCCTCTTCGACCAGATCCGCGCCGGCGTCGTTCTTGACATCGGCTTCACCTACGCTTACATCCTCGGCATCGACCACCTGATGGACAACGCCATCAAGGACAACGACACCGGATGGGTTTCGACGGTCGCGGCCAACCGTATCAGCGTACAGAAGAAGATTCAGGAGTACGTTGCAAAGCTGAACGCGCTTGAGGGAGAAGATTCTTAATGGCAAAAAGTAATTTCCTTACCCGTACCTCGGCGGCGGTGCTTGCGGCGTTGACGCTGAGTCTGCCCCTCGCATCCTCTTGCTCGCGGGGCGGCGGAAGCGGGGAATCGTCGGGAGACGTCACCGACCTCGTTCTCGGCACCGACGTGAACGAAAACGGCGTCATCTATAACACCTCCGAAGAAAAAGGCTACCTGAACAAAATCAGCGAGCTCAACACCGCGGAGGGAACCCCCGACAGCCACGCGGGAGAGACGGCGACGTCCTTCCTGATGCTGAACAATCGCGAAACGTGGAAACCGAAGGTCGGAAACATCGGAACCCCCTATTACCCCCGCGTCAAGAAGTTGGCCAATGGGAAATACCTGATGACCTTCAACGACGGTCCGCAGGGCCCGGACGTCTATTACCGGATCGGGGATTCCCTTTCGAACTGGAGCTCCCCGGCAATCCTCTTCAAGGAGGAGCCGGGCGTCCATGAGGGCCACACCCGCCGTTACGCCGCCGCCGATTCGGTGGTGCTTCAGGACGGCACGATCCTCGTCGCCGCGACCTATTGGGAAGGCGGCTGCTACAGCACCGATTTCGGCAACTCCGGAACCGTGATGAAGAAGTCGACAGACAACGGCAAGACCTGGAGCGAGGCGAAAGTCATTTACAAGGGAATCAGCTGGGAGCCTTGCCTCGTTCAGCTGAAAAGCGGAGAAATCCAGTGCTACCTGACCCACATCGCCCCCTATTGCGTGTGGTACGGCTATCATCCGTCTCTCCGTTCCTCCGGCTCCGCGATCATCCGCTCCTTCGACGGCGGGGAAACCTGGACGCCGAACGTGACCGATCCGCCCTATGAGGCCGACCGCGTCATGCAGACCTACATCGGGATGCGGGACGGAAAGAAAATCTTCAACGACCAGATGCCGGTGGCGGTCGAGCTGAACAACGGCGATATCGCCTGCGTCTGCGAGTCGATCGACCTGTCGGGAAACTACCGCACCATGCTCGGCGTTACGCACGACAACTGGGCAAAACCCCTCGGCGCGACGGAAGCCGGCCCGGAGGATAAGTTCTGCTTCGAGAGCACCATCAACTGCTACGGCCCCTACATCCGCCAGATGCTTTCCGGCGAAACGGTGGTTTCGATGAGCGCCAGCGGAATGGAGCTCTTCATGGGCGACGAGACGGCGCACAACTTCCGCAACATCGGCCAGGTGAACTTCGACGGCCTGCAGACCGGCGGTTGGGATTCCCTTGAGGTTCTCAACCCTCACGCTCTCCTCGCGGTTTCTACCTACCGCTCCGGAAGCGACAAAACGCAGTACGCGGTTCTTCTCAATACCTATTATCTGAATCACCGGATCAACGCCACGAAATCGGCGGTGAAGGTGGACGGAACCTCCGGCGATTGGAAGGACAACACCGACGCCCTCTTCGTAGGCTCCCGGACGCAGGCGCAAGCCAGCCTCCGCGTCGGCCATGACGACGACAACCTTTACTTCCTTGTCGAACGCCTCGACGATTACCTCTCGGAGAGCGGCGACACGATGACCCTCTTCTTCTCGGCGGACGCCGGAACGACGATTTATCGCCTGACGATCGATCCGATTGGAAAGGTGACGCTGGAGAAGAAGGTCGGCGACGGCTACGAGGCCGTTTCCGGTGAAATCCAATCCGCCATTACCCTTTTCGGAAACTTTGAAAACCGCGGCAAGGACGACGGATACCTCGCCGAAATCGCGGTTCCGAAGAGCCTAATCACCTCCGACGGCTCCGGCAAGCTCCGCCTCAACGCCGAGCTTTCCAACGTCGACAAGGGAGAAACGGCCCTGAAGGAAAAGGTCTTCCCGGAGGATCGCGGCGACCTTTCCAAAGCCGGAACGGTGGTTCTCGACTAAAGAAATTTTCCGTGTCCCCCTTTACGGGCCCTTCCGGAAAAATCCAACCCTCTTTAAAGTTTAAAAATCCCTTCCCGCCGCAAGACGGGAAGGGAAAGGCCGAACGCAGGAAAAGGGCCTGAAAACGCGTGTGCCCTGTGCGTGGGTGGTCCCGTGTGTGCATTCCGCGCGCCGTGTTGCGCATTTGTACCCCGTGCGCGTGTGCAGTTCGTGCGTGTGTGTCAAGCGTGCGCCCCGTGTGTGTGGTGCTCCGCGTGTGCGCTTTATGCGCGTGTGCGTTGTGTGCGCTTTGCGCGTGCATAGTGCCGCGTGTGTTTCGTGTGCGTGTCGCGAGCGTGCCTCATGTGCGTGCGTTGCTTGTGCTTCGTGCGCGTCGCGTGTCACGAGTGCGCCCCGTGTGTGTGGTGCTCCGCGTGTGCGCCTCGTGCGCGTGCGTGCTTCGTATACGCGTGCGCGTGCGTGTGAAGGGCGCGGGCTTCCCGCCTGTGGCCGGTCAAGACAGCAAAAAACAGCGAGGAAACTATGAATCTTACAACCAATGAAAACGGCGTGAAATACGGCGTATCGGCTCCGGCCGGTCGCCTTCACACCATCGCTCAGCTGAACAAAAGAACGCCGGTTCCCGACAGCCACGCCGGGGAAACGGGTAGCTCCACCCTGATGCTCAACCGCCGGGAAATGTACGAGCCTCGCGTTGGCGAAATCGCGGGCGGCCATCCCTACTATCCCCGTGTCAAGAAGCTGGCCAACGGGAAATACCTGATGACCTTCAACAACGGCCCGCAAGGCCCCTACGTCTTCTACCGTATCGGGGAATCCCTTTCGGAGTGGGGTCCCTCGCAGGTTCTCTTCGCCGAACGGCCCGGCAAGTACGAGGGCCACACCCGCCGCTACGCCGCCGCCGACGCGGTCGTGCTTCAAAACGGCACGGTGCTGGTCGCCGCGACCTTCTGGGAAAACGGTTGCTACGGCTCCGACCTTGAAACCGCCGGAACGGTGCTTATCCGTTCGGAGGACAACGGCCTTACGTGGAGCGACGAAGAAATCATCTATCCCGGAATCAGCTGGGAACCCTGCCTCCTCCAGCTTCGGAGCGGGGAAGTGCAGTGCTACATCACCCATATCGCCCCCTATTGCTATTGGTACGGCTATCATCCGAAGCTCCGTTCCTCCGGCTCGGCGATTATGCGTTCCTTCGATAACGGCAAAACCTGGACGCCCCGCGTCACCGGCGCCCCCTATGAGGCCCACCGCGTGATGCAGACCTACCTCGGAATGCGGGACGGCGTGAAGATCTTCAACGACCAGATGCCGGTGGCGGTCGAGCTGAACAACGGCGATATCGCCTGCGTCTGCGAGACCAGACACCTGAACGACGCCTTCCGCACCTCCCTCGGCGTTTCCCACGACAACTGGGCAAAGCCCCTCGGCCCCACCGAGGCCGGCCCCGACGACAAGTTTGTTTTCGAGCCGGTTCTGAACTCCTACGGCCCCTATATCCGGCAGATGCCGTCGGGGGAAACGGTGGTTTCAATGTCGGCGGGAGGGCTGACCCTCTTCCTCGGCGACGAAACGGCGCACAACTTCCGCACCTTCGGCCGCGTCGATCACGCCGGAAGATCCGCCGTCGGTTGGGATTCTCTGGAGCTTCTCTCCTCGCATTCCATTATGACGGTTTCCGGCTATCGCCACTCGAAGGATCCTTCCCTTGACGCGCTCTTCCTCAATACCTACTACCTGAATCACCGCATCGACGCCGAAAACAAAACGGTGAACGTCGACGGGGATTCCTCCGACTGGGAGGAGATGACCGACGCGCTCTTCGTCGGCGCACGGTCGCAGGCGCAGGCTTCTGTAAGAGTCGCGCACGATTCCGAAAACTACTACTTCCTCATCGAACGCCTCGACAACCTCCTCTCGAAGGAAGGGGACGACGTGTCCCTCCTCCTCTCGGCGGACGGCGGAAAGCAGGTTTACCGTTTGACGGTGACGGCGGACGGGCGCGCGACGCTGGAAAAGAAGGCGGAAGACGGTGTGCATTACGAAGAAGTGAAGGATTCCGGGCTTGTTGCGGCGGTCGCCGTTTACGGAACCCTGGACAGCGACGAGGATACCGACGAGGGCTATCTTGCCGAGGTTGCTCTTCCGAAAAAGGCGCTTTCCTTCGACGAAAGCGGAAAGCTCTTCCTCGACGTTCTTCTCAACAACACCGACTGCGGCGTGAAGAGCCGGGTCGATGAAATGTTCCCGGAGGCGCTCTGGGATATTAAAAAGGCGGGAACCGTTCTTCTGAAATAAACGGTTTTCTCAAATCCGAATCACATAGGCGCGGGCCGGGGCAGAGTACCGACCCAAGCCTGTGAAAAATTAAAATCAAAAAGGAGTGCAAAATCATGAAAAGATTGTTAGGCAAAAAAGGCATTGTCGCCTTGCTGGCAGCGGTTTTGGTTTTGTCCACTGCCGCGAGCCTGTTCCTCTTCCCGTTGCTCACCTCTGCAGAGCCGAGCGTAGATGCGACAGCGGAGGGAACATGGGACGGAAAGCCGAATATCAAATGGTATTTGGATAATCCAGATGCCAGCGAATTCGAGATTTCCACACCAGCGGATTTGTTGGGGCTCTCTTATCTCGTCAATGCTTGCGCCCGGACATCGAGGCAACCTGATGCTTCTGGAAAGCCAAATAATACAAGTGATAACTTCCGTAAGGATAGGCTCCCGTCAGAGTGTACCGATCATTTTCTCTATAACGCGGACACCGGTAGACTTTATGTGAAGGAAGACGAGATTGCCAGTGAGATTCCTGAGGATGCGGCAACGCTTAATTTTGACATTAAATTTTGGTTCACAAAAAAGACGGTGAAGCTGACGGCGGATATCGACCTTGAAGGCAAGCCGTGGATTCCTATCGGCATTTATGACGGTGCGCCCTTCCAAGGAACTTTTGATGGAGCGGATCATTTCGTCAAGAACATTGACATTAACAGCAGCTATGTTTCGTATGGAAATAAAACTGCATATATGGTCGGCTTTTTTGGTTATATTGATCCCAGTGGAACCGTCAAAAATTTGACATTGGATCAGGAAACCATTAAAGTTACTACTAAATCAGACCACAATACTATGACGGGTGGAATTTGCGGCATTATTAATCAGGCGAAATTTGCAAATGTTACGGTGAATAACCTGACAATTACCATTGATAATAGCACCCCGTTCTCATCTAATCCCCGGTGTGGAGGATTTATCGGATATATCGATAGTGAAGGTGATTTTAACAAATCACAGACTGGGAAGTACGGAAATCCTCAAAATATTCATGATGTGTTTATCAATGGCGTAAAAATCAGCGGTGGAAGCGTAACTACTTCCTCAAAGAATCTCTTTGGACACACATCAACGCCCGGCACGTTCCTTGAAAAGTGCTTCAACACTGACGGTTGCAATAACACTGTGCAAACGAACTACGTACACAAGCACGAAATGATCGCCGTAGAGAAGAAAGACGCCACCTGTACGGAAGTGGGAAATGAGGCGTACTGGGTTTGCCGTAGTGCGGATCCGAACTGTGTAGGCGTATACTACAAGAACGTTGACGGTACCGAGAAATATGAGAACTTCGAGGAGACCGTTATCAAGATGATCCCGCATACTTCGGATGGCCAATGGCACACCGACGGCACCAGCCACTGGAACGAGTGTACAGAATGCCACACCGAGATGAACAAGGACACCCACACGCTGACTTACAAGCCAGCCGGCGATCAGCATTATCAGCTTTGCGATATTTGTCAATATATGACCGATCTGGAAGACCATGTCTCGGATAACAAGCTGACCTATGAAGATAAAACCGGTCACTGGAATCTCTGCACCTTGTGCAAAGTCAAGATCAACGAGACCGCGCACGTTCTGAGCTATGAGAAGACCAGCGAGACGCAACATACCGGAACCTGCGAATGCGGTTATAGCGTGACAGAGAATCATGACGACAGCGGCGAGTGGAAGAGCGACGCTACCAACCACTGGAAGGTTTGCCCCGTCTGCAGCGGAGAGATCGTCAAGGCAGACCATACGGGCGACCTTAAATACGCGCAGAATGACGACCACACCGCGCACTATCAGACCTGCGAAGCGTGCGGCTACAAGAGCGCCGAAACAGAGCATGACAAGCTGATTCTCACGGACAATCAAGACAATGAGACCCACAAGGTTACCTGCGAGACCTGCGACCTGACCGTAGCGGAACAAGAGGCTCATAAGTGGGTATGGGAAACAGACTCGAACAACCCCAAATATGAGATTTCGAAATGCGCCTGCGGCGCGGTGAAACCGGAAAGACGCCTGAAGCATACCCATGTGCCGAACAAGGTGGAAAAGAAGGATCCGACCTGCACCGAAGACGGCAACATCGAGTATTGGACCTGCACCGCGGAAGACGGCGAATGCGACGGCAAGTATTATACCGATGAAGAATGCACCGAAGAGGTGACCAGGAAGGACACCGTCCTGAAGGCCACCGGTCACAAGCTGACCGAAACCGCCGCGAAAGACGCGACCTGCACGGCGGAAGGCAACACGAAGTATTATACCTGCGATAATTGCGGAAAATACTTTGCGGACGATAAGGGCGAAAACGAAATCGACAAGGACAGCTGGGTAACCGAGAAGACCGAGCACGTCTTCGCCACCACCGAGTGGAGCCGCGACGCCGAGAAGCATTGGCACGAATGCGCAAACGGTTGCGGAACCCGTTCCGCCGAAACGGCGCACACCTTCGAGAAGGGCGTCTGCACCGTCTGCGGAGCGGCTGACCCGAACTACGTGGAGCTCGACAAGTACGAAGACAAGACCAGCGGCGCGGTTGCGGAATACACCGACCCCAAAGCCGACTACGACGAAGAAGTTGTTCTGACGGTTGAACCGGTGACCGAAGAGAAGCAGGAAGCGAAAGACGCTCTTGCCGCCGTCGAAAAGGCCGCCGAGCAAACCTTCAAGGACGCCGCCGTTTATGACGTCACCCTCAAGAATCTCACCACCGGCGCCGAGGTTCAGCCCGACGGGCAGATCAAAGTCACCCTCAAGGTTCCGGATGGCTGGGAGGCCGCGGTTTACCGCGCTGAGGAAGACGGAAGCGTCACCGATATGAAGGCGACGATGAGCGCGGACGGAAAGACCGTGTCCTTTGTGACCGATCACCTCAGCACCTACGTGCTTGTCAACACCAAGACCTCGGCCCCCGCGACCGCAGACTTCATTCTTCTCCCCGTCGCCATTCTCCTTGTCGGCACGGTTTCCGGCCTGGGAATCCTGCGCCTGAGAAAGAAGAGCGCGAGATAAACCGGCGCGAAAGCGCGTGAAAGAGTCCCTGTCCCGGGAAACGGCGGTTTCCCATTTCCTTCGGTTTTGTCCCGACGCACAGGAGATCGTGCGCGGGTGCAAAATAAAAAATCTATTTTAAAGGAGAAACAAGCAATGAAACAGGCAAAAAAACTCAGCGTGATTCTGGCTCTTACCCTTGTCCTGTCGGTATTCAGCGTCCTCTTCGCTCTGCCGACCTCAGCGGCGGGCTGGGACGGCAAAACCGCCAACGTGAAGTGGTACGTTGACGGTGTGGCAAAAAGCGCAACCACCTTCACGGTCAAGACTCCGGCGGAGCTGCTCGGACTGAGCTATCTGGTCGGGTCGGCAGACGCCGCTCTTCGTCCGCAGAACACGGACAAAGGCGCGGATCTCGACAAGCTGTATTATGACGCTTCCGGGAATCTGATTCTCGAAGGGTCCACCGCAAACGCGGCCGGTTCGCTCGACTTTGTCACCGACGCCTTCGAGGGCAAAACCGTGGAGCTCGGCGCCGACATCGATCTTGCCGGAGCCCCCGGAAAAGAGTGGAGACCGATCGGCGGCTCCAAGGCGTCCTTTAAGGGAACCTTCGACGGGAAAAACCATACCATCAAGAACCTTTATCTTGACAGCACGAAGGTTACCATGAGCGACCGCTTTATCTCGGTCGGCCTCTTCGGTTACTTCAATAAGGCGACGTTCAAGAACGTCACCCTCGATCAGGTAACCATCATGGCTACGGGCGGGAAAAAGGGAACGACGGCAGACAATAAGGCTACCGGCACGCTCATGGCCGGCCCTGTTGTCGGTTGGTCGGCTGCCGCTACCATCGACAAGGTCACCATCAACAATCTGGTATACACCTATAATTCCACCGAAGACGGCAACTGCGACATCCGCGGCGGTGCGATCATGGGTATGCCTTCTCCGGAAAATGATTCCGGCGTCGGCACGCTGACGAACGTAAAGATCAACGGATTCAAGGAAACGCAGGAGCTTGGAAGCTGCAAGCTTCTTCGCTCGGGCAACAAGCTGTTCGGATCCACGGCGTCCTATAAGAATGATTATCTGGCCGCGGAATACGGCAACTCCCTGACCGAGGAATATAAGCCCGCGACGACTCCCGGAGGAAGCCCCTCGACTGCGGATATGGTTTCCGTCTCGGTTGCCACCGTGCTTCTTGCCGGTGTTGTCACCTGCGGTTTCGTTTCCAGCAAAAAGCGCCGCTGAGTAAAGGCGCATGACGGGCGACCGATTGCGGCGGCCCCGTCAATCCCTGATTCTTACCGCACCGGGCGTCTTTCGGGACGCCCGGGCGGAAAAAAAGGCGCGGATCTCACCGGCACAGCGCCGGGCGCTTTCCCGCCAAAATAAGAAAGGATGCCTGAAAAGGCAAAGAAAATCATGAAAAAACTGACAGCTATTCTTCTCGCCCTCTTTATGGTTCTGGGCTCCGTGATGCTTGTCGCCTGCAATAAGGGCGGAAACGGCGGAGATACCACCGGAACCGAGGCCTCCGGAACGCAGGCGCAGAATCCTGCCGAATCCGACAAGTCCACCGACGCCGCTACCGAGGCCGCTCCGACCGAAGCGGAAGTGACCGAGCCCCCCGCTCCCTCCTTCGATACCACGCAGCCCTATGACGGCATCAACGCCTCCTTCGGTTGGTATCTTGAAAACACCACCACCACCTACACGCTGAAGAACGTTTACGATCTGGTCGGCTTTACCATGCTGGTTCACGCCGCCGGAACGAAGGTCACCATCTACTTTGACGACAGCTATATGCTCCTCACCGACACCAACAGCGACGGTCGTGTCGACGACGAGTCGAACTACAATCAGTTCAACGCTGTCAAGGGTTCTCAGTTCGACGGCTGTACCATCAATCTTGACGCTGACTGCGACCTGAACGGCCACTACTGGACGCCTATCGGTGTCGGTACCTCCTTCAAGGGCGTTTTCAACGGCAATGAACACACCGTTTCCAACTTCAAGATTCGCGGAGAGGAAGCCAAGCACACCTCCGGCGCAAGCCTCGGTTGCTACTACGGCTTCTTCGGATGTATCAACGGCGCGACGATCACCGACCTGACCCTCAACAACTTTGAGACGACTCTCGGCAACCCCGAGTCTCACATGAGCGGCGGAGCCGCTCTGGGCGGCGTGGTCGCCAACTGCGCGGGCGACGGCACGAACCGGATCACCGGTTGCAACGTCTACAACTGGACCATCAAGATTGAGAATACCGGTAAGCTCGAGCAGGCTCTCGTCAGCTATATCTCCGGTAACCTCCATTCCGCTCAGTGCCTCGTCTCCGACTGCGAAGTTTATAACGTCAAGATCGACGCCGATGCGTCGAAGTACTCGATCTGCGAAAATCAGTTCGTCGGCGCCGTTGGCGGTGGCGGAGACTTTGCCGCTTGCGTGAAGGACTGCGTCGTTCTCACCAGAGACCCCTACGCGGAATAAAAAGTAATTCGCTTCCGGAAGGACTCCCCCGAGCCCTTCCGGAGCGGCAAACGGCTGGCTGTGCCGCTGAACGGTTTTCCCCGGGACGCGGCACCGCCTTTTTACAAAAAGGAGTATTTGAACATGAAAAAGCTTATTGCCATTCTTCTCTCCCTCTGCATGGTGATGGGAATTCTGCTTCTCGCTTCCTGTAATAAGGGCGGAAACGGTGGGGAGACCACCGGAACCGAGGCCGCAGGAACGCAGGCGCAGACGCCCGCCGAATCCGACAAGGCCACCGACGCCGCCACCGACGCGGCGACCAAGCCGAGTGAGACCGAACCGAGCGAGACCGAACCGGCGGGAACCGGTTTTGACGTAACGACTCCCTACGACGGGATTCATATGGCCTTTGACTGGTATCTGAGCGGCAACGGCACCGACGGTTATTCCATCAAGACCGCTTACGATCTCGCCGGGCTTGCCTACCTCACCAACCTCGTCGCAAACGGCAAATCCGTTTACTATGACGACGCCGGAATCAGCATCGTCGACACCGACGGGGACGGCGACCTCACCGACGAGGAGGGCTACAACGAGTTCAACGTGATCAAGGGAAACAACTTCAACGGGAACAAGGTTCTGCTCGACGCCGATATCGACCTGAACGGGCAGGAATGGCTCCCGATCGGTATGAGCGCCTCCTTCAATGGCAACTTTGACGGACAGGGCCACACCGTGAAGAATTTCAAAGTGACCGGCTCCAAGGCCGCGCACCTCGGTGTGCAGTACGGAAGCTTCTACGGCCTCTTCTCGGTCATCAACAGCGGCTCGGTGACGAGAGTGACCGTCGAAAATGAGGAAATCATCATCGACGTGCCGGAAACCCATCAGCAGAGCCCCGTCTTCGCCGGATTCATCGTCGGCGCCTTCGCGAGCAACGACGTGACCGTGACGGCGACCGACTGCCGGGTTTACGACAGCAAGATCACCTTTGTCAAGGGCGGAAGCGTGAATACGCTCGGTTACATCACCTCCCGTATCTACAACGCCACCTCCTCGGTGGAGAATTGCACCGTTTACAACGTGACGGTGGAAGGCGACAAGACGCAGTTCAGCCTCAGCGACGGAAAGATGGCGACCATCCTCCCGTCGGGCAAGAACTACGAAGACGTCGTGAAGAACTGCGAGGAAGCGGCAAGAGATCCTCGCGGATAACGGAGACGGGCCGGGGTTTTCGCCCTTTTGACCCAAAATCGACTGACCTTTGCCGCGCCGGGAATGCTCCCGGCGCGGCTTTTTTACGAGTAAGAGGTTTTTATGCGTGACTTTGGGTGACGACGGCTTTTTACGTGCAAGCGGCTTTTATGCGTGACCTTGAGCGCAGTCTTTATACGTCTTTGGGCGCACAGGCGGGCGGCTCCTACCGCGCCGCCGCACCGGTTTGCGGGCCCGACGGGGCAGAGGCGCACAGTCTGTTCCGCCGCGCGTTTCCGGATAAAATCTTTTCGTAAATTGCCGGAAAAGTTTATTTTTTCAGCGGCTTTCGACGGAAATTTGAGCCCGTTTTTTCGCCGGAAGCCCTTTACTTTGAGGGCAAACTGCTATATAATAAAATGGAAAAGTTTTCGGTGGAAGCTGAGGTTTTCCGAAGACGGGAAAGGCGGCCCCCGCCGCTCCCCACGTGAAACCGCTTTTCAGACTTCGCCGCTCCAACCGATGGAAGAAAGGATTTCACATGAAAAAACTTACGGTAGATTTTACCAAGGAAAACGGTCGCGTAAAGCCGATGCACGCCGTCAATAACGGCCCGGCGATCAGCCGCACCACCACCAACCTCCCCTATTTCCGCGAGGCCGGGATTCCCTACGGAAGAACGCACGACACCTCCTATTATTCTCCCTACGGCTCGAATTTCGTCATCGATATCGCCGGAATCTTTCCGAATTTCGACGCCGATCCCTACGACGAAAAGTCCTACGATTTCCCGATTACCGACAAATTCATCGCAACGATGTTTGAAGGAGGCGTGAAGCCCTTCTACCGCCTCGGAAACCGTATCGAGCATATGGTCAAGAAATACGGAACCCTGCCGCCGAAGGATTTCAAAAAATGGGCGGTGATCTGCGAACATATTATCCGCCACTATAACTACGGCTGGGCGGACGGTTTTCACTACGATATCGAATACTGGGAGATCTGGAACGAGCCCGACCTTCATCCCGACGACGATCCGCCCGAGAAGAAAACGACCTGGGGCGGAACCAAGCTCCAGTTCTTCGAGCTCTATCATATCGCCGCCACGCACCTGAAATCCTGCTTCCCGGAGCTGAAAATCGGCGGCCCGGCGCTGGCCTGCAACAAGCAGTGGGCGGAGGACTTCCTGAAGCAGCTGAAGGCGCCCCTCGACTTCTTCTCGTGGCACGTCTACTCAAACGACCCCAAAAAGGTCCTTTCCGACATGGAATTTTACCGCGCGCTGCTTGACAAATACGGTTATACCAAAACCGAGAGCATTCTGAACGAATGGAACTACATCCGCGGTTGGGTGGATGAGCCGCTGATTTATTCTTACCACACCATAAAAAACATCAAGGGCGCCAGCTTTATCGCCGCCGTGATGGCGGAGGGGCAGAACGCGCCGCTGGATATTCTGATGTATTACGATTCGCGGCCCAGCACCTTCTGCGGAATGTTCAAGACCGATATCCCCTGCGAAACGCTCAAGGGCTATTATCCCTTCCTGATGTTCAATCACCTTTACCGCCTCGGCACCGCGGTAGAAACCGGGGCCGACGACGACTTTTACCTCTGCGCGGCGAAGGGCGTCGGGGACGACGGAAAAGAGACGGGGGAAGTGATGCTCTCCTACTTCAACGACGACGACGACCACGGCGACACGACGGTGGAGCTGGCCCTTTCCGGTATGAAGGAGGGCAAAAAAGAGGTGGAATTCCGCATCCTTGACGGGAAACGAGACTGCGTTCTCTTCCGGAAGGATACCGTTGCCGCCACCGAATACAGCGCTTATCTGGATCTGCCGCTCTACGCGGTGGTGGAAGTCACCGTACACTGAGTATATTGGGGACGGGGAACCCCGGGTTTCCGGGCCCCGTCCTCTCCGGCTTTCCCGGACGGGAGAAAAAACGAAGAAAGGCGCGGGGCGCGGCTTCCGCCTCCGATGAAAAACGATGTCTATTCGCTATTTTGAAGAAGAGAAAAAGTTCGTTCTGTCGACCGACAGTACCGAATACGTCCTTCAGATGATGAAGGACCGTTTCCCGGTTCACCGCTATTACGGCAAAAAGGGCGGGGAAGTCCCGGAATGGAAGGGAAGAGTCGTCTCCAACTCCCCCTATTATGAGGGCGCGAAGGAATATTCCCCCGACGTGTTGTCAATGGAAACCTCCTTTTTCGGCTCCGGTGATTTCCGCGCCACCGCTCTCCGCCTCTGCGGAGAGGACGGCACAGGCGTGACCGAATTTGCCTACCGCAGCTTCCGGATTTTCCCGGGAAGGAAGACCCCCGAAGGGCTCCCCTGCGCAAGGGCCGGGGAGGATACCGAGACGCTGGAGCTCTGCTTTGAGGATGAGGTCACCGGCTGTCGCCTGCTCCTGCTCTATACGGTTTTTGAGCGCGACAACGCCATCAGCCGCTCGCTGACGCTGGAGAATCACGGAAAGGCCCCGGTGACGATCGAAAAGTGTATGCCGCTACAGCTCGACCTTCCGGGCCACAGCTATCATATGCTGGCACTGCACGGGATGCACAATTACGAAAACAACGTCGAGCGCTTCCCGGTGCATTACGGAATACAGTCGGTGAGCTCCCGCCGGGGCTCCACCTCCCATCAGCACAACTCCTTTTTCGCCCTCTGCGGGGAAAAGACGACCGAGACGGAGGGAGAGGCCTTCGGCTTCCATTTCGTCTACTCTGGCTCCTTCCTTGACGAGGTCGAGGTCGACCCGCTCGGGAACACCCGCGTGCTGGTCGGGTTGGGGAGCGAAAACTTCGCCTATACGCTGATGCCGGGGGAGAGCTTCGATTCCCCGGAGGCGCTGATGACCTATTCCCGCGAGGGCCTCGGTGGCATGAGCCGCAATTATCACCGCTTCATCCGGCACTCGATTCTGCCGAAGGAGTCGGTGGAGCTGCCGCACCCGGTGGTGCTGAACAGCTGGGAGGCCGTCTATTTCAATATCGATCAGGAGCTTCTCCTCAAATTCGCGGAGGAGGCCAAGGATCTCGGCATGGATATGCTCGTGATGGACGACGGCTGGTTCGGCGCCCGGAACGCGGACAACGCCGGGCTCGGCGACTGGTTTGTGAACAAGAGCAAATTCCCCGACGGACTGAAGGCCTTTGCCGACGGCATTCACCGCCGTGGCGTGAAGTTCGGAATCTGGATCGAGCCGGAAATGATCAACCCCGACTCCGACCTCTACCGCGCCCATCCCGAATGGTGCCTTTCGGTGCCGGGGCGGGAGGCGAAGCGTTCGCGAAATCAGTTGGTTCTCGATATGTCCAATCCCGCCGTCTTCGATTATCTGACGGGATGCTTTGAGGAAACCTTCCGGGGCGTCTCCATCGATTATTTCAAGTGGGATTTCAACCGCGACCTCTCCGATATCTGCTCCCGGTATGAGACGACGGCGGGGCAGAAGGCGGTGCCCTTCCTCTATATGAAGGGCGTCTATCGCCTCCTCAGCTGGTTCCGTCAGCACTTCCCGGAGGCCATCATTGAGACCTGCGCGGGCGGCGGCGGACGGTATGACCTCGCGATGATGACCTTCGGCTTCCAGATCTGGACAAGCGATATGATTTCCCCCTACCGCCGCTTGAGAATCCAGTACGGAGCGCTGCTCGGCTACCCAGCGGCGACGATGTCCTGCCACGTCGGAAAGCCCGCCGAGGCGACGGAGCACGCCTTCGACTTCCGCTTTAAGGTGGCCTGCGCGGGAATGCTCGGATATGAGTTTGACGTGCGCAAGCTCCCCGATGACTGCCGGGAGGTTCTCCGTTCCCATATCGCTTCCTACCGCCGGTTTGAGCACGTGATGAGGCGGGGCGACTATTACCCGCTGGTCTCTCCCTTTACGCATGACTATTCCGCCTATTATTACCTCTCGGAGGACCGGAAGGAGATTCTCCTTACCGTCGTCGAGCAGGAGGGCTGTAAGAAGGGGCAGACCAAGCGCCTCCGCGTGGTTGACGCGCTCCCCGACGCCGTCTATAAAGACGAAAAGACGGGGGCAAGCTACACGGGCCGGGAGCTACGGAAGGGACTTGTCCTCCCGCTCACCGGAGAGCGCGAAACGGCAATCCTGCTGGAGCTCCGGGCGCTCTGAGCCACGGCGCGGGTGCGCTGTTCCGGAAGGCTCCGCTTTCGATGAAATGTCTGCTTTTCGGCAGATAAACGCCTCGCGTTTTTTGCCGGTCTCAAATCCCCTTCGCGGAGAACGCGGAGGGGATTTTCTTGAAAAGGGGAAACGAAAGACAATCCCCCGGCGGGGACGCGGGGAATCCCGCTCCAAACGGGCCCCGGCGGCGGAAAGCGTGGGATTTTTGCCCCCGTAGCGGTCTCCCGGCGGTTTTTTTCTTCAAAAATTCGTCTTTTTTTCAAAAAGCTCTTGCATATCGTCAAAGAATGTGCTATAATAATCTGTAATTTGAATTTCAAGGAGAAGAGGTGCCTATAATGAAAGCAGGAATCCATCCCGAATACAAAGAAGTCACCGTAAAATGTGCTTGCGGCGAAGAATTCGTGACCCGCTCCACTAAGGACAGCATCCGCGTTGAAGTTTGTTCCAAGTGCCATCCGTATTTTACCGGTAAGCAGAAGCTTGTCGACACCGGCGGACGTGTGGATAAATTCAATAAGAAGCGTCTGAAAGCCTCCGGAAAATAATCGTCGGATATGGCCGCCCAAACCGGCCTCCCGACTGTTCAGGAGAAAAGGGATTCAGGAAGGAATGCGGCGCAGAACCGGTGAAGGGTCTGCGCCGTTTCTTTCTGTCGAAAGAAAGAGCAAAACGCGTCTTTTCACCCCGTTAGGAGGTGGAATTTGGCGTACCGGAGCCCGGCTTTCCTGAAGAATTTGAGGGAAAACCGGCAGGAAGGAGGAAAAATGTTGGAAACAGAAAAAACAGAGGAATTTTTCGGGGACAAACCGACGAAGGAACGCGTCGCGCTTCTCGGTCTGATTACGCCGGACAATCCGCCGGAGGCCTGCGAGGCGTCGCTTGACGAGCTGGAACGGCTGGTTGAAACGGCGGGCGGGGAGGCGGTTATCCGGATGACGCAGACCCGTAAAACCCCCGACGGAAGCACCTTTCTCGGGAGGGGCAAAATCCGTGAGCTGGCCGATCTCTGCCGCAATGAGGGCATCACCCTTGCCGTCTGCGATTCCGAGCTTTCCCCTTCCAAAATCCGCAACATCGAGGACGCCCTTGACAGCGGCGATCCCGAGACGTCGGTGCGGGTGATCGACAGGAGTATGCTGATCCTTGATATCTTCGCGCTCCACGCCCTTTCCGCAGAAGGAAAGCTGCAGGTGGAGCTCGCCCAGCTGAAATATACCGTGCCGCGCCTCATCGGGCAGGGAACGGCGCTTTCCCGCCAGCAGGGCGGAAGCATCGCCATGCGGGGGCCCGGCGAGACCAAGCTGGAAACCGACCGCAGGCATATCCGCCGCCGGATGGTTCAGCTTGAGGAGGAGCTTGCCCTTCTCGACCGCCGCCGCGAGACCCAGCGCCGCCAGCGCGAGCGCTCGGGGATCTGCAAGGTGGCGATTGTCGGCTATACGAACGCCGGGAAGTCCACGCTTCTGAACCGGCTGACGGCGGCCGGCGTCCTTTCGGAGGATAAGCTCTTCGCCACGCTCGACCCGACGGCCCGCCGTTTTCTTCTGCCCGACGGATCCGAGCTTCTTTTGGTCGATACCGTCGGCTTTATCCGAAATCTGCCGCACCATCTGATCCGTGCCTTTCGCTCCACCCTCGACGAGGCGGTCTATGCGGATATCATCCTCATGATGACCGACGCCTCAGACCGGGAGGCGGAAAATCAGCTGGAGGTGACGCAGGAACTCCTTGAGGAGCTCGGCGCGGCAGACAAGCCGACGCTCTGCGTCTTCAACAAATGCGACCGGGAGGCGGAGGCACTGCCGCATCCTCCCGCGAGCCTCCCGAAGGAAAACGTCTTCTATCTTTCGGCGATGACCGGGGAAGGCGTCCCGGAGCTGGTCGGAAGGCTTCAGGAGCTGGTGAACGAGAAGACGGCCCGGGTCACCCTGACCATTCCCCTGACAAGGCAGGATCTTGTCGCGAAGCTTTACAGGAGTGCGAAGGTGGAGAGCCTGACGGTGGAAGGAGAAAATACCGTCATCGAGGCGATTTGCGACAGCAAGACCCGCGGGCGTTTCCGCGAATGGCTGGCGCCGAGCGGAGGCCCGGGCGGGGAAACCGACGAAACCGACGAGGAATCGGACGGGAATCCGGACGAAGAATAGAGAATCCGGGCAAGACGGAACAAAGAATTTTACGGAAAAACGAACGGAGAATCGAACGAAGGGCCGGACGAGGAATCGAACGGCGGGAGCCTTCGTGAAGGGATTCCCGGAAATTTTTCGGAAAAGGTCGAGGGGAGGGAAAAAGAATGTCGGAAAAGATAACATTAGGCAAAAGCGCCTCGTCGGAGCTGGTCGAAAAAAAGTCGATTTTTCGCGGGTATGCCGCGCCGGTGGAGAGTGAGGCGGAGGCGCAGGCCTTTGTGGAAGAGGTGCGGAAAAAGCACCCGGAGGCAAGGCACACCGTTTACGCCTATCTTCTCGGCACGGGCGGGATCGCCCGCTGTTCCGACGACGGGGAGCCGCAGGGAAGCGCCGGCGTTCCGGTTCTCGACGTCATTCGGAAGGGCGGCTTTTCCGACGCTGTGATCGCCGTGAGCAGGGTTTTCGGTGGGATTCTTCTCGGCGCGGGCGGACTGGTTCGGGCCTATTCGGCGGCGGCCAAGCTCGCGGTCGACGCCGCGGGAATCGTGACCTACCGCACCTTTACGGAGGTGCTCCTTACCTGCTCCTATTCCGACCGTGGGAAGCTCGGGCCGCTTCTTTCCTCCGACCGGGTGATTTCCGACGGCATCGAATATGCGGAAAACGTCTCTCTGTCGCTGGCTCTGCCGGAGGAGGATTTCCCGGCCTTCGCGGAGGAGGTAAAGGAGCTGACGGCGGGCCGCGTGTCCCTTTCCGTCAAGGGGACAAGATTTGACCGGATTTGCAAGGGCTGAGAGAAAAAGAGAAAAAAAGGATTTTTCCGATTTTTTGCGTATATTATTCTATGAATCTTTATAGGCCTCGGAAATTTCGTACCGCGTCGGATTTTCTGTCGGAAATTGCCGACGCGCGCTTTGTCGGGAGGAGGAAAGAGAATGACGGCACGCGAAATGCTCTATGAAAGGGAGCGGCAGACGCTGTCGGAGTTTGCCTTCCTCACCGAAAACACCAAGGGGCGGGATTTCCCGATTCGTCCCTGCGATCTGCGCGGGGAATTTCAGCGCGACCGCGACCGGATCATCCACTCCAAGGCCTTCCGGCGGTTGATGCACAAGACGCAGGTCTTTTTGTCGCCGGAGGACGACCACTACCGTACCCGCCTTACCCACACGCTGGAGGTCAGTCAGATTGCCCGCACGATTGCCCGGGCGCTTCGGCTGAACGAGGATCTCAGCGAGGCCATCGCCCTCGGCCACGACCTCGGACATACCCCCTTCGGACACGCCGGAGAACGGGTACTCAGGCGCTGCTTTGACCCCTCCTTTGCCCATTACGAGCAGAGCATCCGCGTGGTGGAAAAGCTCGAAAAGCTGAATCTGACCTACGAGGTGCGGGACGGCATTCTTCACCATACCCTCGGCGGGGCGGAAACGCTGGAGGGCCGGATCATCCTCGAGGCCGACCACATCGCCTACATCAATCACGACATCGACGACGCCTGCCGCGCCGGGATTCTTCACCCGGAGGATATTCCGCTCCCGCTTCGGCAGGGACTGGGGGATACCCACGGGGAGCGCATCAATACGATGGTGTCCAGCATCATCCGGGCCAGCGAAGGGAAGAATGATATTCTCATGGAGGAGGAAATCCGGGGCCTCACCGACCGGCTTCATTCCTTCCTGTTCGACGCCGTCTATCGGAATCCCGTCGCCAAGGGAGAGGAGAGCAAGGCGGAGGCCATGCTTGAGAGGCTCTACGAATTTTTCCTCAAAGAGCCGGAAAAGCTCCCGCGCGAATACCTCCAGACGGCAAAGGAGGAGTCGGTGGGACGGGCGGTCTGCGATTACATTTCCGGTATGACCGACCGGTACGCGGTCAACCTTTACAAAAAGCTCTTTATTCCCGACCCGTGGCGGGGCTGAAAAGACTGCTTCTCACACGGGGAAGGCGCCCGCGCGGGTTCCTGCCCGCCGGAGAATCGTTCTTGTCGGTAGCGGAGGCCCGCAGGGGCCTTTCAAACCCGCCGAAAAGGAGCCTTTGCCGACGGGAAGAAACGCCGCGCGGCTTCTAAATTTATCTGAGGAAGGGTCGCCTACAGGGATTTGCCATTCGCTTCGGGTGCGCCGCACCCGGCGGGAAAACAGACGGAAGGAGGGGAAGAAATGATACCGGCGCAGGTGATTGAAGAAATCAAATACCGCAACGGGATTGAAGAAGTGATTGAAGGCTACGTTCCTCTGAAACGGGCAGGGACGAATCTCGTCGGCCTTTGCCCCTTTCACAGCGAAAAAACGCCTTCCTTTACCGTTTTTACCGGCACCAAGAGCTTTTACTGCTTCGGCTGTGGGGCCGCCGGAGACGTGATTTCCTTCATCCGCCGCATTGAGAACCTCGATTACGTCGAGGCCGCCCGTTTCCTTGCCCGGCGTGCGGGAATCACCCTTCCGGAAGAGGGGAACGTCCACTACGATTCCGGCCCCCGCCGCGACCGAATTTTAGCGATGAACCGCGACGCCGCCCGCTTCTTTCACGAGGCCCTGAAAAAGAGCCGCGCGGGGCAGGCGTATCTTGAAAAACGGGGGCTCGGACAGGCGCTGGTGCGCCATTTTGGCATCGGCTTTGCCGAGAACAGCTTCGATTCCCTCGCCTCTCATCTCTCCTCCCTCGGCTATACGAAGGAAGAAATGAAGGTCGGGTTTCTCTGTTCGGTCAGCAAGAAAAACGGCAGATCCTACGATATTTTCCGCAACCGGCTGATGTTTCCGGTCATCGACGTGAAGGGGGATATCGTCGCCTTCGGAGGCCGGACGGTGTCCGAGGGGAAGGACGAGCCGAAGTACATCAACACCTCCGACACGCCGGTTTTCAACAAGCGGCGGAATCTCTTCGCCCTGAATTTTGCCAAGAACGTCTGCGCCGAGCAGATGATTCTCTGCGAGGGCTATATGGACGTCGTTTCCCTTCACGGCGCGGGCTTTACCTCCGCCGTCGCCTCCTGCGGGACGGCGCTTACCGCCGATCAGGTCCGGCTGATGAAGAAATATACCAAATCGGTCGTGATCTCCTATGACGCCGACGCCGCCGGGCAGAAGGCGGTCGATAAGGCCTTCGGCCTCTTCCGAGAGGTGGGGCTTGAGGCGAGGGTTCTCAAGGTGGAGGGCGCGAAGGATCCCGACGAATTTATCCGGAAAAACGGAAAAGAGGCCTTTTCCCGTCTGCTTACCGGAAGCCGGACCCGCTTTGACTTCCTCTTTTCCTCCGTCCTCGCCCGCTACGATACGACAACGGCCGACGGCAGAATCAAGGCGGCGGCCGATATGGCGGCTGAGCTCTGCGGGATAAGCTCGGAGGTCGAAAAGGACGTCTGCATTCGGCAGGTGAGCGAAAGGCTCGAAATTCCCTATGAAAGCCTGAAAAACGACGTAAAGAGGGAGGCCGCCCGGCGGGGCGGAAAGGAAAAGCGGGAGTGGGAGGCCTCCGTGATGAGGAATGCCGAAGGGTACGGGGATCGCGTCAATCCCGATCGGCTGAAAAGCGTCGGGGCCGCGGGCGCCGAGGACGCGATTCTCGGCATTCTGGCCCTTTACCCCGAACGGATCCCCGAGGTCGCGGAGGGGGAGCTGAAGCTTTCCCCCGACGATTTCGTCACCGCCTTTAACCGGAGGGTTTACGAAAAAATGTTGGAGCTGGGGAGCGGCTTTGACGTCGGTCTCCTTGATGACGGCTTTTCCACCGAGGAAATCTCCCGTATCGTCCGGAACATGACGGTAAGGCAGAGCCTCACCGACAACGGGATGAAGGTCTTGAGTCAGTGCGTGGAAAAGCTGAGGAAGAATCGGGAAAAGAAAACCGCTACGCTGGAAGAGCTGATTGCCAACAAGCGTGCGGCCAAAAAAACACAGGAGTCGGGCTGATGGAAAACCGAAACGAAAAACAGGAAGAAAAAAGAAAAGAAAACGCCGTCGGCGGGAAGGGAGTTCCGATGAACGGAGAAAAGAAATTCGAGATGCGGGAGCTCATCGAAAAGGGAAAGGCCAAGGGTTCGCTCTCAAACAGCGAAATCATGGAGGCCATTGAGGACGTCGATTACGACATCGAACAGATCGAAAAGCTCTACGATACGCTCGAGGGAATGGGAATCGAAATCACCGGCTATCTCGACGCTCCGGAATTTGCGGCCATCGAAAGCGACGTCGAGCGCTTCGAGTCTGCGGAGGATATGGAGCGGATGCTGATTCAGGAGGGCCTGACCATCGACGACCCGGTGCGGATGTATCTGAAGGAGATCGGCACCGTGCCGCTCCTCGATTCCGACCGGGAGCTGCTTCTCGCCGAGAAGATGGTGGACGGGGACGCCGAGGCCAAGGACGAGCTTGTGAAGGCGAATCTCCGGCTGGTGGTCAGCATCGCCAAGCGCTACGTGGGGAAGGGAATGTTCTTCCTCGACCTGATCCAGGAGGGCAACCTCGGACTGATGAAGGCGGTGGACAAGTTCGACTATCGGAAGGGCTACAAATTCTCAACCTACGCGACGTGGTGGATCCGGCAGGCCATCACCCGCGCCATCGCCGACCAGGCGAGAACCATCCGGATTCCGGTTCATATGGTGGAAACCATTCACAAGGTTTCAAGAATCCAGCGCCAGCTCCTTCAGGAGCTCGGCCACGAGGCGACCGCCGAGGAAGTGGCGGAGTACATGGGAATGAGCGCCGACAAGGTGCGGGAAATCATGAAGATTTCTCAGGATCCGGTCTCCCTTGAAATGCCGATCGGGGAGGAGGAGGACAGCCATCTCGGCGACTTCATCGAGGACGACACGACGCCGGCCCCCGATTCCGCCGCCGCCCAGCGCCTTCTCAGCGAACAGCTGAACGAGGTGCTTCACACGTTGACTCCGCGCGAGGAGCAGGTGCTGAAGCTGCGCTTCGGCCTGATGGACGGGCGTCCCCGCACGCTGGAGGAGGTCGGCAGGGAGTTCCATATCACAAGAGAGCGGATCCGCCAGATAGAGGCCAAAGCCCTCCGAAAGCTCCGTCATCCCAGCCGCTCCAAGCGCCTCAAGGATTACCTCGATTAAGTTTGTGATAAGGTAATAAAATTACATCCGGATTTTTGTGCGACATGACGCATATAAAGCGAATTGTGCACAAGAATGCGACGGTGAACCTTTCAAAAACAGTGAATTATTCCCTCGATTTTTCATCAAAAACCCGCTTCGCGAAAAATCGGCGCGATTCGTTCATAAAAAAAACTTGATTTCCCGCGCGGTATGGTGTAAAATAATTATAACTTGATTTATGCAAGCGTAAAAGATTACGTCCGTTTTTCAGGAGGAACCCATGAAAAAGAAAATTCTATGCCTTCTTATCTCCCTTCTCTGTGTTCTGCCTCTCCTTGCGGGATGCGGCGGCGGGGACGATGACGACGCCGAATCCGGCGGAACCACAAAGCCGCTTACCCTGAACCTCTACGGAATCACAGGCGATTCCACGACAGAGGAAGCGATTCTTGCGGTTCAGGACGCCATGAACGCCTTCACGGAAGGAAAATACAATACCCACATCGTCCTTCACCTCTATCCTGAGGCGGAATACGACAAGGTGATGGACGAGAAGCTCGCCGAAGTAAAGAAGCGTTCCGAAGAGGAAGCGGCGAACAAGAAGAAGCCGGGAGGCGGCGCTTCCGCGACGACGGAGGCACAGACCGGCGAAGCGGTGGAGACCTACGTTGAAAACGGCGTTTCCAAGGCGATCTATCCCGATGAGAAGGATTCTCAGCTGGATATCTTCATGGTGCGCGGCGCCGCGAACCTGAACCGTTACTATCAGGCGGAGTATCTCTCCTCCCTTGACGACGCGCTGAAGGATCGCGCGCAGATTCTGAAAAAGTATCTGGCTCCCCAGACGCTGATGATGGGTATTCTCGGCGGCAAGTGGAACCTTGAAACCACCACCGTCACCGGAACTACCTATGCGATTCCCAACAATATCGTCTGCGGCGAATACACCTACCTCCTCGTCAACAAGGAGCTGGCCGCCAAGTATTACTATTCGGCGGACGACGTAAAGACGTTGAAAACCCTTGCCAACTTCCTTGACGACGTGGCGAAGAACGATACCGACTATATCCCGCTGTACAATATGCCGGTTCTCAACGTCGAATACGTCACCGACGAGCCGTCTCTCTGTGGAATCGTGGTCAACCAAGCGACCAATATGCTCGCCCGCGCTTCCCTCAGAACCCATCTGCTTGCCGATACCTCCAACTTCGTCGACTACTACCAGCAGGTTTACAACTACCGGAAGGCGAACTACATCACCGAGGGCGACTATTACAGCCTGCCGGAGGGAGAGAACGGGGAAGAGCCGAAGATCGCGGCCGCCTTCCTCAAGGGCAACGCGGCACTTCCCGCGGAGTATGAGGACGATTACTACGTAATCACCTACGCAAAGCCCCACGCCACCGCCTCCGACCGCCCCGGTACGATGTTCTGCGTCAGCGCCTACACGATGGATATGAAGCGCAGTATGGAAATCATCACCGCGCTCCAGACCGACACCGAATTCCACAACATTTTCCAGTACGGAGTGGAGGGCGTCAACTTTGAAATCGATCCCTACACGGGACTGGTGAACATTCTCAACGACAGTTATTCGATGGATTACCGCGATACCGGTAACCTCTTCCGGCTCACCCCCAGTAGCTCGATGGATCCCGCGATGCTGAAGCTCGCGGAGAACGACTGGGAGCTCGGAAAGAAGCAGAACGCCGACACCACCTACAGCCCCTACGCGCTCTTCGATTTCCGGTATATCACGGAAGAGAATTACAAGACCGATTCTCTGCTCTATAAGGCCGCCGTTGAGGCCGCCAAGGAGGAAGGAACCTACGACGAGGAAACCTTCACCTTTGAATATCCCTACAAGTACACAGAAGAAATCATGCAGGACGTCATTGAGACCAGCAAGAAGTACTTCGATCTTTTGAATGAGTTTGAAGAATACGAAGACGAGCAGGGTCTGATGACTTTGGCCGATTACGCAAGACAGCTCCGCCGTCAGTTTGAAGAAGAGGAATGCTACAAGCAGCTGACCGACGGTAAGAACCTCGATTCGCCGTATGCACAGTATATGGCGTGGTACGAGGCCTGCGCGCCGACAGCCTGATAAGCGGTCATCCGGGCGGCGGGTAAGAACTGCGAGCGAAACCGCAAGCTGACGAAACCGCAAGCGAGCGAAATCGCAAACGGACGAAACCGCAAGCGGGGAAGACCGTAGTCGTCGCCTGTCGCTCAGGCATCCCTATTGAACCGAATCTAAAAAAGAGGAGCAGCCCGCGGAACGTGTGGCTGCTCTTCCGGAATATCCGGTTCGGTTCGCTTTTTACCGTTTACAATCGGAGAAGGCTCTCCGGAAAAATTAAAAAACAGGGAGGATACTTTGATGAAAGAACTGAAGGGAACCAAAACCGAGGCAAATCTGCTGGCGGCCTTTGCGGGAGAGAGCCAGGCGAGAAACAAGTATACGTATTTTGCGAGCGTCGCCAAAAAGGAAGGCTACGAGCAGATCAGCGAAATTTTTCTGAAGACGGCGGACAACGAGAAGGAACACGCCAAAATGTGGTTCAAGGCGCTGGGAGAGCTGGGAAATACCGCCGAGAATCTGGCGGCGGCCGCCGCCGGCGAGAACTACGAATGGACCGATATGTACGAGTCCTTCGCCAAAGACGCCGAGGAGGAAGGCTTCGACGAGCTGGCCGAGAAATTCCGCCGCGTCGGCGCGATTGAAAAATCGCACGAAGAGCGGTACCGCGCCCTGCTCAACAACGTCGAAATGCAGAAGGTTTTCGAGAAGAGCGAGGAGACGATGTGGGAGTGCCGCAACTGCGGACATCTGGTCATCGGCAAGAAGGCCCCCGAGGTCTGCCCCGTCTGCGCTCATCCGAGAAGCTACTTTGAGGTAAGAAAAGAGAACTACTGAGAAGCGCCGGGAAGCCGGGATTCCGACAGCCCGTGTGCCTCTGTCCCGAACCTTTTCCTCTTGAGATGAGGAAACGAATCTCGGCGCGGCGACAAGGGAAAAATGCTGTCGGCGGTGCTTCTCGCCGACGCATAAGGAGTCTTGATACCGTACCAAACGCCGCCGCGAGGGGCAAGAAAATGCAAAAGGCGGCACAGAGAGTGAAAACACTTTCTGTGCCGCTTTTTTCGTAGGCAACGGGAGAAGAAGTCCTGATATGGAATGGCTTCCGCTTGGGTATTCGATAGATAATTTTCCCGATATCAGAAAAGCAGACTTTGTCTATAATGACGCGGAATTTTGGAGGATGTAGAAAATTTATTAAAGAAGGCAAGCCCCTTGCCGTCCCGTTTGGGAACGGAAAAAAGAATCGCCTTCTTCCGAAATTCGGCCCCGGTTCTACTTTTCCTGCTTCTTCTCTCGCCGGACGATCTTTCCGAGAAGGGAGAAAAGGAGGAAGAGGAGAAGGCTGACGCAGACGACGCTGGCGCCGGGCGGGGTAGAGAAAAAGTAGGAGATAAGAAGCCCCGACAGGAAGCTGACGACCGGGAGAAGCGCTGAGCAGAGCACCACGCCGCGAAAGCTCTTGAAGAGCCTCATGGAGGTGAGCGGCGGGAAGACGACAAGCGCCGAAATGAGGAGCGTCCCCATAAAGCGCATTCCGAGGACGATCGTCAGGGCGGTGAAGACCGCGAGAACGGTGTCATACAGGCCGGTTCGGATGCCGGTGGCTCGCGCAAAGTCCCCGTCGAAGGTGACGGTGAAAATTTTGTTGTAGAGAATCCGATAGGAGGGAATCACCACGGCGGCGAGGGCGGCGCTGAGAAGGACGTCCCCCCGCGAGAGGGTGAGAATGCTCCCGAACATATAATTGTAAATGTCGATGTTCATCCCGGAGGAGAGGGAGACCGCCATCGCGCCGACGGCGAGGGAGCTCGTCGAAATCAGGGCGATCATGGCGTCCCCTTTCAGCTTCCCCTTTTCGTTCAGGCGGAGGAGCAGGAAGGCGGAGGCGATGACGACGGGAACCGACAGCTTCAGCGGGGCGACGTTCATGGCCGTTGCCACGGCAAGAGTTCCGAAAGCCACATGGGAAAGCCCGTCCCCAATCATCGAAAAGCGCTTCAACACGAGGCTGACGCCGAGCAGGGAAGCGCAGACCGAAATAAAAATGCCGGATAGAAGCGCGTAGACCATGAAGGAAAGGGAGAACATCTCCCGAAGAGAGGAAAGAAAAGCGCTCACGGGCAGGCCCTCCCTTCGCTTCCCGAAAGGGTTTTCCGGAATTCCTCCGGGGAAAAGGAGGCACAGCCGCCGTTTCCGATCCGAAGAATCCGCGAGGCATAGCGGACGGCGGCGAGCAGGTCGTGGGAGACCATGACGACGGTGACACCCTCCCGGTGGAGCTTCTTTAAAATTTCATAAAATTCCGCCGTGGCCTCCGGGTCAAGTCCCGCCGCCGGCTCGTCAAGAAGGATCATCTTTTTCGCCGCGCAGAGGGCGCGCGCCAAAAGCACCCGCTGCTGCTGTCCTCCCGAAAGCTCCGAAAAGCTCCGGTTTTTCAGCCCGGCAATGCCGAGGCGCTCCGCCTGAAAGGCGGCGTCTCTCCGGTCGGCCTCGCTGTAGCGGGAAAAGAGGCCGTGCCGGTTCAGACAGCCCGAGAGAATGACCTCGCGCACCGAGGCGGGGAAGTCCTTTTGCAGCTCGATTCTCTGCGGAAGATAGCCGATTTCCCGGCTTTTCAGCCCGTCCCCGTAGACGATTTGCCCGGCGGAGGGGGCTTTCAGCCCGAGAAGGGCCTTGATAAGCGTACTTTTTCCGGAGCCGTTCTCCCCGACGATGATGAGATATTCCCCCGGCTCGACGGCAAAGGAAAGCTCCGAAAGAACCGGCCTCCCGTCATAGGAGAGGGTCAGGCGGTCACAGGCGATCAGCGACATAGATACCTCAAATTTGAAAATGATTCTCAAATTCAGATTATACCACACTCTGCGTGAAAATGCAAGAGGAAAAGCGGGGAATTTTTCTCCTCCCGGAATTTTTGAGAGAAGGGAGGCGCCGAAGGCCGGATTTCCGTGACAAAAGCGCGGAAGACCGCGAGAAAGCCGCCTTTTTTCGCTCTTTCTTTCGCGTAAAAATGCGGAAAAATTTTTGAGAAAGGGCCGGAAAAATATTTTTGAAACGAAAATTTTGTCCGATTTTTCATCCTTTTTTTGACGCAAAAATGCGGAAAAATCTTTGAGAAAGGGTCGAAAAAATATTTTTTGAAACGTAAATTTTCCCCGTTTTTTTCATCTCATTTTTTAGCACGAAAACGCGGAAAAATCCGGACAAAAAGTTGCAAAAGCCCTTCGGCGGCGCAAAGGCGGCAGAATTTTTTCAACCGGAATTTTGAGCAAAAATGCGAAAAGGCCTTGACAAAAAGCGTAGATAATATTATAATAATGTAAAGTTTGACCGTTTTTCTCAACCGGTCTTTTGAGCAAAAAGGAGAATTTTATGAGAGTAAGAACCCTTTTGACCAGAATGACGGCGCTTCTGATGTTCGCCGCCATTCCCTGCCTCACGGTCGCCTGCGCGGGGGGAGGAAAGACGCCGGTGGAAAGCACCGGTGGAAGCGATACCTCCGGTGACGTGGGACTCCCCTCCATCGAACGCCACATTCACTCCATCGGCGAGCTGAATCAGACGGAATATCCCCTCGATTCGGCGGCGGGGGAAGAGGCGTACAGCCGTCTTGCCAAGAACTATCGCGAAAGCTATGAGCTGAGCAATCAGAAGCTGGGCGGCGTGAAGGCGTACTATCCTCGCATCAAGACGCTTGCGGACGGAAGCTACCTGATGATTTTCCACAATACGCGCTGGGGCCAGAACGTCTACGTCGCAAAGAGCAAGGACTGTATCGAATGGGAAACGCCCACGGCGATTTTCACGCAGAAGGACGTGACGATCGACGATCATAAGAACGTCCGGTATTACATGACGCCCGACGCCTGCGTCCTCTCCGACGGCCGGATTCTCGCCGTGACCTCCTTCCGCCCCTATAACCTGAAGGATTCCACCGATTACAAGGAGCACCCCGAGGAGAGCGGCCTGGCGATCCGCATTTCCGACGACGGCGGAAAGACGTGGAGCGAGGAGCAGATCATCTATCGCGGCACCAACTGGGAGCCCTCGGTGATGCAGGACAAAAACGGGGAAATTTACGTTCTCTTTACCTGCACGGCGGGAAGCATTTACGACAACCGCGACGAGAACGGCGGCCTTTCCAAGAACTTTGAATGCCGCTCCGGAAGCGTGGGCCTTGTCCGCTCCAGCGACGGCGGAAAAAGCTGGACGCCCTTCGTTACCGAAGCGCCCTTTATGCCGCAGTACGTCATGAGGCAGTATACCCACACCTTTGAAAACGGAATCCGGCACTACACGGACCAGATGCCGGTGGCGGTTCTCCTTCATAACGGCACCATCGCGCTTTCGGTGGAGAGCGGAATGCCCACCGGCATGATGATGATTTCCCTCGGCTATTTCAGCAACGGCTTCAAAAATGACCTCGGCCTGCACAACGTCGGCCCCGCCGACCGGCAGTCGAATATCTTCGGCGGCATGGGCCCCTATATCGCGCAGTTCGACTCCGGCGAGACGGTTCTGACTTATCACGGATCGAGTCTCTTCTATCGGCTCGGCGACGCCAACGCGAGAAACTTCGGAAACGCCGTCGAGGCAATCGACGGCACGAAAACCTCGACAGGGACCGGCTATTGGGGCTGCGTCGAAACGATCTCCTCCCACAGCGCGGTGATGGCCATCGGCACTGGCTTTGACGGGGATCAGCTCAAGGTGGCAAGATTCTACCTGAATCATCGGCTTCATGCGAAGAAGATGACCCCCTCCCTGATTGCCGATACCGCCGAGTGGGACGGCAACACCGACGCGCTCTTCTGCGGAAGCAAGTCGCAGGCGCAGGTCGCCCTGCGTGTGGGCTATGACGACGAAAACGTTTATCTGCTTGCCGAGCGCCTCGACCGTCAGATTTGCAGCAACGATTCCCTGATGTTCTACCTTGCCGACGGCACCGAAGAGGGCTACTATCGGCTGAGCGTAGGGAACGAGGGCATTCTCTCGGTCGACCACAAGGCCAAGAACAGCGCACAGGCCACCGACGTCGATCCGGTGCAGGAGGGAATCCGCGCGGTCGTTTACGTGGACGGAACGGTAGACGACAGACTCGACGCCGACAACGGCGTGATTTATGAAATCGCCTTCCCGCGTAAGCTCCTCGGCGAAAACGACGAGCTTCGGCTCCTCTTCGATCTAATCAACAGCGACCGTCCGGGAGAAGAAGAGACGACGGAAATGGTACATCCCGACGCCTCCTTCCGCGACAAGAGCAAGTGGTTTGTGGCCTCCTTTGAGTGATTCTCCCGGGCCGAAAAGCGTGTATCCTGCCAAACCGCACCGCCAAAGCCGCGCAGGCGCATGTTGCGCTGCGCACGTTGCGTTTCCGACCTGTCGCCGTACCGGAAGGCAATCGCTAAAACCGCGCAACCTGCGTAAACGCGCCCGCCCAACCGCGCCGCTAAAAATGCGCACGCGCCCGCCGGGCCGCCGGTCGGTCTCTGAAACGTTTTCCCCCGAAGCGGGTTTTGATCCCGCTCCGGGGGATCTTTTTGTTAAGGAACGCAGAAAGCGCCGCCGTTTCCGCTTTTTCGTCTTTGGCCGGAAACAGTTCTTATCTCTTACCAAACAAGCCGCCTTTTTTTGCCGGAAAATGCGCCTTTTTCTGCCTGACAGGGCGCTTTTTTAGTCGGAAACGGCGCCGACAGGAGCCTCTTGGGCTCCAATGTGCGTTTTTTTGTTAAATTTTACGGATAATTTTTCAAATTAATAGAAAATTCCATGAAATCCGCGCTTGATTCTTGTGGAAACGGGTGATATAATATAATATTAAGAGTATTCTTATTTCTTGTAGGAGGTGTCTTTATGGCACATTCACGGCGCAAGACCTGGATGCGGCGCGGACTCGCCCTGCTGATGACGCTGGTCATGGCGACGGGCATTGTTCTGAACGCGGCAATCGAAGGCTTGCTTTTTGCACACGGATTCCGTCTGGAAACAGTGGAATCCTCCGGAAGCTCCACGACCCCCTCAAGGGATTCCGGCTCCAAGCTGGACAAGGATCCCAACGAGATCGTGCGGGCGTCCATCGTTCTGGATTCCGACTCTCTTCTTGAGGCCGGATACTCCGCGGACAACATCGCGGACAACGTCCAGGCGATCGCTTACCGCGACGTTTTGCTCAACAGGCAGAACGCGCTCATCGGCGATATTGAAGAAGAAGTCCTGTCCGGCGGTAAGCTGGACGTGGTGTGGAACCTGACGGTTGCCGCCAACGTGATCTCTGTCAACATCCGCCGCGGTCTGATTTCCGACATCGAGAAGCTTCCCGGCGTCGAGCAGGTCGTGGAGGAACGGCAGTATACCCCCGATAAGACGGAGGTAAGCGAGGAGAAAGTGCCCAACATGGCGGTATCCGAGGGCATGAACTCCGCGGATGTGGCTTGGGAAGCCGGATATACCGGAGCGGGAAGCCGTATTGCCATCATCGACACCGGCCTTGACACCGACCACCAGTCCTTTGCCCCCGAGGCGTTTCTGGAATCGATCTCCCGCTGGGAGACCAAGACCGGAAAGACGGCTCAGCTGATGCAGGCGCAGGACGTCCTCGACGTTCTGGACAAGCTGAACATCGCCACGCGCGGCGTCACCGCCGAGCAGATCGAGCAGGTCTACAAAAACGCCAAGGTTCCTTTCGGCTATAACTACGTAGACTATTCCTTCGACGTCACTCACGACAACGACAACCAGAGCGAGCACGGCTCTCACGTCGCCGGTATCGCGGCGGCCAACCGTCTGATCGATTCCGACAAGGACGGCGTCTATGAGGACGCCCTCGAAACCGTGAAGGTCGTCGGAAACGCCCCCGACGCTCAGATTCTGGTCATGAAGGTCTTCGGTAAGGGCGGCGGTGCTTACGACTCCGACTGCGTGGCCGCGATTGAGGACGCCATCTGGCTGAAGGCCGACGCCGTCAACCTCTCCCTCGGCGGCTCCAACCCCGGTATGTCCACCCCGAACCTTTACTACGACAACCTGATGAAATCGCTGGTCGACAGCGAGACTGTCGTCGTCATCTCGGCAGGTAACTCCGGCGCGTGGGCCGATTCCTCCGCTCCCAAAAACCTCTATTCCGACGGCGTCAACTTCCACACCGGCGGCGAGCCGGGAAGCTACGGCAATTCCCTCACCGTTGCGTCGGTAGAAAATCAGGGAACCGTCGGTATGAAGTTCACCGTCAACGGGAACAAGTACCGTTACCTTGAGGACACCTCCTACGGCAACCCCCATCTCGCCACGCTTGATAAGAACGGCGGACAGGGAACCGACTATACCTTCTACATCCTCCAGCCCGGAACCGTCAACGAAGGTACCGCTCCCGGCACCGAGGATAAAATGTTCGCGGCCCTCGGAAGCAAAGCCAAGGGCAACATCGTCATCTGCTGGCGCGGCGGTATGATCGATGAAAAGACACCCACCTCGATGCTCCACAAGGTACAGATGGCCGAGGAGCTCGGCGCTGTCGGCGTGATTATCGTCAACTACGAAAACAGCAACATCATTGCCGACCTTACCGGCTATACCGGCCACATCCCGGTGGCGACCGTGCAGAACAGCGTCGGTCTGGCCATTCTGCAATATTGTTACGACAACGGCGGCATACCGGCGGAGATCAACTCCGGTACGATCACCTTCCGCGCTACCCCCGCCGAGGTGGACTACACTTCAAGTAGCTCCTACACCATGAGCGATTTCTCGAGCTGGGGCGCCCCCGGCGACCTCAGCCTGAAGCCTGAGATCACCGCCCCCGGCGGAAACATCTATTCCGTCAACGGCCTTGCTCCCGACGGCTCCAGCTATGAGACCATGAGCGGAACCTCGATGGCCGCTCCCCAGATCACCGGTATGGTCGCGCTGATTCAGCAGTACCTGCGCGATCAGGGAGTCAAAGCCAAGGACTTAAACGTCCGGGGCCTGACCCAGTCGCTGATGATGAGCACCGCGAAGCCCATGAAGGACGCAAGCGGTCGGTACTATCCGGTCATCCAACAGGGCGCCGGCCTTGCCAACGTTGACGCGGCCATCTCCTCCCCGGTGTATATCACCGTCAAGGGACAGGAGGACGGCAAGGTCAAGGTAGAGCTCGGCGACGATATCAAGAAGGTTGGAAAGTACGAGATCACCTTCACGCTCCACAACCTCTCCTCCGTCACACAGTACTACGATCTCGACGCGGCGGTCTTCACGCAGGCCGTGCGGGGTCAGAACCTGATGCAGTATACGGCGAACCTCTCCCCCGACGTGGTCTTCCTGATCGACGGCAAGCCGGTGGGCGACGATTCCCTGTTGCGTTACGACTTTGACGGCGACGGCGAATTCAACCGCAAGGACGCCCAGCTCCTGCTGGATTACGTGATCCAAGGCACCGAAATCACCCACTGCACAGAGGATATGGACGTGGATGAGGACGGCGACGTCGATACCCACGACGTGCACATTCTTCTGACCAAGGACCGTACCTGCGCGGAGGTTCCCGCAAACGGCGAGACCGAAGTCAAGGTCACGATCACCCTGTCTGAGCAGGACAGACAAACCATTTCTCAGAGTTATCCCAACGGCGCGTATATCGAGGCCTTCCTCCTTGCCAACCCTCTGGCCTCCGATGACGGCGCGATTCCTCCGGAGCTGAGCATCCCGGTGCTGGGCTTCTACGGCAACTGGACGGACGCTTCGATGTACGACGTCGGCTCGATGATCGAGCATGACACCGGAACCGGCGACACCCGTACCCCCTACTTGGGCAACTCTAACATAAACGGTGGCGACGAAGGTTGGAGTTCCGCTGTCTACAACTATTTCGATATCAGCCTCGCCCTCGACGACCACAGCGAGCTCTACCCCTACTACGGAAATCCGCAGGATATTGACGTTGATGATTACGGCTATTTCACCTACTATCCCGAGCGCAACGCCATCTCCGGCAATATGCGTCTGGAATACTACCACTACGCGCTGATTCGCAACGCCGGTGCCGGAGTGATTCAGGTGACCAGCGAGGACGGCAAAACCGTCTATTACCGTCAAGAGCTGTCGGCGGAGGACGGCGCCTATTACGTGCCGGGCTCCAGCGGCGGATGGTTCAACACCGTCAGCACCGTTCCGATCGACTGGACGATCACCGACTACGAAGGGGAACCTCTGAAAGAAGGAGACAAAATCAAGCTCTCCCTGATCATGGCTCCTGAGTACTACGCCGATGAGGACGGAAACTACAATTGGGACGCCCTGACCGACGGAGACCTTGACAACGGCGAGCTTGGCAAGGGTGCTTACCTCTCAACCACCTTCACCGTGGACCTGACGCCTCCGGAATTCTTATATGACGACTATGAGGGTGCCTATGTCTCTGGTTGGCCGGATTATGAAGTCCTTGAACTTCTCTACGGAGTTCAGGACAATCAGTACATCAGTAATGTGATTTTGCACCTCAACGACGATCTGGACAGCGAATGGATTCCCATTTCTCCGATGGACAGGGGGCCGCTTGTTGAACAGTACGGCCCGGGTTCGGAAGTGTGGATGGATCAATACCTTTCGTTTGAGTATCTTCCGAAAGATAAGTGGTTATTCGATGACTATGGGTATCCTTACGGTGACTTCGCCGGCGTATATGTTTTGACAGCCGTAGACTATGCTGGCAACTTTACACACTACCGTTTCTTCTGCGATGTGGATAAACTGTGCGCGCCGGAAGATGTGGAATCGGTGGAAATTTACCAAGTGGGAAGCGATGCCGGTGTGCCGTACCACATTCCCGTTGATGAGCTGGCCATGCTGACCGACACTACCGCTTCCCTCAAGGCCATCGCCCATCCGGCGGAGCTCGACGACCGCAGCATCACCTGGAAGTCGGACAATGACGACATCGCCACCGTGAGCGCAAACGGCCTTGTCACCGCAAAATCGATCGGCCACACCACCCTCCGGGCGATTTCCAACATGAACAACGAGGTGGAGGCGACCGTTGACGTCACCGTCTACATCATCCCCGGAACCGCCACCGGTATCCTCAGCGACAACGATTACGTTCCGCGTCTCTTCAAATGGGACTTCGGAAATCGTACCATCGAAACCGGCGTCGCGCTGGCCACCAACCCGGTCAACGCTACGCAGAAGTACGGAAGTGATCACTACTATCTCACCGACACCACCGGTATGCTCTATGAGTTTGCCGCCGACGGAACCCCGGTGGACGGCCCTTGGAACTGGAAGGGCAACGGCCCCGGTATCATGTGGGATATCGCAAGCTCGAAGGTCGGCATCTTCGCCGTCAACGCCGGAAACCTCTTCGGCCCCTATCAGCCCGACGGATTCCAGAGCGTGGCTTGGCAGATTGCCGATGCCATCGGTGAGGACGAAATGTGGCTGCTCACCGTCGCAGCTGTTGACGAAGAATGGCAGGCTGAGAGAGAAGACGGCGTGATGGTCGGCGGAGACGTCTGCCTCTACTCCTTCGACACCGCGGGTACCCTCTGGAAGTTCTACATCTACTGGGACGACGAATACGAGATGTACGGATTGATGTACGAGCGCTATGAAACCACGCTGGGAGCCCTCGGCGCTTACCCTAAAGGGGGCGAGCCTTACTGCTCGATGGTTGTCGGAAACGACGGCAATCCCTACCTCTCCTTTAAGGGGTACAACTGCGCCTATCTGTATCAGCTGAGATACACCGAGAGCAAAAACGGCGGAGACCCCTATTACAGCGCCTATGCGCTTGACCAGACCGCAGCAGACGTTTGGCCGGCTTGTCTCTTCGCCGTTGACGCCGGAGAGCCCATCACCGGCGATGACGGAAGCGGTACGGGAAGCAGTGCGGGAAGCACTACGCACGCCGTCGGCGCGAAGTCGCTGAAGAATCCGGCCGCCGTAACCACGGTGGAAATCGGAGAAAACGCCTCCGCCACGGCCAAACCCGCCGTGACCGTCAAACCCGGCACGACGGCGGGAAGCCTGAACTCTATTGAGGTACAGGTTCAGCCCAATCCCAGCGACAGCGTCCTTGTCGATCCCGAAACCAAGACCGTGATCGTTCCGATCCGCGCCAAGGAAAGCACAAACGGCGACTTCGTTCTGAAATACGATCCGTCGGTGCTCACCTTCCTGCGGTTGGAAACGACGGCGGTGCTGTCCAGCGCGGAGGAGCCCTTTGACGCAGGCTCCATCCATGCGGGCTACGCTGACGCCGAGACCATGAACGAAGTGGTCATGAACGCCGTGTTCAGCTACGAGCCGAAGATCAACGAGGACTACACCACCACCCTCACGGTAGAAACCACCGAGGACGGCAACAAGAGCGGCAAGCCGCTGAGCACCGAAGACGTGGATATCACCCTCACCGGCCTGACCGTGGAGTATGACCTCACGATCCGGTACGTGGACGAGGAAGGAAACGACATCGTCGAGCCGACGGTGAAGACCCTGAAGGTCGGAGAGTCCTATCAGGCTCTGCCGTACACGATTCCGCACTACACCTACGACCACGCCGAAGGCGCACCGACCACCGGTACGCTTGAAGCCGACGCCGAAGTGATTTTCGTCTACAAGAGCATCCCGTACACCCTCACCGTCCGTTACGTGGACGAGGCCGGCAAGGACATCGCCGACCCGAAGACGCAGACCGTGAAGGCCGGAGACGCTTACGAGGCGACTCCCATTAACGTGGCCAACTACGTTTACGACCACGCCGAGGGCGCGGCGGCGACCGGCACGGTGGACGGAGATACCGAAATCGTCTTCGTCTACAAGCACGTGCAGTATACCCTCACCGTCCGTTTCGTGGATACCAACAATCAGCAGATTGCCGACACGGTAGTGACGAAGGTCAACGCGGGCGATCCGTATCAGACCGAGGCCGCGACCGTCAAGGGCTACAAGCTGGATCACGTAGTGGGCGAAGCCAAGGGCACGATGAACGGCGACGTGGAAGTGACCTACGTCTACAAGGCCAAGGATTCCGGATCTCCCGACACCGGAGAGAAGGGAATCGGCGTTCTTCCTGCAATCCTCACCGCGCTTCTCAGCGTCGTAGGACTTGCGGCGGTAGCCGACCGGATTAAGAAACGCGCGGGGCGCTGACAACGGTTTAACATAAACTGTGAGCACAGACTGTGCGCCCAAATTGTGCGCACGAACCGCACGGCGTTAAATCCGGAACCGAACGCCCGACGTGAAAAATCCGGAAGGAAATTTCACGACGGGAAACGTCTCCGAAACTACTTGCGGCCCGGCAAAAGCCGGGCCGCAACGGTTAAAGGGAATTTTTACAAGTGCTGTGTGAAGCGGTAAGAAAATTTTCGACACACCCGTACGACGGCGAGAGATTTTTGACAGACCCGGCGCGACGGCAAGAAAATTTCGGAAAGTGCGGTGCAACGGGAGAAGATTTTCACGCGCCGGGTCTCGAAAGCGGCAAATTTCCTAACAGGAGGTACCGAGGAGAGAATGAAAAAAACGGTTTTGATTTTTGCGCTGATTCTCTGCCTGACGGGCTGCGCCAATCGAAAAAACGGCGCATGGGCCGACGGATTGGGCAGTCAGGAGAGTATAGGCGAGGCCTCGGGCGGGGCCGATCCCGCCGATACGCAAACGGCGGCTTCCGCTGCGACGGATTCCGACGCGACGGCGGCGCCCTCCTCGGATGCCGGAAGCGGTTCTCCGTCGTCCCCGGACGGGGAAAATGACGGGGAAAACGACGGAAACACCGATGGGGAAAACATCCCCCGGCCTGACCCTGACGAACCGATCTCCACCGGGCCGGAGTCGCTGGGCGATCCCTCCTTCCCCGACAATGTAGACAGAGGCCCGACCGGCCGGAAGCGCATCGAATACACCGTTTCCCGCACCGGCGTGCGGTGCATAGCGGATGTCTCACAGCTGCCGGAGGAGCTGAAAGGGGAGGGCCTTGACGGGGAATTTTTCAAGGAGCATGATCTACTTCTCGTCACCGCGACCGTGGGGAGCGGCTCGGCGCGGGTGGATATCGCCGCGCTGAACCGGTCGGGAAATACCGTCACCGTAACGATGAGCTATACCTTCCCCGAAATAGGCACAACCGATATGGCCACGTGGCTTTTGTGGTGTCCTCTGCCCAAGGGCCTGAGCGAATGCAGCTTTCAGCTGGCCAACCCGGCGATGCACTCCGACCTCGTGGATAAGTGACGGGAAAACGGGCCGTCAAAGGCCCTGACTTTTAGAAAAGCGTTTTCAAAGAATCCCGCTTTCAAAGAAAATCCGTATGCAAAAAAGCCCTGTTTTCAAGGAATGAAAGCGGGGCTTAAAAAAGCGGGATTTTTAAATGAAAGCGGCGGTTTTCTGTATTTTACGTAAAGCAAACGGGATTTTGAAAGAAGTCCGGTGGTTTTCGCGCGGTTCTTCGTGCCTCACCTCGCCCGGCGAAGCGCCGATCAGAGAAGCAGATCCTCCTCCGAGAGCTTCGGAAGGGGAGGCATGGCTTTGGGAACCCTCTTGAGGGGATCGTAAACGTATTTTTTGCAGTGGTATTCCCGGTTGACGATTCCGCGAAATTCGCAGAGAACATTGTATTCGTCGTGAATCAGCGCCGCGTGCTCGCAGAATTCACAGACGCAGGGCAGATCCGGTACGGTGTTTTTTTCCTTGCCAAACACGGAAAAGCACCTCCTTCCGTTGGTCGAAGTGGTCTCCTTCTATTATACACCATCTTCTCCGAAATTTCAAACCTTTTTTACAAAAATCTTCAAAAAAGTGTCGGGAGGCGAAAAGCGTGGTGAATTTGAATAAAATCGGGCGGTATCCTGGAGGTCGGATGTGCAGATAAACAAAAAATAAAAAATGTTCCAAAAAAATGTTGACAAGTGCCCCGGGAAGTGATAAAATTTAAGACAATCCCGAAGATCGGAGCTAAAAAGTATGTATTCGCCGAAGGCATCTGAAAACCGGATCGCGATTATTTGCACTATTATTGTATCGGGCCTAGTAGAGGTTTCCGGCAGTAATAGTGCTATTCGTCCTGCTCAGAGCGCTTTGGAAGAAAAATAAACCGCCCCAGCCAATCGGTTCGCGGAAAATGGTCGCGGCGGTTCAGCATGACTTCAACAGAGCCTATGGCAGAGGATAGCCGTAGGCTCTTTTTACGTTACAGTTTTGATTTTTGGCAAACAGAAAGGGAAGGTCGGTATGACAGGAGCACAGATTGTAATCGAAACCCTCATCGAACAGAAAACCGAAGTCGTTTTCGGATATCCCGGCGGACAGGTTCTCAATCTTTACGATGAGCTGTACAAAAATTCTCACCGCATCCGCCATGTGCTGACGGCACATGAGCAGGGAGCGGCCCACGCGGGAGACGGCTATGCAAGAGCGACGGGAAAGGTCGGCGTCGTAATGGCGACCTCCGGCCCCGGCGCGACCAATTTGGTCACCGGCATCGCCAACGCCTACCTCGACTCCGTCCCGATGGTTTTTCTCACCGGGAACGTCCCCTGCGGTCTGATCGGCAGGGACAGCTTTCAGGAGGTCGATATCACTGGCATTACCATGCCGATTGTCAAGCACAATTACATCGTCAAGGACGTGACGAAGCTCGCCGACACCATCCGGGAGGCCTTCCGGATTGCCAAATCCGGCCGTCCCGGCCCGGTTCTCGTCGATATCCCGAAGGACGTTCAGACGGCGGAATGCGACTTTGTCCCCGCTCCTGTGTCGGAGGCGGTCATTCGGAACCGCTACGGGGAGGAACAGATCGCAAAGGCCGGGGAGATGATGCGGGCATCGGAGAAGCCCTACATCTACTGCGGCGGCGGCGTCGTGACGGCGGGAGCCGAAAAGGAGCTGGCGGCACTTGCCGAGGCTCTCGACTGCCCGATCGGTACCAGCCTGATGGGTCTCTCGGCGGTTCCGGCCTCCTCCCCGCGCAAGCTCGGCATGGTCGGAATGCACGGCATCTATACCGCCACGGTGGCCAAGTCCCGCGCTGACCTTGTGATCGCCGTCGGCGTCCGGTTCAGCGACCGGGCGACCGGAAACAAGAACGAATATCTGAAAAACGCCAAAATCATTCACGTCGACGTCGATTCGGCGGAGATTGACAAGAACATTACCGTCGATCTCGGCATCGTCGGCAACGTGAAGGACGTCCTCGCCACGCTTCTGAAAGAGGCTCCGACGGTTCGCCGCCCCGCGTGGTGGGAGGAAATTTCCGCCATCCGCCGTTATGAAGAGGAAAACAAGGCGAAGCAGGACGAGGGCTTTACCCCCTACCGCATCATCGACGCCGTCAACCGCTTCACCGACGCCGACACGCCGGTTGCCACCGACGTTGGACAGCATCAGATGTGGACGGCTCAGCGCTACCGCTTCGAGAAGCCGCGCACCTTCATTTCAAGCGGCGGTCTCGGTACGATGGGCTTCGGCCTCGGCGCCGCCATCGGCGCTTCGATCGGCTCTTGCCGCCGGGCGGTTCTCATCACCGGGGACGGGAGCTTCGGCATGAATCTGAACGAGCTTGCCACCGCCGTTTCGCAGAACCTGCCTCTTGTGATTCTGATTATGAACAACGGCGTTCTGGGGATGGTGCGGCAGTGGCAGACGATGTTCTACGACCGCCACTATTCCGAAACGGTGCTGAACAGAAAGACCGATTTCGTCAAGCTGGCGGAGGCCTTCGGGGCGGTCGGCTTCCGGGCGTCCTCGGAGGAGGAGCTGAATGCGGCCTTGACAAAGGCCTTTGCCTCCGACGGCACGGTGGTGATCGACTGCCTGATCGACCGCGACGAGCGCGTGCTTCCGATGATCCCTCCGGGGGGCACGGTAAACGACCTTGTGATTCGCTGAAAGGGGACCGAAAATGAGAAAATATACCATCGGAATGCTGGTCGTCAACCAGTCGGGCGTCCTGACAAGAATTTCCGGAATGTTTGCCCGACGCGGCTTTAACATCGACAGCCTTGAGGTCGGCGTGACGGAGGATCCCACCCGCTCCCGGATGACGATTACCATGACGGGAGAGGATTATGACCGGGATCAGATTGTGAAGCAGCTCGAAAAGCTCCACGACGTCCTCGTCGTCCGGGAGATGATTCCCGAGAGCATCGTCTCGCGGGAGCTGATCCTGCTCAAGGTTTCCGCCTCCTCCGCGAACCGGCAGGAAATCATCGACGCCGTGAACATTTTCCGCAACAAGATCATCGATTTCTCCCCCGAGTCGCTCTGCATCGAGGCGACCGGCGAGACCTCGAAAATCGAGGCGTTTATCGAGCTGATGAAGCAGTACGGCATTCTTGAACTGTGCAGAACAGGCACTGTGTCCCTCGACCGGGGGACGAAAAGCCTGACAAATTCATAAACCATTTTTTGGGAAAAGGAGATTTTAAAAATGGCAGATATGTATTATGAAAAGGACTGTGACCTCTCTCTTTTGAAGGGAAAAACCATCGCGGTTATCGGTTACGGAAGTCAGGGCCACGCCCACGCCCTCAACGCGAAGGAATCGGGATGCAACGTCATCGTCGGCCTTTACGAGGGAAGCAAATCCTGGGACAAAGCGGTAAAGCAGGGCTTTGAGGTCTTCACGGCGGCCGAGGCGGCCAAGCGGGCGGATATCATCATGATTCTCATCAACGACGAGAAGCAGGCCGCCATGTACAAGAAGGACATTGAGCCCAACCTCGAACCGGGAAATATGCTGATGTTCGCGCACGGTTTCGCCATCCATTTCGGACAGATCGTTCCTCCGCCCTTCGTCGACGTCACGATGATTGCACCGAAGGGCCCGGGCCACACGGTGAGAAGCGAATATCTGGCCGGAAAGGGCGTTCCCTGCCTCATCGCGGTTCAGCAGGACGCTACCGGAAACGCCAAGCAGCTGGCATTGGCTTATGCGCTTGCCATCGGCGGAGCCAGAGCCGGTGTTCTTGAAACGACCTTCCGCACCGAGACCGAGACCGACCTTTTCGGCGAGCAGGCCGTCCTCTGCGGCGGCGTCTGCGCCCTGATGCAGGCGGGCTTTGAGACGCTGGTGGAAGCGGGCTACGATCCGAGAAACGCTTACTTTGAGTGCGTCCATGAGATGAAGCTGATTGTCGACCTGATTTATCAGTCGGGATTTGCCGGAATGCGCTATTCGATTTCCAACACCGCCGAGTACGGCGATTACGTCACCGGTCCCAAGATTGTCACCGAGGAGACCAAGAAGACGATGAAGAAGATTCTTCACGACATTCAGGACGGAAGCTTCGCGAAGGAATTTCTGCTGGATATGTCCTCCGCGGGCGGACAGGCCCACTTCCGCGCGATGAGAAGACTGGCCGCCGAGCATCCCAGCGAGAAGGTCGGCGAGGAAATCCGCAAGCTCTACAGCTGGAACAACGAAGAGGATAAGCTGGTCAACAACTGATTTTCGGATTTTTGAAAGGAATTCAGGGTATGAGAAGCGACAACATCAAAAAAGGCCCCGAGAGGGCCCCGCAGCGCTCACTGCTGAAGGCGATGGGCTATACGGAGGAGCAGATTGCCCGGCCTCTTATCGGAATTGTTAATTCCTTCAACGAGGTTATCCCCGGCCACATCCACCTTCAGTCGATCGCCAGAGCCGCCAAGGACGGCGTCCTGTCGAACGGCGGAACGCCGATGGAATTCAACGTCATCGGGGTTTGCGACGGTATCGCGATGGGGCATGAGGGAATGAAATACTCCCTCTCCTCCCGCGAGGTGATCGCCGACAGCATCGAATGCATGGCCAAGGCCCACGGCTTTGACGGGCTGGTTTTCATTCCCAACTGCGACAAGATTGTGCCGGGAATGCTGATGGCGGCGGCAAGGCTGAACCTTCCTTCCATCTTCATCTCGGGAGGGCCGATGCTTTCTCTCCGCTCCGACCGGGGAGAGGCGATGGATCTGAACAGCGTCTTCGAGGCGGTCGGCGCCTATAAGAACGGGACGATGGACGGGGAGCGGCTGAACTACTACGAGGAGAACGCCTGCCCCGGTTGCGGTTCCTGCTCCGGAATGTTCACCGCCAATTCCATGAACTGCCTGACCGAGGTTCTCGGCATGGCGCTTCGCGGGAACGGAACGATTCCCGCCGTCTACGCGGCCCGGCTCCGTCTTGCCAAGCAGGCGGGGGCCCGTGCCGTCGACCTTGTGAGGGAGAACCTCCGCCCGCTGGACATTCTCACCGAAAAGGCCTTCGTCAACGCCCTGACCGTCGATATGGCGCTCGGCTGTTCCTCAAACTCCCTGCTCCATCTGACGGCGATTGCCCACGAAGCCGGGGTGACACTCAACCTCCGGGAGGTCAACGCCATCAGCGAGGCGACGCCGAACCTCTGCCATCTGGCCCCGGCGGGACAGCACCACGTGCAGGAGCTGAACGAGGTCGGCGGCGTCTATGCCGTGATGAACGAGCTCGCGAAGCACGGAAAGCTCGACCTTTCGCTGAAAACCGTGACGGGAAAGACGGTAGGGGAGAATATCGCCGGATGCGAAAAGCGTGGAAACGAAGTGATCCGCGACTATGAGAATCCCTATTCGCCGACGGGAGGACTCGCCGTCCTCTTCGGCTCTCTTGCCGAGAACGGCGCCGTTGTGAAGAGAAGCGCGGTCGCGCCGGAAATGCTGAGACACAGCGGCCCGGCCCGCGTCTTCGACAGCGAGGAGGAGGCCATCGCCGCCATCTACGGCGGAAAAATCAAGAGCGGCGACGTGGTGGTCATCCGCTACGAGGGCCCGGCGGGCGGCCCGGGAATGCGGGAGATGCTCTCCCCGACCTCCGCCATCTGCGGCATGGGACTTGATAAAGAGGTGGCGCTGATTACAGACGGAAGATTTTCCGGTGCGACAAGAGGCGCCTCCATCGGCCACGTTTCGCCGGAGGCGGTCTGCGGCGGCACCATCGCCTACGTAAGAGACGGCGACCGGATTACCATCGATATTCCGAATTACTCCATCGAGCTTGAGGTCTCCGCCGAGGAGCTGGCCGAGCGGAGAAAAACGACGGAAATCAAAAAGAAAACCGACCTGAAGGGATACATCAAGAGGTATGCCGAAAGCGTTTCGTCGGCGGATCTCGGCGCGATCGTTCGCTGAGAAAGCAGGCCGTGTCGGGGCCCCGACGGAGCTTTCCGCCGGGCGCCCTGCGCGGCTGTCAGGCAGTGACGGAAATATGGCATCGGTTGGCCGGGCAGGTCAGCCGCCCCTCTTCGCCGCTCTAAAACGGCGGCGGGAAAGGAGTACAGCATGAATATCGAATGGTTTGATTCCACCCTTCGGGACGGCACGCAGGCGGAGGGAATTTCCTTCTCGATCCGCGACCGTATCAACATCGTCAAGGCGCTGGACGATTTCGGTGTCGATTACATCGAGGCGGGCAACCCCGCCTCCAATCCCAAGGAACAGCTCTTCTTTGAGGAAATCCGGGGAATGACTCTGCGCCATGCGAAAATCTGCGCCTTCGGGAGCACCGTCCGCTTCGGCCAAAGGCCGGAGGAGGATCCCGGCCTTGCCGCGCTTGTCGGCGCGGGAACCGATACGGTGGTGATTTTCGGCAAGGCGTGGGATCTTCACGTCACCGAAATTCTGCGCATTCGGCTTGAGGACAATCTCGCCATCGTCGATTCCACGGTGCGGTATCTGAAATCGCTCGGGAAGGAGCTGATTTTCGACGCCGAGCATTTCTTCGACGGCTATTCGGAGAACCGCGATTACGCGCTCTCGGTTCTGCGTACAGCGGTCGACGCCGGGGCCGATTGCCTCTGCCTCTGCGATACCAAGGGCGGAATGATGCCCGACGCCATTGCGGAGACGGTGGAGGAGGTCTGCCGCCTCTTTCCGGGCCAAAGGATAGGCATCCACTGCCACGACGACACCGGCTGCGCCGTCGCCAATACCGTCATGGCGGTAAAGAGCGGCGCCCGGCACGTGCAGGGAACATTCATCGGCTACGGGGAGCGGTGCGGTAACGCCAATCTCTCGGTCATCATCCCCGACCTGATGCTGAAATGCGGCGCGGAGAGCGGCGTGGATCTGAAAACCCTCAAGCAGACGGCGAGGAACATCGCCGAGATTTCCAACGTCCGCCTCCCGAAAAGCACGCCCTACGTAGGGAAAAGTGCCTTTTCCCACAAGGCGGGAATGCACGTCGACGGGGTGATGAAGCTCCCACGCTCCTTCGAGCACGTCGACCCCGAGGCGGTGGGAAACGAGCGGAAATTCCTCCTCAGCGAGGTGGCCGGGCGGGGCACGGTTCTCCCCAAGATTCAGAAATACGCCCCGGAGCTTACGAAGCAGTCGGAAAAGACGAAGACGATCACCGAAATGCTGAAGGAGCGGGAGCTCCACGGCTATCAGTACGAGGGCGCCGAGTCGAGCTTTGAGCTCTTCGTCAAAAAGGCCCTCGGCCTCTGGAAATCGCATTTCAATCTGATCATGTACAAGGTCACCGACGATTTTCCTGCCCCCGACGGGGAACAGCAGTCAAACGCCATCATCAAAATTGAGGTCGACGGAAAAACGCAGATGACCTGCGACAGCGGAAACGGGCCGGTAAACGCTCTTGACCGGGCTCTCCGCAACGCGCTCCTCGTCTTTTATCCTCAGCTTGCGTCGACGAAGCTCGTCGATTACAAGGTCCGGATCATCGATTCCGGGAGCACCGGCGCCGTCACGAGGGTTCTGATCGACAGCTCCGACGGCGAGACCACCTATACCACCATCGGGGTGTCAAGCGACATCATCGAAGCCAGCATGATGGCGCTTGTCGACTCCTATGAATACGTCCTCTCCGGCAAGTGAGGCCGGGGCCGCTTTTCCTGTCCGGCGGTGGAAAAGCGGAAAACAGAAAAATACTGAAAGCCGGAGAAACGGGAACATTATGGGCATGACAATGACGCAGAAGATTCTGGCGAAGCACGCCGGTCTGCCGAGCGTAAGCGCGGGGCAGTTGATTCTTGCCGACCTTGACCTGGTCCTCGGGAACGACGTCACCTCGCCGGTGGCGATTCGCGAGTTTTCCAAGCTGGGGGTCGACCGCGTGTTCGACAGAAGCAAGGTGACGATGGTAATGGACCATTTCACCCCGAACAAGGATATCAAGGCGGCGGGACAGTGCAAAATGTGCCGCGAATTTGCCGCCGAAATGGACATCGAGCATTACTATGACGTCGGAGATATGGGCGTGGAGCACGCGATTCTCCCCGAAAAGGGACTGGTGACGGCGGGAGACCTCGTCATCGGCGCCGATTCCCATACCTGCACCTACGGAGCGCTCGGCGCCTTCTCGACAGGCGTCGGTTCCACCGATATGGCCTGTGGTATGGCGGTCGGCAAGGCGTGGTTCAAGGTGCCGCCGGCGCTGAAATTCGTCCTCACGGGGAAGCCCTCCGAGGGCGTCTACGGGAAGGACGTGATCCTTCACATCATCGGGAAAATCGGCGTCAGCGGAGCGCTCTACAAGTCGATGGAATTCACCGGCGACGGCCTCCGTTACCTCTCGGTGAGCGACCGCCTCTGCATGGCGAACATGGCGATTGAGGCCGGTGGAAAGAACGGAATTTTCGAGGTCGACGAGAAAACGCTTGCCTTCCTTAAGGAGGCGGGAGCGAAGGAGCCGACGGTTTATCGGGCGGACGAGGACGCCGTTTACGAGGCGGTTTATGAAATCGATTTGTCGAAAATCGAGCCGACGGTCGCCTTCCCGCATCTGCCGGAAAACACCCATCCGATCGGAGAGGTCGGGGAGATCAAGATCGATCAGGTCGTCATCGGCTCCTGCACCAACGGACGGCTGGAGGATCTTGTGATCGCCGAAAAGATTCTGAGAGGCAAAAAGGTCAAAAAGGGCGTGCGCTGTATCGTCATTCCCGCTACGCAGAAAATCTACCTTGAAGCGATGGAAATGGGACTTTTGAAATCCTTCGTCGAGGCGGGAGCCGTCGTTTCCACCCCGACCTGCGGGCCCTGCCTCGGCGGACATATGGGAATCCTTGCCGAAGGAGAGCGGGCCGTCGCCACGACAAACCGCAATTTCGTCGGAAGAATGGGCCATCCCGGCTCCGAGGTGTATCTGGCAAGCCCGGCGGTCGCCGCCGCCTCTGCCCTCACCGGATATATTTCCGACCCGCGGAAGCTGTGAGTCCCCGATTCCGAAAGAAAGGTTGAAAGAGCTATGAAATTCAACGGAAACGTCATCAAATACGGAAACAACGTCGATACCGACGTCATCATTCCGGCGCGCTATCTCAATACCATCGACAAAAAAGAGCTGGCTTCCCACTGCATGGAGGATCTCGACGCCACCTTTACCTCCCGCGTGAAGGCCGGGGATATCATGGTGGCCGGGGAGAACTTCGGCTGTGGCTCCTCCCGCGAGCACGCGCCGATTGCCATCAAGGAGAGCGGCATTGCCCTTGTCATCGCGAAGAGCTTCGCCCGCATCTTCTATCGGAACGCCATCAACATCGGCCTCCCGATCATCGAATGCCCCGAAGCCGTCGACGCCATTTCGGAGGGCGACGTCCTTGAGGCCGACATGGATAACGGCGTTATCCTTGACAAAACGACGGGGAAGAGCTTCAAAACCGCGCCCTTCCCGGCCTTCATTCAGACCATCATTGCAAACGGCGGCCTGATTGAATCCATTAAGAAGGGCGAAATTCGCTGAAAACGCGCCCCTTTGCATCGTGGGGCGACGGATTTTATCAAAACCGGCTTTCGGATCTGCCGCTGGGCGGGAAGCGCCTCGCGACAGACGCGGAGCCGTCAAACCCGGCCCATGAGACCGGTAACCCCGGCTGTGCGAGGGCCGTTCAAAACCGGCCTGTAAGGCCGTCAAACCCGGCCTGCGAGGGCCGTTCAAAACTGGCCTGCGAGGGTTGGAAGTCCCATCCTGTGCGGGCTGGCAGACCCAGCCCTTGAGGCTGGCTCGAAAGGAAGGATATTTTTATGAATTTTAAAATCGGACTGTTAAAGGGAGACGGCATCGGACCGGAAATTGTCGACAGCGCCGTTTCGGTTCTCAACAAAATCGGTGAAAAATACGGTCATAGCTTCGACTTTACCGCCTATCTTGCCGGAGGCTGTGCCATCGACGCGACGGGGGAGCCCCTTCCGAAGGAGACGGTGGAGGGTTGCCGCGCCAGCGACAGCGTGCTTCTCGGTGCGGTGGGAGGCCCGAAGTGGGATACGCTCCCCGGCCATCTTCGCCCGGAACGGGCGCTTCTCGGTATGCGATCGGCCCTCGGCCTTTACACCAACATCCGCCCGGCCAAGCTCTACGACTCCCTGAGAGCCGAATGCCCGCTTCGCGCCGATATTGCCGGACGCGGCATTGACCTTGTGATGATCCGCGAGCTGACGGGTGGCATTTACTTCGGAGAGCGGGGACGCCGCGAAGGAAAAATGGGACAGGAGGCCTACGACACCGAGTGCTATTCGGTGGCCGAAATCGAGCGGATTGCCCGCGTCGCCTTCAATACCGCGAGAAAGAGAAGCCGCCGCGTGACGAGCATCGACAAGGCCAACATCCTTGAAAGCTCCCGACTCTGGAGAGAAGTGGTTCACAAGGTGGCGGAGGAATATCCCGACGTCACGGTGACCGATATGCTGGTCGACAACGCCGCCATGCAGCTTGTGAAGAATCCTTCGCAGTTCGACGTCATCGTCACCTCCAACATTTTCGGGGATATTCTCTCGGATGAGGCGTCGCAGGTGACCGGCTCCATCGGCTTGCTTCCTTCCGCCTCCCTCGGAGACGGCAAGTGCGGCCTCTATGAGCCGATTCACGGCTCCGCCCCCGATATCGCCGGACAGAACCGCGCCAACCCCATAGCGACGATTCTCTCGGCGGCCATGATGCTCCGCTACTCCCTCGACCTGATGACCGAGGCCGACGCGATTGAGGCGGCGGTCGACCGCGTGCTGAGAGAGGGATTCCGGACGGCGGATATCCTCGGAAGCTCCGACGTGAAGCCGCTGAGCTGTACCGAAATGACGGAAAAAATTCTCGAAAGAATTTAAGTCAGAAAACAAACGAAGGGATTTGATGTTATCATGCTGAATATCCGTATTGAACGCAATCCGAATCCGAAGGCCAAGCCGGAAGCGGGAAAGCCTCTCCCCTTCGGACAGATTTTCACCGATCATATGTTTGTCATGAACTATACCGAGGGGAAGGGCTGGTACGACCCCCGTGTCGTCCCCTACGGCCCGATCACCCTTGACCCCTCCGCCATGGTCTTCCATTACGGACAGGAAATGTTCGAGGGGCTGAAGGCCTATCGGGGAGAGAACGGGGAGGCCTATCTCTTCCGCCCCGATATGAACGCCAAGCGGGCCAACAACTCCAACCGCCGTCTCTGCATCCCCTATCTGCCGGAGGAGGATTTTGTTCAGGCCGTGAAGGCCGTGGTGGATATCGACAGGGATTGGATTCCCTCCGACGAGGGAACCTCTCTCTATATCCGGCCCTTCATCATCGCCACCGACGAATTTCTCGGCGTGGCGCCTTCTCACAACTATTTGTTTCTCGTCATCCTCTCCCCGAGCGGGGCTTATTACAAAAACGGCCTCGAACCGGTCGGAATCTGGATTGAGGACGAATACGTCCGCGCCGTCCGGGGCGGCATGGGCTTTGCCAAGACGGGCGGAAACTACGCTTGCAGCCTTGCGGCGCAGGAAAAGGCGCATGAGGACGGCTATTCGCAGGTGCTTTGGCTCGATGGCGTCGAGAGAAAGTACATAGAGGAAGTCGGCGCGATGAACATCTTCTTCAAGATTGACGGGAAGGTTGTGACTCCGATGCTCAACGGAAGCATTCTTCCCGGAATCACGAGGGATTCCGTTCTCACCTATTGCCGGAAGAAGGGCGTTCCCTGCGAGGAGCGGAGGATTTCCGTCGACGAGCTGATCGAGGCGCAGAAGAACGGCAAGCTGGAGGAGGTCTTCGGCTCCGGTACGGCGGCTGTGATTTCCCCCGTCGGAAAGCTCCGCTATAAGGATGAGGTCTTTACCATCGGAGACGGCGGTATCGGCCCGTTCAGCAAGAGCCTCTACGACTTCATCACCGGCGTACAGACCGGAAAGGTCGCCGATGAGTTCGGCTGGAGAGTCAAGGTTTAAGTCAAAGCTTAAGCCCGGCTTGTCCTTCCCCGGCAAGAGGGGAGACCCACGAAGTCGACGCCTCATTTGAAAGAGAATGCCCTGTCTTTAAGAGGCCGGTTTCTCATCAGCAAGAAGTGGACAAGAGTTGGACTCCTCATTCGTAAGAAAAGAGCGTTTCACCGGAAATTTCGGTGAAACGCTCTTCTTTCGTTTAAAAAAGGATTTACAGGGGAAAATTTTGTCGTCGGGCCACAGTACGGTCTCTTTTGCCGGAAAACGACGGTTCCGAGGGCCTCTTTCGGGGGGAAAAGGCCCTCAGGAAGGCACATCCTCCCAGATTCTTTTCAGAATTTCCGGGATTTCCTCAAGGGAGGAGGCGGTGAAGTCGGGAACCGTCTCCCCGCAGGGAAGGCCCTTCGGATTGAACCAGAGCGTGACGATTCCGGCGTTTTTGCCGCCCAGAATATCGGAGGTCAGACTGTCGCCGATAAGAACCGTGTCGGCGCGGGACAGCTCCTTGATTTCCGAAAAGCAGAAATCGAAGAACCGGGGATCCGGCTTGTTGAAGCCGATTCTTTCCGAAATGAAGATCTTTTCAAAATACTTTCCGATTCCCGAGAGGGAAATTCTCCCGTCCTGAACCGCGGCGGTTCCGTTGGAGACGGCGAAGAGCCGGAAATCTTTTGAAAGGCTGTCGAGTAGCGTAGGGGCGCCGGGGAGAAAAAAGGCGCTTTCCGAAAGATTCTTCTCGTAAATGTGCCGGATTTGCAGGGCCGGCAGGGAGAGCCCGATTTGCTCAAAGAAAATCTTGAAGCGCCGGGTCAAAACCTCGTCCCGCGTCAGCTCCCCTTTTTCAAGGAGCTTCCACTGCGCGTCGTTGACGGCGCTGTAAAGGGAGATCCGCTCCGGCGTCGGATCGACTCCGACGGTGGAAAGGGTTTTGCTCAGCGCGAAGGCCTCCGAGCGGTGAAAGTCAAGAATCGTATCGTCAAGATCGAGAAAAACGGCTTTTCTGTTCATAGCGGCTCCTCTTTGAGGTGTTTTGTCGTTTGTAGTCGGCGTCCGGCTTTGCTCATTTGGTGTCCGGGTGGGTTTCGGTCAAGCGTTCGGCGGGCGTCCTGTTTGCTTCTATTCGACGTTTGATCGGTTTTGGTGTCGCTTGTTTGGTGTCCGTTCGCGTTCGGTCGGCACTTCCCGCCCCCCGCTTGAAAGCGACAAGCTGTGCGAAAGGTGGTCAGAGCAGGACGATCCCGGCCTCCTCGCAGGCTTTCCTTGTGGCTTCGTCCCAAAGAGAGGCCTGCACCTCCCCGATATGGGCCTTGTGAAGGAAGAACATACAGATGCGGGACTGCCCGATGCCGCCGCCCACCGTATAGGGAAGCCCTCCGTTAATCAGCGCGCGGTGGAAGGGGAGGGAAGCGCGCTCCTCGCAGCCGCTTGCGGCGAGCTGACGGAGAAGCGACTCTCTGTCGACGCGGATGCCCATCGAGGAAAGCTCAAAGGCAGAGTCGAGAACCTCATAGTAGACGATGATATCGCCGTTCAGCTCCCAGTCGTCGTAATCGGGCGCGCGCCCGTCGTGGGGCTTCCCGGAGCGAAGCGCCCCGCCGATTTTCATCAGGAAGATGGCGCCGTATTCCTTCGCCGCCGCGTTTTCCCGCTCCTTCGGGGAGAGGGAAGGGTAACGGTCCTCCAGCTCCTGAGAGGTGAGAAAGGTGATTTTTTCCGGGAGCAGGCGGGAGGCGAAGGCGTAGTCGTCGGCGATGTATTTTTCGGTGTGGCGCAGGGCGGTGTAAATCTTTTCCACCGTCTCCTTCAAGGTCTTTTCCGTCCGCTCCTCCCTCAAAATGATGCGCTCCCAGTCCCACTGGTCGACGAAAACCGAGTGAATGTTGTCGGTTTCCTCGTCGCGGCGGATGGCGTTCATATCGGTGTAAAGCCCTTCCCCGGGGCAGAAGCCGTATTTCTTCAGGGCGATTCTCTTCCATTTCGCGAGGGAATGGACGATTTCGGCCTCCTCGGGAAGGCCCCGGATGTCGAAGGAAACCGGGCGCTCGACGCCGTTTAAGTTGTCGTTCAGTCCCGAGGCACGGGAGACGAAAAGCGGGGCCGTGACGCGGGTCAGATCAAGCTGAATCGCAAGGTCGCGCTCGAAGAAGTCCTTCACCTTTTTGATGGCAATCTGCGTCTGCCTTGTGTTGAGAAGGGAGCGGTAGTTTTTCGGAAGAATGAGAGACATGGGATGCTGTCGGCCTGTCGGCAGGTGAGGCGCCGCGGCCGTCCTTTCCTGAGTTTGAGTCGCTTTCCGTCCCGGGAGGCCCACGCGGTATGCCGCGTGTCTTCGGAACGGCCTTCTTTTCGGAGGCGAGCCCGCGCGGGAAAACGGAAAACAGAGAATACCCTCCTATTTTACTATATGAAAAAGGAAATGTCTATACTTTTTTTGCAAAATATTTTATCCCCTTTACAGAATTTATAAATTATTCAAACATTTTGATAAATTTATCAATATTGTAGGAATATAATGAACTTACTGCTGTTTCGCACCGTTCCTCAGTCCGCCCTTTTTCGGACGGTTTGGAAGGCAGAAAACGATGGAAGCCCGGAAAGAGGTTCCCTATGAGCAAAAAAGCAGTCATTGTTGTTAATCCGGTCGCCGGGAAGAGGCAGATGAAGCGCGATCTTCTTGACCTCGTCGCCCTGGTGGAAAAACAGGATTACGAAACCATTCTTCACATCACCAAATCGCGGGGAGACGCCTCCCTCATCGCGGAGCAGTACAGCTCGCTCTGCGATCTCATGGTCTGCTGTGGCGGGGATGGCACGCTGAACGAGGTCATCAGCGGCCTGCTGAAAAGCGAAATCCGCCCGCCCCTTCTCTATTATCCCTGCGGGTCCACCAACGATTTTGCGGCGACGTTGGGACTCCCGAAAAGCGTGAACGCCGCTTCCTTTGACATCGCCTCCCGCAAGGTTCTGAATCTCGACGTCGGGGTGCTGAACGGGGAACGGTATTTTTCCTATATTACCTCCTACGGTATCTTCACGAAGGCCTCCTTCTCCGCCCAGCAGAAGGTAAAAAACGCCATCGGGCATCTTGCCTACATTCTGGAGGGGGCGAAGGAAATTCCTCAGCTCGGCAAGGCCTATCCGACAAGGGTTACCTACGAGGGAGGAACGATCAAGGGAAATTTTGCCATGGTCGCGGTGACCAATTCCACCTCTGCGGGAGGCGTTCTCCGGCTCCCCTCCGATAAGGTCCGGCTGGACGACGGCCTCTTTGAGCTCCTCCTTGTTCGCGGCCTTACCGATCCCGTCACGACCGCCGCCGTGGTGAAACAGCTGGTCAGTCAGAAGTACGACGGGAAGAACATCATTCTGCTACAGACGAAAAAGGTGAAAATCGAGTGTGAGGAGGCGCCCTCCTACTGTACGGACGGGGAGTACGCGGGGGATATCCGGTGCGCGGAGGTCGAGTGCCTCCCCGGTGCCATCCGACTGCTGGTATGAGTCGCGGCGCCTTGCCTTTTCGCAAATCTATTTCAAAATCGGTGAAACAAAGATGCAGTTTTCGGTGAAAAACCGCTTTTTAAATTTTTGTATCCGGGTCGTCGGGAAAATCAACGGCTGGGTGGAGAGATGCCGTATTCGGGTGTATGCCGCGCAGGCTTCCTTTTTCATCACGATTTCGGCGCTCCCCTTCCTGATCCTCATTCTGACGCTGGCCGGTCTTCTGATTCCGCGTGAGGGCGGCATGATCAAGGAGGCGATTCTCAACCGCGTTCCGGAGGAATTTTCGGCGCTGGTGACCCTCCTCCTCGACGAGGTGTCGGCAAAATCGAATATGCAGCTGATCTCCGTCAGCGCCGTCGCCCTTCTCTGGTCGGCCTCCCGGGGCATCCGGGGAATCGGAGCGGGTATCCGCAACGTCTACGGCGGAAAAGGGGAAAAGTGGCTCCCCGTCTACGCGGCAAGGGCGGTTCTCTATACCCTCATCTACCTGCTTACCGTCATTATGACGCTGGTCATCTGGGTTTTCGGCGATTTGATTCTGTCGTATACCACCTCCGAAACGGCCTACGTTTTTCTCCGACTTCTGAACAGCGGGGCCTTTCTCATCATCCTGAGCGCGGTTTTCGCGCTGACCTACAAGGGCTACGCGGGACGGAAGGTGAAGTTCTTCTCTCAGCTGACCGGCGCGTTTTTCTCGGCAATCGGGTGGTTTCTCTACTCCCGGTTCTTTGAGTTCTATATCGAAAACTATGCGAATTATTCCTATATTTACGGGAGCCTGACCTCGCTGATCGTCGTCATGCTCTGGCTTTACGCCTGTATGGAAATTCTCCTTGTCGGCGCGGGAATCAACACCTTCCTTGAAAACCGGATTCCGAAGAAAAAGGCGAGGGCCGGGAAGGCAAAGAAGGAGACGCCGACGGCAGAGGAGAGCGCGGGCACCGGGGAAAGCTGAGAATTTTTTACCATCGTGGAAAACTCCGCGCGGCAAAAGCGGAAGACGGCAAGCCCCAAAAAGAAGCCCGAGCGCCGGGAACGGAAAGCCCGGGTCGGTGTGCGTAAGGAGAAAAATTCGCGCCGCATAGAACGAAAAACGCCAAAGAGCCGGGGCCTGGAACAGAAGAACGCGCAAGGGAAGGCTTTTTTTACCTTCAGGAGGGAAGCGACATGAAGACGGAATACAGAATTCTTGCCCTCGGGGATATCGTCGGGGCCGAGGCGACGGACAAGGTCTGTCGGGTTCTGAATGGACTGAGGCGGGAGCTTGCCGTCGATTTTGCCGTCGCAAACGGAGAGAACGCCGCCGCCGGGAACGGCCTTGACCGCGCAAGCGCCGAGCGGCTCCTTCACAGCGGCGTCGACGTGCTGACCTCTGGCAATCATATCTGGCAGAAGAAGGAGATCGAGGAGTATATAGAGGAAAATCCCTTCGTCCTTCGCCCTGCCAATTACCCGACCGGGACGCCGGGGAGAGGATGCGCGATTTTTGAGAGCGGAGGGGTGCGCCTCCTCGTGATGAATGTTTTGGGTACGGTTTTCCTCGACCCGCTGTCCGATCCCTTCGACGCGGTGGAGGCCATGCTCGAAGAAAACAGGGGAAGCTACGACTTTTCGGTGTTGGATATCCACGCCGAGGCGACCTCGGAAAAGCTGGCGCTGGCCCGCTTCTTCGACGGGAGAATTTCCGCCGTTTTCGGCACGCACACCCATATTCTCACCGCCGACACGCGGATTTTGCCGGGCGGAACCGGTTATCTTACCGACCTCGGAATGTGCGGCCCGGAGGACTCGATTCTGGGGGTAAAAAGCGAATGTGTGATAAGGAAGCTCCGGACGCACCGGCCGGTGCGCTTTGAAAATCCGTCGGGGCCGGTGGAGCTGAACGGGGCGGTTTTCACTCTCGACAGGGAAAGCGGCCGAGCCGTCCGCGTGGAAATTCTGCGGCGGATTCTCTCATAGCTCCGCGGCGGATTTTCTCACAGAAAAATCAGGCGGTTGCCTTGTCGATGCCCCACGGCGAAAGAACTTTTTTCTGCGATAAAAAATTTTGTCCCGGGAGCGCCTCCCCAAGTGGAAGGTCTTTCGGGGCATTTTTCTTTTCAGAGAGGGCACTGGGCCTTTCGCGGGGATTCTCTCTTTTTGGAGAGGGTGCAAGGGTTGGGACTGCGCATTTTTTCTTCCCCGAGAGGGCGTCGGCGGCCCTTTTCCCGTTTTTGGCGCGGAATATGTCCGCCCGCCGCAAAAATGTTATAGAAAATTGCGAAAAGAGCATTTTTTTATTCATAATTACCGTGTATAATAAAAGCATAGGGAAAAAAGCCGGTTTCCCGTCGGAATGGCCGGGAAGGGCGGCTTTCTATGAAATTGTTCTCCGGTGCCGGCGCGCCGTGGGCAATGTCTTTTGAATTTTTTTCGCCGGAGAAAAGGGTGCGCATATGGAAACGCATACAGAAAAAACGCTGGAAAAGCTCGAAGGGTTCGGCGGCGTCCGCGGGCCGCTTCTTACGATTGTGATGGACGGGGTCGGATTGGCCCCCGACAACGGGGCAAACGCGGTGGCGGCCGCTTACACGCCGACGCTCGATATGCTGATGAAAACCTGCCCGATGCTCACGCTGAAGGCGCACGGAACGGCGGTCGGCCTCCCCACCGACGACGATATGGGAAATTCCGAGGTCGGGCACAACGCGCTCGGCTCCGGTCAGGTTTTCGCGCAGGGCGCGAAGCTGGTTTCCCAGTCGATTGAAAGCGGAAAAATGTTCTCCTCCGATACCTGGAAAAAGGTGATCGGACAGGTGAAGGAAAACGGCTCGACGCTGCATTTTCTCGGACTCTTCTCGGACGGGAACGTCCATTCTCACATCGACCATCTCAAGGCCATGGTTTCCCGTGCCAAGGAAGAAGGGGTGCGCAGAGTCCGGATTCACATTCTCCTTGACGGGCGGGACGTGGGGGAAACCTCGGCGCTCGACTACGTTCTCCCCTTCGAGGCCTTTCTTGACGGCCTCCGTTCGCAGGATTTCGACGTCCGCATCGCCTCGGGCGGCGGTCGGATGAAGATTACCATGGACCGCTACGAGGCCAACTGGCCGATGGTGGCGGAGGGCTGGAAAACCCACGTCCTCGGAGAGGGCAGGCAGTTCGCCACGGCGGCCGAGGCGATTTCGACCTACCGGGAGGAGACGGGAGCCATCGACCAGGATCTGCCGGCCTTTGTCATCGCTGAAAACGGGAAGCCGGTCGGCCCCGTCCTTGACGGCGACAGCGTCGTCTTCTACAATTTCCGGGGCGACCGGTCGATCGAAATTTCCCGCGCCTTTGACGAGGAGAATTTCGACAAATTCGACCGCGTCCGTTACCCGAAGGTGGTTTATGCGGGAATGCTGGAATACGACGGCGACCTGCACATTCCGAAAAACTATCTGGTCAGCCCGCCGGAGATTACCAACACGTTAAGCGAATACCTCGCCGCTTCCCGGATCCCGGAATACGCGATTTCCGAAACGCAGAAATACGGTCACGTCACCTATTTCTGGAACGGCAACCGGAGCGGAAAATTCAGCGAGGAATACGAGACCTATCAAGAGATTCCTTCCGACGTCGTCCCCTTTGAGCAGAGGCCTTGGATGAAATGCGCGGAGATTACCGACGAGCTGATCGAGGCGCTCCGCTCCGGAAAATACCGCTATCTGCGCTGTAATTTCCCGAACGGCGATATGGTGGGCCATACCGGAAGCTTCGCGGCGACGCGGTGCGCAATGGAAGCGCTTGATCTCCAGCTGGCAAGGATTCTGCGGGTGATCGACGAGCTTCACGGCGTCGCTATCATCACCGCCGACCACGGAAACGCCGACGAGATGTATGAAATCGACAAGAAGACGGGCCTGCCGAAGGTAGGGAAGGATGGTCGCTTCAAGGCCAAAACCAGCCACACGCTGAACCCCGTGCCCTGCATCTTCTATGACAAAACGACGGCGGACGCCTACCGGGTCAAGACCGGGGAGGAGGGAAGCTTCGGGCTTTCCTCGGTGGCCGCAACCGTCGTCAATCTGCTCGGCTACCGCGCGCCCGCTATGTGGGATCCGTCGCTGATCCTCGTCGACTGAAAAAGAGCGCTCAGGCCGCCTTGCCTCTCGGAGAAAGAGGGAAGGCCGATAAAAACAGGAAAGGAAGGGAAACGGTATGTCGCAGACTCCGCCCGAAAAAAAAGAATCGGAATTTGTCCGCTCGGTCATGGAAATGACGCCGGACGCGATTGCCCCGCGTGAAAAGAAGAAATTCTCCCCGCTCACCTTCCTTCTTGACCATATCCGTCTGTTCGCACTCCTTGCCTGCGGGCTGGTGCTGGCTCTCAGCGTTCGGTATATCGTGCATTCGCTCGTCGGCTACGGCGAGGCGGAGGATGTTTACGGAAATGTGGCCGACGCCGTCGTCGGCGGAAGCGGAGAGAACGGGGTGGAGGAGATGCTGTCCTCTTACGGAGGGCAGGCGACCCCCGACTACGAGGCCAGTCAGAATCTGTCGGCGGAGGATCTTCAGGGCGTGACGGGGCAGACCGGCGTCAACCGGGAGTTTGAGCGCTTCCGGAGCAAGCTCTACAGCCTGAAACAGCGCTATCCGAATCTTTACGGCTGGATAGAGCTCCCCGGAACCAACATCAATTACCCGATCATGCAGAGCGAGGACAACGACTATTACCTCGACCATTCCTACACGGGAAGCTATCTTGAGGCCGGTTCGATTTTCGCCGATTACCGGTGTAGCCGCACGGCGCTTGAGAATAAAAATCTCATTCTCTACGGCCACCACATGGCGAATCAGTCGATGTTCCATGCCCTTGATAATTTTCTTGAGCGGGACTTTTTCGAGAAAAACGGGACGGTGATCGTGTATACCCTTGACGGAATGTACACCTACCGGATTTTCTCCGTCTATGCAACCGACAAATACTATCCGTATATCACCACCTATTTCCCGACGGACGAGAGCTTTTTGGAATTTGCCGAGCGGGTAAAGGGAAACTCGATTCATCCGACCGATACGCAGTTTTGCGCGGAGGATAAAATCCTGACTCTTTCCACCTGCAGCAACCGGACGCGGAACGGGCGGCTTGCCGTCCATGCCGTGCTGGTCTCCTCGGTCCGCGGATAAGAAAGGCTTCTTCTATGATTCCCAAGCTATCCATTGTCATTCCCATGTACAACGAGGAAAAAATCGCGGCGCAGACGGCGCGGACACTGACGGACTTTTTCGACGGGAAGTTCCCGGACGGCGACTATGAAATCGTCTTCTCGAACGACGGGAGCCGGGACCGCTGTGCGGAGGCCGTCGAGGAGCTGCAGCTCCCCCGGGTGCGCGTCGTCGGCTATCCCGACAACCGGGGGAAAGGCTCCGCCGTCCGTGAAGGGGTTCTTGCCGCTGTGGGGGAGGCGGTCGTCTATACAGACTGTGATCTCGCCTACGGCTGTGACGCCGTTTTTGAAATCTACAACGAGCTTCTTAACACCGGCTCCGACCTTGTGATCGGTTCGAGAAATCTCAGCGCCGACGGCTACGAGGGGTATACCTTCCTGCGGAAGCTGATGTCGAAAACCTACATTCGCGTCATCTCCCTGCTGGCGGGCTTTTCCTATTCCGATTCCCAGTGCGGCATCAAGTGCATGAAAAGGAGCGCGGCGGAAAAAATCTTCCGGAAGTGTACGGTAAACGGCTTTGCGTTTGACCTGGAGGTGCTGATCCTCGCCGGGAAATATAAAATGAAGGTTACCGAATTTCCGGTTCGCATTCTCCAGCACCGCGAATCGGAATCGAAGGTGAGACCGGTGCGCGACACGCTGAAAATGCTCCGCGACGTCATCCGGATCCGTAGAACACACAAAAATTTTACCCCCGAGGCATAAACGGGGCGCCGGGCGAAATCGTTCACCCGGCTTTTCCTTTTGGAAACAAGCGTAAGAGGCGGCAGTCGCGGACGGGGAAGGCGAAAGGCGCGACAATGCCTAGGAAGAGCCGCACGAACGCCTCAAAAAGATCCGGTGAATGCCTCGGGAAAAGTGCGCCAACGTCTCAGCCAACGCCCAACAGAAGCTGACGAACGCCGGTTTTTCCCCGAGAAGGCCCGCTTTTGATATGCGCGCCAAAAGGGCGCCGGAGCCGTAGGTGTGCGGCGTGGTTTCCGGGGCTACAGGCTTTTGCCGACGGAATGCGGACAGTGGGAAACGCAAAGCGAGGCGTAGAGTGGCGGGGAATTCGAAAAGAAACGCAAGAAAAATAAAAAAATTCAAAAAAAGTGTTGACAAAGAGGGCGGGATATGGTATAATATCAAAGTCGCAAGGGAAGAGACTCCCGCCGACAGGATCGGGAGCATAGCTCAGCTGGGAGAGCATCTGCCTTACAAGCAGAGGGTCATAGGTTCGAGCCCTATTGTTCCCACCATATACGGCCCGGTAGTTCAGTTGGTTAGAACGCTAGCCTGTCACGCTAGAGGTCAGGGGTTCGAGTCCCCTTCGGGTCGCCATTTTTCTCAGGCAGTCAAAAGTTCTCCGACAGGCTGCCGGTATGCCTCTGTAGCTCAGTCGGTAGAGCGGAGGACTGAAAATCCTTGTGTCGTTGGTTCAATTCCGACCGGAGGCACCATGGTCGCACGCAACAGTGTGTGATGAAGTGTGTATCGTTGCGAAAGCGCGGTACATACGATTCGCGGATTTAGCTCATTTGGTAGAGCGCCACCTTGCCAAGGTGGAGGTGGCGGGTTCGAGCCCCGTAATCCGCTCCAAAAAACGGCGCTCCCTTCGTCGGGAGCGTTTGTTTTCGGCGACATAGCCAAGTGGTAAGGCCACGGTCTGCAAAACCGTTATTCTCCGGTCCGAATCCGGATGTCGCCTCCAAAACCGGTAGCATGGTAAGTGTTGCCGGTTTTCTTTTTGCTTGCTGAGGTGTGGAGGGCCAATTTTTTGACTCTGTGCCACAGAATCTGCCTTGAAACCATTCACTGAAACAGCCGTCGCGCAACGGCCAGAGAGAAAAAATGAAGGATTTCTATAAGGCTGAACGATTTTGGATGAATCGCTTTTGTATAGCTATTTTATGCAGTAGTTTTTAGATAAACAATATAGAATTCCCCAATGAAAAATTCTCGCCCAATCCCTTAAACGATTCAAAAGAAGGGGTTGGGCGTTTTTGGTGTTTCTGAAAAAGCCGTTTATATTCAATCTGACTGAATTTTATAAAACTTGTCCTTGACTTTCGTTAATATATATGATATAATTAAATGCGCATTTAACTGTGAAATCGCGCTTTTTTTGACAGCAAAAAGCTGTTGAAAGAGTTTTTCCGCAAATATCGCAGATGTTGAATACGGTCAAGGAGGAAAGCTTGAAAACGTGAACGACGGGATAGAATATATTGTTGTGCAGGCAGGCGGGAAGGGAACGCGTTTGGGTCATTTGACTCAAAACAAGCCCAAAGCGTTGGTTCCCGTGGGGAACCGCCCGATGCTGTTCCATTTATTTGAGCAATTTCCGGATAAAAAATTTATTGTGATATCCGATTACAAAAGCGACGTGATGCGTAAATATCTGGCGGCCTTTGCCAAAGTGAAATATCTGATTGCCGAGGTACACGAAAAAACGGGAACCTGCGCGGGAATCGGCCAGGCTCTTCGGCTTCTTCCTACCGGCAAGCCCTTCGCGTTGATTTGGTCGGATTTGGTTCTGCCTTCCGAGTTTCGTTTTCCTTCCCAACCGGGAAATTATATCGGCCTTTCCAAAGATTTTCGCTGTCGCTGGAAATACGAAAACGGAGTCTTTGAGGAAAGCCCTTCCACCGATTGCGGCGTAGCGGGCTTTTTTGTGTTTGAGCAAAAAGAACTGCTTCGGGAGGTTCCCTCCGAAGGGGAATTTGTCCGATGGTTGCAGAATCAGCCCATTTCTTTTTTAACATTGGGTCTACACCGTACAAAGGAATACGGACTTTTGGATGTTTGGGAAGAGGACAACGTTTCCGGCCTTCCCGGTCGTTGCCGCCCATTCAATCGGATTCGCGTGGAAAACGGTCTTGTCATAAAAGAGGGAATTGACGAGCAGGGAAAGGCGCTTGCGGAACGGGAAATTAAGTGGTACCGTTATGTGAACGAAAAAAATTGCGGCTGTGTTCCGAAAATATTTTCGTACTCTCCCCTCACGATGGAAAGAATCGACGGGAAAAACGTTTTCCTCTGTGATTTGACGGAAGAGCAGAAAAAAGTGGCCTTGAAAAATGTCGTGGATTCTTTACGAAGATTGCATCAGCTGGATTCGATTCCGGCCGACTATTTCAGCATTTACGAGGCATACGTACAAAAGACGCTCCGACGGTTGGAAAAGATTCGGGATCTTGTGCCCTTTGCGGATCGGCCCGTTATTCGCATCAATGGAGAGGATTGCCCCAACCTGTTTTTCTGTCAGGCGACTTTAGAGCATATGTTCGAGGATTACCGCTGCGAAAAATTCACGTTTATTCACGGCGACTGTACCTTTTCAAACATTCTGTTAGACCGTTCGCTTACGCCGGTGCTCATCGATCCGAGAGGATATTTCGGATATACGGAGCTTTACGGCGACCCGGCCTATGACTGGGCAAAGCTGTTTTATTCTATTCAGGGGAATTACGATTCCTTTAATCTCAAACGCTTTCGCCTTTCCATTACCGAGGAGGAGGTCTCTCTTGAGATTGAGTCCAATCATTGGGAACCCTTGACGCCGTATTTTTGCCGGATGATTTCCGATGAAATCGATATGCGGACGCTGAAGCTTTTGCATACCGTTATATGGTTTTCTCTGACCACGTATGCTTGGGAAGATTACGATTCGATTTGCGGCGCATTTTATAATGGGTGCCGATTGCTGAAAGAAGTATTGGAGGAAGAATAAAAATGACGATTTTTGACGAAAATTTAGAGATAATCAGAAAAGCGGTGGATTCCGTTGATGAAACCGCATTTGAAAAATTGGTGCAGGATTGCCAGACGGCCTTGCAAACCGGACACAAAATCGTGGTATCGGGGCTCGGAAAGAACGTTTCCATCTGTGACAAAGTAGTGGGCAGCCTGCTTTCTTTGGGACTGAACGCAAATTTCTTACATACAAACTCCGCGGTGCATGGGGATTTAGGAATGGTGCATAAGGGGGATTTGGTGATTATTCTGACCAAAAGCGGAACGACGAAGGAATCGGTCTATCTCTATGATCTTTTGAAGCAGAGAGAGGGCGTTACCCTTTGGCTGATGACTTTTGCGGAAAAAAGTCTTCTCGGCAATCAGATGGAAAACAAAATTGTCATGTCGCTGGAACACGAGGGTGACCTTTGGAATATCATGCCCAACAATTCCACGACGGTAAATCTTATTGTATTGCAAGCGCTTGTTATGGAGCTCGCAAAACGGTTGCATCTGGATTTGGAACGGGATTTCAAGCCGAACCACCCGGGAGGCGCCATCGGTGCGACCCTGAGACATGAGTGAGCTTCGCCTTTCGACGCTGGGTCATACGTGGCTCTTGGATTTGGACGGTACGATCGTCAAGCACAACGGTTACTTGATTGACGGCTTTGATACTCTTTTGGAGGGCGCCCTCGATTTTTTGAGTAAAATTCCGGAAAAAGACAGTATTGTGTTTCTTACGTCGAGGGATGAAAAATACCGGGAGGCAACGGTTCGGTTTTTGGAGGAGAATAAGATTCGATTTCACAAGATTCTTTTCGGCCTTCCGTATGGAGAACGTATCCTTCTCAACGACTGTAAGCCCAGTGGCCTTGTTATGGGATATGCGGTAAACAAAGAGCGGGATGCCGGGGATTTTCCCGTCGTTACGGAAGACCCCGGTTTATAGAATTTATAACAGGCAGGAGGCGAAGCTGTGAATTTTGGGAAAATAAAGCGCTTTTTTCTTGATATCGGGCGGAAGACGATTTTTCCTGTTGTTCAAAAAAGAATCGTCAAAAAGATCAAAAGAAAAAAGAGTGATGATACGTTGGTTATTCTTTCTACGACCGCTATGGGAGACCTTTTATATTGCATGGCCTTTGTGAAGGCCGTGAAGCAAAAGAATCCTTTGCAGAAAATAGCGGTTGTCACACGCGAAAAATTCAAGTATATTCTTGACACCTACGATTCTTATGATAAAGCGGTTTTTATCCGCTCAAATCAACGGCTTGCTTTGCTTCAACTTCGCTGTTTACGGTCCAATCTCGGATATTGTAAGCAAATGCTACAGGACGGCATTATCTTTGAGGTTTGGGGCATGATGGCGTATGCCCCTCGGTTTGTCGAAGAAAATACCGACTATATCATGGCAATGCGCAAAGCCTATGGCTTAAGCGAAAATGTGTCTCCCGAATTTCATCGGGTTATGCTTGCTGAGGTGACAAGCATTCCGAATTTTTCGGAAATCTGCGGTCGTTGTGTTGTTTTGAACCCTTATTCTTCCACATTGAAGGTGGAAAAAGGCGGGGGGTACTTCTTTGAGCAAATTTGTCTTTTGCTAAAAGAAAAAGGTTATTTTGTCTACACGAACGTGATAAAGAATCAGAAGCCGGTGCCGGGCAGTCTTCCTTTACGCTGTTCTCTGGAGGAGATGCTTGGAATCGCAAGCAAAATTCCCTTTATGGTTTCTTTGCGGAGCGGAATTTGCGATTTTCTTGTGCCCTCCGGACTCAATATGTTTGTAATATACAACAAGTTGTGGTTTTATATTTGGTTTCGTCTGAAGTCATGGGAAGGCAAAGGCACTTTGGAAGAACTCTATTACGAAGAATCCGCCGGAGAGGAAGAGTCGCAACGGTTGGTAGAGGCGTTCAAGGGATATCTTGCCAAGATTGAGCGTGAGAAGGGAATTTTTTTCGACGGTCACGGCGGATAAAACGAGAAAAACAGCGGCTGTATTCGTTGTCTGTTATAACAAGTAAACTCCCGCCTTTCGGAGATTTCCTCCGTGTGGCGGGAGCTTTTGCGCGTTGGCGCATTTTTTTTCAAGAGTTTTTCGCTTTGGCCCCCGTTTCTCCGCGCTCCTTTTTCGGTTACACTCTCTTGTTTCCAATCCCCCACATAGAAAAAGAGCCTCCCTTTCGGGTTGGCTCTTTTCCTAATCGTCAAAGATTTATTTCGCTTGCGAAATCAGGATGATCTCGGCCAGCGCTGCGTATTCGTTTCCTTTTTTGAGGTGCACGGTGAGGGTGAGGCTTTCCACTTTCGTCCCCTCTGGCAGGTTGGTGAGCGTGACGGTCGCGGGGTTTCCGAGGTTTCCCGCGAAGGGAAGCTCCCGGATGACATAGGTGCCGTTTACCGTGACGTCCACGGATCCCGGCGCGTATTCTCCCATCGAGGAGGGGTACACGAGAACCGTCGCCAGCTCTGTCGGCGTTGTGAGCTTGATCTCTACCTTTCCGCCCTCATCCATGGAATAAATGTTCCGCACGGAGGCGTCGGCGATTCCGTCGAAGAGGTTGTCGATATTCGAGGATGCCGCGAATTCCGCCTTCTCCCCGCTTCCGCTGTAGGTGTAGTCGGTGACGTGCGTGAAGCCGTTCAGCCCGGAGGGAAGGGGGCGGCGGGTTTCACTCGGCCCGTCGACGGCGAGGGAGCCGTCCTCCCGGAAGAGCAGCCGGTCGATGGCGAGACTGCGGCCGCCGTCCGCGGTCGGCGGGACGGTGTGGACATGGTAGGCCATATACATTTCGGTGCCGTCCGGCGAGCGGAAGACGCTGCAGTGCCCCGGCCCGGTGACCGTCTTCCCGTTTCCGTAGAGGAGGCGGGAGTTGGTCGGTTTATCGAAGCGGCGGAGCGGGGTATCGGAGGTGGCGTAGCCGACCGAATAATTTTCGGTGGCGTAATAGTTGGCGCTGTAAAGGAGATAGTAGGTTCCGTTTTCCTTAAAGACCGCCGGGCCTTCGTTCCAGCGCGTCGAGCCGCTCTTCAATTCCCACGGCTGTTCCGGCGTGGCAATCAGAACCGGCTCCCCGATGACGCCCGAGAGATCGGGCTTCACCTCAATTCCCCACGTCTGACTGGTGGGATTCCCGTCGATGATGTTGGTCGAAACGCTCTTGGAATAGTACATATAGACGCGCCCGTCGTCGTCAAAGAAGAGGTTTCCGTCGATGACGGTGTAGTTCGGCGCGTAGAAGGGCTGTCCCTTTTTCAGGGGTACAAATTTCCCGTCCGGCGTATCGCAGACGGCAATGTCGATGGCGGCCAGCCCGTTCTGCCCCACGGCAGAGAAAAGCAGATAGAATTTTCCGTTGTATTCGTAAAGCTCCGGCGCCCAGCCGCTGCTGACGGCCCAGCCGGTGTCGGCGAGGGTGATGAGCGGCTCGCTTTTCTCCTTCCACGTGACAAGATCCTTCGAGGTCTTGACGGTGAAGCGGGAACCGCCGGTGCAGACCAGATAATAGACCCCGTCATGCACGAGAATATAGGGGTCGGCGACGTTTCCGGAGAGCGTGTTTTTGTAGAAAAATCCCGAAAGGGTCAGCCCGTTTTCAATTTCGGTCAGCTCCTGTTCCCCTGCCGGTGAGGTCGTGTCGTTCGGATTCCCGCCGCCCCTTCCGGTACAGCCGGACAAAAGCAGGAGACAGGCAAGCCAAAGCGCCCATTTTCTTTTCAATTTGTAAATCCTCCTTGATTCTTTTGGAATGTTCATTTCACCTAAAATTATCATACTATAAATTGCTTTGAAAGTCAATCCTTATTCTTGCGGATTGAGAAAAAATAATTGCGGATTTTGATTTTTTTGTTCGTTTCATGTTTGACACTATGTATCATATATAATATATCATACTGAAGAAAAAATGTCAAGGGAAAAAGGGAAGTTTCTTGAAAAATTTTGCGGGCGATCGTAGCCGTCTTTCGACGGGCGCCTTTCAGCGGGCGTTTGCGTTTTGGCGTGCGCGTTTTACTCGAAAATGCGATGACACACCCTTTTTTAACGCTGTATTCTCCCGTGAGAATGGCCCGCCCAAGTGGAAAAGGAATCCTCTTTGCTTTTCCGGGAAAAGTAACCGTTCCAAAGGATCGCTTTCAGCGTGAATTTTGCAAAAACCGGTGTTTTCAAATTGAGCAAAAGAAAGCCCGAACGGCGCAAATCGTGGCCGTCGGGCATTTTCTTTTGACAGGGGAGAAATTCTTTACTTTGCGCTTTGCGAAATCAGGATAATTTCGGCCAGCGCCGCATATTCGCTTCCTTCCGCGAGATGAACGGTGATGGCGAGGCTTTCCACCGCCGTTCCCTCCGGCAGGTTGGAGAGGGTGACGGTCGCGGGATTCCCGGGATTTCCCGCGAAGCGGATGCCGCGGATAATATAGCTTCCGTTGATCGTCACGTCAAAGGAGCCGGGGAGGTATTTTTCCGACATGGAGGGGTAGATGAGGAGATTTGACAGGGCCGTCGGGGTGTTTAACTTGATTTCCACCGTGCCGCCCTCGTCCATGGAATAGATATTCTTGAGAGAGGCGCTTGCGAGGCCGTCAAACAGATTTCCGACGTCGGAGGCCGAGGCAAATTCCGCTTTCTCTCCGCTTCCGCTGTAGGTGAAGTCGGTGACGTGCGTGAAGCCGTTCAACCCGGAGGGAAGGGGACGGCGGGTCTCACTCGGCCCGTCGACGGCGAGGGTTCCGTCCTCCCGGATGATCAGGCGGTCGATGGCGAGGCTACGCCCGTGCTCGGTGGTCGGCGGGACGGTGTGAACGTGATAGACGATGAAGATTTCGCTTCCGTCGGGGGAACGCAGAATGTTGCAGTGGCCGGGGCCGGTGACCGTTTCGCCGTTTCCGCTCAGAATGCGGCAGTTGTTTGCCTTGTCAAAGCGGCGGAGCGGGGTATCGGAGGTGGCGTAGCCGACGGAATAATGCTCGGTGGTGTAGTAGTTGGCGCTGTAGAGCAGATAGTAGGTTCCGTTCTCCTTGAAGACGACCGGGCCCTCGTTCCAGATGACCGATCCGCTTTTCAGCTCCCAGCTCTGCTCCGGCGTGGAGATGAGAACCGGTTCGCCGATGATGCCGGAGAAGTCGGGCTTCAGCTCGACGCCCCAGGTCTGGCTGGTTCTCTTGCCGTTCACTACGTTGGTGGAGTTGTCCTTGGAATAGTACATATAGATGCGCCCGTCGTCGTCAAAGAAGAGGCTTCCGTCGATGACGCTGAACGCGGGGGAGAAGAAGGGCGTTCCCCTTCTCAGCGGGACGAATTTTCCGTTCGGGGTATCGCTGACGGCGATTTCGATGGAGTGAATGTTGTTGGCGCCCTGCGCCGAGAAGATCAGATAGAATTTGCCGTTGTACTCGTACATTTCCGGCGCCCAGCCGTTTTTGACGGCCCATCCGGTGTCGGCGAGGGTGATGAGCGGTTCGCTTTGCTCCCGCCATGTGACAAGATCCGTTGAGGTCCGGACGGTGAAGCGGGAACCGCCGGTGCAGATGAGATAGTAGACCCCGTCATGCTCTAAAATGAAGGGATCCGCCGCGCCGTCGGCGAGCTTGTTTTTGTAAAAGAATCCGCTTGTGGTGCGTCCGTTTTCGATTTCCGTTAAGTTCTGTTCCGTCATGTTGGAATCCTCCGTTTGTTGAGTGTTGTCAGGAGATTTTCCGCCTCCCCCGGCACAGCCGGACAGAAGGAGGAGGCAGGCAAGCCAAAGGGCCCATTTTCTTTTCAATTTCAAAAGTCCTCCTGGTTTTTTGCGCGTATTTTCTTTCCTTTATCTTACTATAATTTGACCGAAAAGTCAACCCTTTTTCGAGAAAAGGGAGTCGGTATTTTTGCGCTTTTTGCTCTTCTACGTGGTTTTTGTGAGAAGTTTTCGGACATTTTTTCACCCGAAGAGAAAGAAGTAGAAGTCCCTGTGCGCGGTGAGAAAAAATATTTTTTTAAAATTTGCAAATTCTTCATTGACATATGTTATCTTACGTGATATAATTACAGATGTGTGTTAAATTCTAACACAGCGAAAAAATACTTGCGACGTGAAGGAAACGCGCCGGAAAGGAAGGACCCTTTATGAGTTCAGAAAGAAGAGCGGCTATTCTTGAGCTGCTGCAAACCAAGCCCTTTCTCTCTCTCCACGAGCTGGAGGAACGGTTCCCGGATGTGTCGGGCATGACCCTGCGCCGCGACATCGAATATTTTGAAAAGCAGGGAGAGGCCATCAAGGTGCGGGGCGGCGCCCGGTCGATGAAATTTATCACGACCTCCATGGAGGACGCCTTCAGCCTCCGCCTGAAGGAAAACGTCGACGGGAAGGAGCGGGTGGCCAGACGGGCGCTTTCCCTTCTTGAAACCGGCCGCTCGATTTTTCTCGATTCCGGCACCACCGTTCTGCGCCTCGCCGAGCTGATGCCGAACGACCGCATCACCGTGACGACCACGGGACTGAACATCGCCATCGAGCTGATGAAAAAGGAAATGCCGATCGTCAACATCGTCGGCGGAATGATCAACCGCGACAACATCACGGTTTCGGGGAATCAGGCCATCAGCTTTATCGAAAGCATCAACATCGACCTCGCCTTTATCGTGCCGTCCGGCATTTCCCTTGAGGACGGACTGACCTGCGGCAATTACATCGAATGCGAGCTGAAAAAGCTGGTGGTGCACAAGGCGCGGAAGGTGATTCTTCTCACCGACCGCTCCAAGCTGAACAAGAGCCTGCCCTATACCTTCTGTTCCATCGACGACATCGACTGCATCGTGTCGGATGGGGAGCTTCCGGAGGATATGGCAAAGCGTGCGAGCGCGGCGGGCATCACCGTGCTGACTGCCTGAGGAGGAACGGCGGAAGCCGGGCACTCTTTTTCCCGGCGGTTGGGGGCCGATTAAAAATTTGCCCGACCGTTCGGCGGCAGACCCCGAATTTGATAAAAAAGAAACACTTTATCCATTGACGATACAGGAGGATATTTCATGGCACAGATTGTCATTATGCCCCGACAGGGGCAGAGCGTAGAGAGCTGCGTAATCACCGAATGGAAGAAAAAAGTCGGGGATCCCGTGGCGGAGAAGGAGGTGCTTTTCTCCTACGAGACCGACAAGTCGACCTTTGACGAGCCTTCGCCCGCCGACGGCGTTCTTCTCGCCGTCTTTGCCGAGGAAGGAGACGACGTCGAATGCCTCCGCCCCGTCTGCATCGTGGGACAGCAGGGAGAGGATATCTCCTCCCTGATTCCGACGGCGGAGGATACCGGCGCACCGGCTCCGGCACAGCCGACGAAAGAGACCGGGGAAAAAGGGAACGAAGCCGCCGAGGAGGCCCCTTCGGCAGAGTCTTTCCAAGCGCCGACGGGGAATGCCGGCGGGAAAATGAAAATTTCTCCCCGCGCCCGCCGCTTGGCCGAGAAGACCGACGCCGATCTTTCCCGCGCGGTTCCGACCGGGCCGAACGGACGCATCATTGAGCGCGACGTCAACGCCCTTCTCGACAAGGGCTTTACGCTTCCGAGCCGCGAGGAGGCGGCTCCCGAGGCGCCGGTTCCTTCCACCGCGCCGAAGGCGGAGGAGTATGATGACGTGAAGCTTTCGGGCGTTCGCCGCACAATCGCAAGGTCGATGCACGCCTCTCTCAGCGAAATGGCACAGCTGACGCTTCATTCCTCCTTTGACGCCACGCAGGTGATGGCCTATCGCGCCCGCCTCAAGGAAAAGAGCGAGGCCCTCGGCATGAACCGCATCACCCTGAACGATATGATCCTTTACGCGGTTTCCCGCACGCTTCTGCCGGGACACAAAGCGCTCAACGCCCATTATCTCGAAGAGCCGGGCGTTTTGCGCTGCTTCTCCTCCGTTCATCTCGGCGTCGCCGTCGATACCGAGCGGGGCCTTCTCGTTCCCACCGTGCGGGAGGCCGATAAGCTCTCGCTGAGCGCCTTGGCCGCCGCCTCGCATGAGGCGATCGACGCCGCGCAGAAGGGAAGCATCTCCCCCGATAAGCTGAAAGGCGCCTCCTTTACCGTCACCAACCTCGGTTCCCTCGGAATCGAGAGCTTCACCCCGGTCATCAATCCGCCGCAGACCGCCATTCTCGGCGTCGGAAGCGTCGTCTTCCGCCTGCGGGAGAACGGGCAAACCTACCCGGCGATGGGGCTTTCGCTGACCTTTGACCACCGGGCCCTCGACGGCGCTCCGGCGGCCCGCTTTCTGAAGGAGCTCTGCGCGGCCCTTGCCGACTTTGACCTGCTTCTTGCAAAATAAAAGAGTGGGCGTCCGAGCGTTCGCGCTCCGAGTACTCATGTTTCGAGAGCTCAGGTTTTGAGTACTCATGTTCCGAGTACTCATGTTCCGAGTGCTCAGGTTTCGAGTGCTCAGGTTTCGAGTGCTTATGTTTCGAGCGTTCGTGTTCTGAGCGTTCATGTTCAAGTGAAAGGAAGTTTTTCATGTACGATTTGATTTTACTCGGCGGAGGCCCCGCCGGTTACCATGCGGCGGAGTATGCCGCCCACGCGGGGATGAAAACCCTGCTTGTGGAGGGCCGCGCGCTGGGGGGTGTCTGCCTGAACGAGGGCTGTATTCCCACCAAAACCCTGCTGTATTCCGCCAAGCTTTATGAAAGCGCCTCCCACGCCTCCGAATACGGCGTGAGCTTCTCGGGGGCTTCGATCGACCACGGCGCGGTTCTTGAGAGGAAAAACCGCGTCGTCAAAACGCTGGTCGGCGGCATCGGCATGACGCTGAAAAAGGCGGGAGTCGAAACGGTAAACGCCTACGGGGAGCTTCTCGGAAGAGGAAAAGAGGGCTTCACCGTCCGGGCGGACGGCAAGGAGTACCAAGGGGCCAAAATCCTTCTCTGCACCGGCTCCACCGCCGCGCTTCCCCCGATCCCCGGCCTCTCCGAAGCGCTCGCCTCCGGCTTTGCCATGACCAACCGCGAAATTCTCGACTGCAAGAAGGTTCCGAAGCACCTCACCGTCATCGGCGGCGGCGTCATCGGTCTGGAAATGGCCTCCTATTACCGCTCGATCGGCTCCCGGGTGACCGTGATTGAAATGCTCGACCATATCGCCGGGCCGACCGACCGGGAAATCGGCGCGATTTTGCAGAAAAATTATATCAAAAAGGGCGTCGATTTCCGTCTCGGCGCCAAGGTGACCTCGGTGGGCGCCGACTGCGTGAATTTTGAAACGAGCGGGAAGACCGAAAGCCTGAAGGTAGACGCTCTTCTCGTCGCCATTGGCCGCCGTCCCGTGACGCAGGGCCTCGGGCTGGAATCGGTGGGGATTCTCACCGAGCGCGGCGCCGTCGTTACCAATGAACGGATGGAGACAAGCGTCGCCGGAGTCTGGGCGGCGGGGGACGTCAACGGGAAATCGATGCTCGCCCATACCGCTTACCGCGAGGGGGAGGTCGCCGTCAACAATATGCTGGGTCGCCGTGACGTTATGAACTACCGGGCCGTTCCCTCCGTCATCTATACAAATCCCGAGGTCGCCTCGGTAGGGGAGACCTCCGAAACCGCCGCCGAAAAGGGCCTTGACGTTCTCACCGAAAAGCTCTCGCTCCGCTACAGTGGCCGCTATCTGGCCGAAAACGAGGGGGGCGACGGCGTGGTCAAGCTCCTTGTCGATAAAGAGCACCGGACGGTGCTCGGCGTTTCGATGATCGGAAGCTATGCCTCCGAATTCATCTACGGCGCCGCCATGATGGTGGAGCGCGAAATGCGCGTCGAACAGGCCCGCAAGGTGATCTTCCCGCACCCGACGGTCGGGGAGGTTCTCAGAGAAGCGCTGTTTACGGTATAAAGCCCGCCTCGGCGCCTTTCCGGGCACATTCGGTCTGCCAAGCCGAAAATATTGGCACTGAAAATTCTCTACGGCCCCTGCGGGCCGCCGTCCAGTAAATCCGAATTTAAATTTTATGTTTTCTTTAAGGAGGCAGTGTTATGCCAAAGAGTCAGTTTGTCGATCCCAAAAAAGCGTTTGAGCCGGGCTTTATCCGTTTTGAGGATATCCCGGTCTGCCGTTACAGCAAGACGCTGGAAGAGGAAAAGGCGCTCTACACAACCGAGGATTTTCTTCGCATCCTCCGCGATATGGTGATCATTCGCGAATTTGAGACGATGCTGAACGAAATCAAGGTCAAGAGCGAATACAACGGCGTGAAGTACAGCAATCCCGGCCCGGCGCACCTTTCGATCGGCCAGGAGGCGTCGGCGGTCGGTGAGGCCTATTCGCTGGATATCAACGACTTTTCCTTCGGCTCCCACCGGAGTCACGGGGAAATTCTCGCCAAGGGCCTGTCGTCGATCCATAAGCTCAGCGAGAAGGAGCTTTACGAAATTATGAAGGATTTCCTCGACGGCGCGGTGTTGAAGGTGGTCGAGGAGCATATGAACGCCGGAGGTGACGGGAAGGAGCTGGCCGTCAATTTCCTGCTCTACGGAGCCCTTGCCGAAATCTTCGCCCGCAAGACCGGCTTTAACCGGGGTCTGGGCGGCTCGATGCACGCCTTCTTCATCCCCTTCGGGCTGATGCCGAACAACGCCATCGTCGGGGCCAGCGCTCCGATCGCGCTCGGCGCGGCGCTCTACAAGCGCTCCAACGGCAAGCCGGGAATCGTCGTTTCCAACTGCGGCGACGGCGCCCTCGGAAGAGGGCCGGTGCTTGAGGCGATGAACTTCGCCTCGATGGATCAGTTTACCAAGCTGTGGGGCATGGACGGAAAATTCAGCGACGCCGGACTTCCGATTCTCTTCAACGTCTTCAACAACCACTACGGCATGGGCGGGCAGACCCGCGGCGAGACGATGGGCTTTGATATGGCGGCCCGCCTCGGCGCCGGCTTCAATCCCGACGGAATGCACGCCGAACGGGTCAACGGCTACGATCCGCTGGCCGTCATCGACGCGGTTTCCCGCAAGAAAAAGCTGCTCCTTGAGGGCAAGGGCCCGGCGCTTCTTGACGTGGTGACCTATCGCGTTTCCGGCCACTCTCCCTCCGACTCCTCCACCTATCGGACGCAGGAGGAGATTGAGGCTTGGAAAGAGGCCGACCCCATCCGCGCCTTTGAAAATAAGCTGATTCTCGGCGGCATTGCGACGGAGGACACGGCGAAGACGCTTCACGAGAGCGTCAGGGCCCGGATGACGGAGATCCTCAAGCTGGCCATCGACGATGAAATTTCCCCGCGTATGGATCTTGGCAAGGAGCCGGAGGCCATTTCCTCGATCATGTTCTCGAACCGGAAGGAGGTCAGCATGGATCCGACCCGCAAGGCCGAGATGCTGATGCCGAAGGAAGAGGTTCCGCGCGTGAAGGACATCGCCGGAAAGGTGCGGAAGGCGACCGACGAAAACGGGAAGCCGGTTTCAAAGATGAAGGTCTACAACATCTGCGACGGCCTCTTTGAGCCGATCATCGACAAATTCTACGACGATCCCACGCTGATTGCCTACGGAGAGGACAACCGCGACTGGGGAGGAGCCTTCGGCGTCTACAAGAAGATGACCGAGGCGATCCCCTATCACCGTTTCTTCAACGCGCCGATTTCGGAGTCGGCGATCGTCGGCTCCGCCGTCGGCTACGCCATGTGCGGAGGACGCGCGATCGTTGAGCTGATGTATGCGGATTTCATCGGCTGCGCGGGAGACGAAATCTTCAACCAGATGGCGAAGTGGCAGGCCATGTCGGCGGGAATTCTGAAAATGCCGATCATCCTCCGCGTTTCCGTCGGTTCCAAATACGGCGCCCAGCATTCGCAGGATTGGACGGCGCTCACGTCGCATATTCCCGGCTTGAAGGTCGTTTTCCCGGCTACCCCCGCCGACGCGAAGGGCCTGATGACCAGCGCCCTCGACGGCACCGACCCGGTCATCTTCTTCGAGTCCCAGCGCATTTACGGCATCGGCGAGCAGTTCTTGAAGGACGGCGTGCCGACTGGAAGATACGAGGTGGCGCTCGGGGATCCCGACGTGAAGAGAGAAGGGAAGGACGTCACGATTCTGACCATCGGCGCGGTGCTTTACCGGGCGCTGGAGGCGGCGCAGATTCTTGAGGAGAAGTACGGAATTTCCGCGGAGGTCATCGACGCCCGCTCCATCGTGCCCTTCGATTATACCAAGGTGCTTGCCTCGGTAAAGAAGACCGGACGTATTCTGATCGTGGGAGACGCCTGCGAGAGGGGCTCGGTGATGAAAAATATGGCGGCGGACATTCAGGAGCTGGCCTTCGACGACCTCGACGCACCGGCGGTGGCGCTCGGCTCCCGGAACTGGATCACCCCCGCGCATGAGCTGGAGGAATCCTTCTTCCCCTATCCGGATGCCCGAGCGAGATCATGCTGCTTTGGGTGGCGAAGCAGCATGA
>CANQQT010000004.1 GCA_947626065.1 uncultured Clostridia bacterium | reverse complement strand
GTTTGGTCACTTAATTATACCACAACATAGGGAGATCTTCTCTACTTTTTTGGGTCATATCATTTTATCACATACATATTTTGTTCAAATTCCGAAAAAGTTTACTTTACGACGAAATTCACCAGCTTGCCCGGGACGAAAATCTCCTTCACCACCTGTTTTCCTGCAAGGAAGGGGGCGATTTTCTCGGATTCCTTCGCCTTGCGCAAAACCGTTTCTCTGTCGTCGTCGGCGTTCACCGTCACGGTTCCCCGGAGCTTTCCGAGAACCTGAACGGCATATTCCATCGTCTTGTCCACCGTTTTCGACTCGTCCCACGTCGGCCATGCCGCGAGGGAGACAAAGCCCTCCCCGCCGAGGCTCTCCCAGATTTCCTCCGAAAGATGGGGAGCGAAGGGCGCCAGCAATCGGGCAAAGGTTCCCAGCTCCTCCCGGGTCAGGTGGCCGCAGTCGTAAATGGCGTTGATGAGAATCATCATCTGCGCAATCGCGGTGTTGAACTTCATCGCCTCGATGTCCTGCGACACCTTTTTGATGGTCTTATGGAAGGCCGTCTCAAGCTCCGGCGTAACGCCGCTTCCCCGAACGAGCTCGGTAAGTCCCGCCATCCGGTCAAGGAAGCGGACACAGCCCTTCATGCTGTTCTCGTTCCACGGGGCCGCCTGCTCGTAATCCCCCATAAAGAGGACGTAGAGCCGGAGGGCGTCGGCGCCGTTTTCCTCCACCACCGCGTTGGGATCGACGACGTTTCCGCGGGATTTGCTCATCTTTTCCCCGTCGGAGCCGAGAATCAGCCCCTGCGCGGTCCGTTTGGCATACGGCTCCTTCACCGGCACCTCCCCGATGTCATAGAGAAAGCGGTGCCAGAAGCGGGAATAAATCAGATGGCGGGTGACGTGCTCCATGCCGCCGTTGTACCAGTCGACCGGGAGCCAGTATTTCATCTTCTCCTGCGAGGCAAGCGCGTCGGGATTGTGCGGATCGGTATAGCGCAGGAAATACCAGGAGGAACCCGCCCACTGCGGCATGGTATCGGTTTCGCGGCGCGCCTCTCCGCCGCAACGGGGACAGCGGCACTTCACGAAGGATTCGATTTTGGCAAGCGGGCTTTCCCCGTCGGAGCCGGGCTGGAAATTGTCGACCGGAGGCAGGCGGAGGGGCAGCTCCTCATAGGGAACCGGAACCATTCCGCAGGTCGGGCAGTGCACGATCGGAATCGGCTCCCCCCAGTACCGCTGGCGGTTGAAGGCCCAGTCCTTCATTTTATACTGCACCCCGCGCTCCCCGCAGCCCTTTTCGGCCAGCACCGAAAGCATTTTTTCAATGGCGTCCTTTTTATTGGTGATGCCGTTCAGCACGCCGGAATTGACCATTTCCCCGTCTCCCGTGTAGGCCTCGCGGGAAATATCTCCCCCACGAATGACCTCCACGATGTCAATTCCGAACTTTTTGGCAAATTCATAGTCCCGGCTGTCGTGCGCGGGAACCGCCATGATCGCGCCGGTTCCATAGCCCATCATCACGTAATCGGAAATGTAGATCGGGATTTCCTTTCCGGTGACGGGATTGACCGCCGTCAGTCCCTCGACGCGGACGCCGGTCTTGTCCTTGACAAGCTGTGTCCTCTCAAATTCGCTCTTTTTGGCGCATTCGGCCTTATAGGCGTCGAGCTCACCGGCGTTTTTGAGGAGGGCGCGATGCTTCTCCAGCATCGGATGCTCCGGCGCCATAACCATAAAGGTGACGCCGTAGAGGGTGTCGGGCCGGGTCGTATAGATGCGGAGCGTCTCCCCCGTTTCCTTCACCGGGAAATTGACGAAGGCACCGACCGATTTTCCGATCCAGTTCTCCTGCTGCAGCCGGATGTTCGGAAGATAGTCGACCTCGTTCAGCCCCTCCAGCAGCTTCTCGGCATATTCCGTGATGCGGAGATACCAGACCTCCTTGGTCTTCTGCACGATGTCGCTGTGGCAGACGTCGCACTTGCCTCCCTGCGAATCCTCGTTGGAAAGCACGACCTTACAGCTCGGGCAATAGTTGACCAGCGTCTTATCTCTGAAAACCAGTCCGTGCTCGAACATTTTCAGGAAAATCCACTGGGTCCACTTGTAATACCCCTCCTCCGTCGTGTCAATGACTCTTGACCAGTCGAAGGAGAAGCCGACCCGCTTCAGCTGTCCGGTAAACTTTTCGATGTTGCGGTCGGTGACGACGCGGGGATGAACGCCGGTTTTGATGGCGGTGTTCTCGGTGGGAAGCCCATAGGCGTCGAAGCCGATCGGGAAGAGGACGTTATAGCCCTGCATTCTCCGCTTTCTCGCGACGACCTCAAGGCCGGAATAGGCCTTGATGTGGCCGACGTGCATACCGCTCCCGCTGGGATAGGGGAATTCCACAAGGCCGTAAAATTTCGGCCTTGAAAAATCGTCCGAAGCCCGGAAAATCCCGGCCTCCTCCCATTTCTTCTGCCATTTCGTGTCGATTTTTTTGTGCTCGTACCTCATTGTTTTTCCCTCTTATCCAAAGAAATTCAGCTTCAAAGATATCAGTCCTCGGTAAGAAGCGAGGAAATGTCGACCTCCTGCGCCTCGTGCCACAGCTTTTCCAGATTGTAGAAGCGCCTTGTATCGGCGTTGAAAATATGAACGATCACCGAGGCGTAGTCCATCAGAATCCACGTTGAGCCGTCCGCTCCCTCGGTATGCAGGGGAAAGATGCCCTCCTCCCCCAGTCGGAATTCCACCTCGTCGGCAAGGCCCTTGGTCTGAGTGGAGGAATTGCCGGAGCAGATAATAAAATAATCGGCAAGCGTGGTCGTCTTCTCGGTATAAAGGAGCGCGATGTTTCTTGCCTTGTGCCTGTCCAGCACCGAGACGATTTTCTCGGCAAGGACACGCGGGGAAATTTTTTCTTCTTCCATGTCTTTTCCTTTCCAAACCGGTGCGGGAACCGGCGCAGGCCCTCCGGGTGCGCCCTCTTCCCGACCGTCCTTTCTATATTTCGGGGCTCAAAGCCCCTCCTTTTCCTTTACGATGAGGTCGTTTCTTGCCGCCACCGTGTCGGAGTGGATGGGCTTTCTTTCCCGAATCAGCTCCTCCACCGTGAGGTCGAAGGAGAGAATCAGCGTCTGATTCAGCCCTTTTTCCCGGTCTCCCTCCGCCATTTTCCCGTCAAAAAATTCCCTCAGCCTTACGCAGTCCTCATAGGTTCTGGTCGGCTCGATGTAATCGGCGAGATAGAGGAGCTTTTGTATCCGCGTCATACCGGCCTTCCCGGTTGTATGGGTGAGAATGGCGGAAAAAACGGTATCGTCGACCGCCTCGGGATAGCGTTCCCTCGCAAGGATCGCCCCCGTCAGCGCGTGAAGCGTCTTTTCGTTTCTCAAATTTTCTTCCGGAACCGTCAGCCCGCGTTTTTCCATGAAGGAAATATGCTCTTCCGTCGAAAAGCCCTTGGTGATATCGTGCAAAAGGGCCGCCGTCGCGAGCTTTTCGGTCTCCTCTCCGGTGAGCCCAAAGAGTCCGGCCAGCCGCAGGCATTCCTTCTCGGTCCCGAGAATATGGGCAAGCCTCTTTCCTCCTGCAAACTCCGGAAGCTCCCGTCGAATTGTCTCTCTGTCCATGCTTTCTCCTTCCCCGGCGCGGAAGCCTTTTATTTCCCGTCCGGGATTCCGTACAGCCGATGGGCGCGGATATAGGAAAGAACCGGTGGCGGCAGAAGCTCCGCGACCTCCTCCCCGCGTCTCAGCTTTTCTCTTACGGCCGTCGAGCTGATTTCGACCGGATCGTTCAGCACGTCAAGAAGCGAGGCCCAGTATTTTTCCTCATATAGGCGCTTGGCCTGAGCAATTTTTTCCTCCGTCGCGGGATTTTCCCTTTCCCGCCGAATCAGCGCGACGCGGCAAAGGGAAAAAATCTCATCGGGATGCTTCCAGCTGTCGAGTGTGAGAAACATATCGGTTCCGCACAAAAGCGTCAGGCGAACCTGTGGGGAATAAAAGTGGCGCAGAGTCAAATACGTGTAGCTCTTTCCCCCGCTCAGAATCTCAAAATCGGAGACCTCAATCTCCCGGGGATTGCCCTCAAAGGCAAGCCTCGTCATCTCAAGCCGCTGTTCCGGGGTAGATTCCCCGTCCTCCTCCTTATGAGGAGGGGAGAAGGCGGGAATCACAAGCAGCCTGTCCAGCGCCAGCGCGTCGTAAAAGCGGTTGGCGGCGGCCACGTGCCCGAGGTGTATCGGGGAAAAGGTTCCCCCGAAAATGCCGACTTCCTTCATACCGAAAACCTTTTTTTCAGCTCGGCGGCGAAAAGCCGCATGGCCTGTCCCCGGTGACTGACGGCGTTCTTTTCCTCTCTACTCAGCTCCGCATAGGTCTTTTTCAGCTCCGGCAGATAGAAGAGCGGGTCGTACCCGAAGCCGTCGTAGCCTCTTCCCTGAAAAAGAATCCGACCGGGACAGACGCCGCGCACCGTGAAGCCCTCCCCTTCCCCCGCCGGGGGAAGGAAGGCAATCACCGAAACGAAGCGACAGCCCCTCGCCTCCTCCGGAAGGCCTTCCAGCGCCGCTATGAGCTTGCGGTTGTTGGCGGCGTCGTCGCAGGGCTCCCCCGCATAGCGGGCGGAATAGACGCCCGGCGCGCCTCCCAGCGCATCGACCTCAAGGCCGGAATCGTCCGCCAGCCCGAAGTACCCCATCGAGGCAGGAAGGGAGGCCTTGATTATCGCGTTTTCCTCAAAGGTTGTTCCGGTTTCGGCAATTTCCCCGGAATATCCGATATCGTCAAGAGAAAGCAGCTCGACTTTTTGAATCCCGCAGGAGGCAAGCACTTCCTTGATTTCGGCGATTTTATGGGGATTTCGTGATGCAAGTACCAGTTTCATGCTTTTTTCCTATTCAAAAAGTGCCGAGACGAATTCCTCCGCCTCAAAATACTGAAGGTCGTCGACCTTTTCTCCCACGCAGATGAACTTGACGGGAAGGCCGAGCTCCGAGCGAACCGAAAAGACGATGCCGCCCTTGGCCGTTCCGTCCAGCTTGGTAAGAATCAGCCCCGTCAGAGGCGCGGCGTTCTTGAATTCCTTCGCCTGAGAAACGGCGTTCTGTCCCGTCGTCGCGTCAAGCACAAGGAGGGTTTCGCGGGAACAGCCCGGAAGCTCCCGGTCGATAACGCGGTCGATTTTGGAAAGCTCATCCATCAAATTTTTCTTATTGTGAAGCCGCCCGGCGGTATCGACGATCACAACGTCGGCCCGGCGCTTCTTCGCCGCGTTCACCGCGTCGAAAACGACGGCGGCGGGGTCGGAGCCCTCCTCGTGGGCGATCACCTCAACGCCGACCCGGTCGGCCCAGATTTTCAGCTGATCGATCGCCGCGGCGCGGAAGGTATCGGCGGCGGCAAGAAGCACCGTCTTCCCTTCCTTTTTCAGAAGGTTGGCCACCTTGGCGATGGAGGTGGTCTTTCCCACCCCGTTCACCCCGATGACAAGGATTACGGAGGGCTGGGTTTCCAGTCGAAGAGGCTCCCCCTCCCCGATCATTTCGGTGAGAATCGCCTTCAGCTCCTCCCGGACGGCCTCCGGCTCGCTGATTTTTTTGCTTCTGATGGCGTCTCTGAGCCGGTCGATGATTTCCTCGGTGGCGCCAACCCCGACGTCGGCGGTAATCAGAACCTCCTCCAGCTCCTCCAGCATATCCTCGTCGACGCGGGAAAATCCGCGGAAAAGCTGATCAAGCCGCCCGAACAGGGCGTTTCGGGTCTTGGCAAGCCCCGCCTTTAATCTGTCAAAAAAGCCCATCAGTGATAATTTCCTCCCAGTTTCTGTTCCACTTCGTTTACGTTCATTTTGAGAACCTTGGAAATGCCGCGGTCGGGCATGGTAATGCCGTAGAGCATATCGGCGTTTTCCATCGTTCCGCGCCGGTGCGTGATGGCGACAAACTGCGTCTTTTCCGAATACCTCCGCATATACTCGGCGAGGCGAACCACGTTGACCTCGTCCAGCGCCGACTCGATTTCGTCGAAGATACAGAAGGGTGTCGGATTGACGTTCAGAATGGCGAAAATCAGCGCGATGGCCACAAAGGCCTGCTCGCCGCCCGAAAGGGAAATCAGGTTGTTGATGATTTTCCCGGGAGGCGCGACGTTGATCTCAATGCCGCTCCCCAGCACGTTCTCGGGGTCGGTGAGGGAAATTTCGGCGTTTCCTCCTCCGAAAAGCTCCCGGAAGGTGACCTTGAAATTCTTGTTGATTTCCGAAACGGCGGAAAGGAACTTGGTCTTCATTTCCTGCTCCAGCCGCCCGATGATTCCGCTGAGGCTTTCCTTGGCCTTCGTCAGGTCGTCGAACTGCCCCTTGCTGAAATCGTAACGCTGTTTGACCTCCGCGTATTCCTCAATCGCCCCGACGTTCACCGGGCCGAGGGCGCGAATCTTGTTTTTCAGCTCGGTCTGCCGCGACCCGTAGGAGGCGCGGGTGTCTGCTGTCACGGGAGGATAGCCGAGCTCCGCCGCCGTGGTGTAGGTGAGCTCGTAGTCCTCCCAGATTTTAGCCGCCAGCCGGTCGTGCTCTGCGGTGATCTGCTCCCGCTTGCCCTCAAGCTTGGTATACTCCCGGAAGATGACCTCCCGCCGGTGATTGCCGTCCCGGAGCTCCTCGCGGATTTTGCTCTGCTCCTTTTCAAATTCCAGTCCCCGGTCGATGCGGCCCTTCCGCTCCTTTTCAAGGGCTTCAATCTCCGCCGCAAGGGCCACCGACGATTGCTGATTTTCGGAAATGCTCTTCTGCGCGGAGCTCTTCTTTTCCGTAAGCTCGGAAATCAGCTCCTCCCCGCGAGAAATCTGCTCCCTCAGCGCCGTCAGCGTGCTGTCATTCAGCGCCCGGCTCCCGGCCAGCGCCTCGACGTCCTTCTCGGCGACCGTCTTTTCAATTCGCAGGGCGTTATAGGCCTCGTTTTCTTTGTCGGCCTCCTCGTCGGCACGGTTCCGGGAAGCGACGGCGGCGGCGGTTCTTGCCTTGGCCTCCTCCAGCTTTTCGGAGGCGGCCTCGATTTCCCCGCTGAGAGCCTTATGCTCCCGGTCGTAATTCTCATACTGCTGACCGAGTCCCTCCCGGTCGGCCTTCAACGCCTCTAACCGCGCCTGTTCGCTTTCCGCCCGGCTTCTGCTCACCTCCGCCTGCGTCTGATCAGCCTGATAAAGGGTATTGAGAAGGGCGAGCTTTTCTCCCGATTCCTCCCCCTGCTCCCTGAGTTCGGCAAGACGTCGGTTTTCCTCGGCGATTTTTTCCTCAAGCTTCCTTTTATCCTCCGAAAGGGAGGAAATTTCGGCCCGGATGGCGGAAATTTCGGAGGCACGGGTCAGAATCCCGCTGTCGCTCTTGACGGAGCCTCCCGTAAAGGAGCCCCCGGCGTTGATCAACTGTCCGTCGGTCGTGACAATTCGTATGCGGTAACCGAAGCTCTTCGCCGCTTCGGCGGCTCTGTCGAGGGTATCGAAAACGGCGGTTCTTCCCAAAAGATAGCCGATGACCCCTTCGTACTTCTTCTCAAATTTGCAAAGGCGATCGGCCATGCCGATATAGCCCTTCTTCTTTCCCAGCTCGGAAGGGGAAACCGCCGGTGCCCCGGCCTTCACCGAGGTAATGGGATAAAAGGTCGCCCGGCCTCCGTTCGTCCTTTTCAGATAGGAAATGGCTACCTTGGCCGCCTCCTCGTCCTCGGTGACGATGTTCTGCAAATTGGCGCCGAGCGCCGTTTCCACCGCGATTCCGTAGGCGGGAGGAACGGTGAGCAACCGCGACACCGGCCCGCAGATTCCGGAAAGGAGACCGTCGGAGGCACCCTTCATTACGTTTTTCACGCTGTAATGATAGCCCTCGAAAAGGTCGTCCATCCGCTGCAGCGCGTCGGCCTTCTGCCGCTTGGCCTCCACCGAAAGGGTCAGGGAATTCAGCTTTTCCTTTTTAGAAAGAAGCGCCTCCTCGCAGGAGGAAATTTCCCCCTTGATCCCCTCTCCCCGCGCCTTTTCGGCGTCGATGGCTTCCCGGTAAGAGGCAAGGGAGGCCTCGGTGCGCTTCAAGCCGTCGGAGAGGGTGGCAAGCGTCAGAGTCGCGGAGGAAATCTCCTCCTCGAGTCCCTCGCTCCTCCCGCTGTCGGCGGAATGGGTTCCCTCCAGCGCCGAAAGGCGGACTCTCAGAGTGAGAAGCTCTTCCTCACAGACCTTCTCTTCCCGTTCCCTTGCAAGAATGGCCTCCTCGGCGGCCCGACAGGCCTCCTCAAGCTCTGCTTTTTTCTTTTCCACCCCCGAAATTTCAAGGCAGAGCGCGTCAAGCTTCTTCTTTGCCTCCTCGCTCTCCCTTTTCAGCTCCTCCGCGCGGCGCTCTCCCTCGGCAAGAGAAAGGCGGCGGGCGGTCAGCTCGTTTTCGGTTTGGGAAATTCTTACGTCGGTATGTAAAATGTCGTTTTCAAGGACCCGAAGAGAGCCCTCCATGCCCTGTCTCCGAGAGGTAGCCTGACGGATTTTGTCGGCCAGCTCTTCCGCCCCGGTCTGATTTTCCGACGCCTTCTGATAGAGAAGCTCGCTCCTCTGCTCAAGCGCCGCAATCTCCCCATCTACTCCCTCCAGCGCCAGCTTGGACGCTACATACTGCCGCTCGGTCTCGTTGGCCTTCGCCCGCATATTTTCGGCGTCATAGAGCCAGAGCGAGACGTCGACCTCTTTTTTCTGCTCGTAAAGGTCGAGGTATTTTTTCGCCGCGGCGGCCTCCTTCTGCAAAGGCCCGACACGGGCCTCAAGCTCGGAAAGGATATCCGTCAGGCGGAGAAGGTTGTCCTCGGTGTCCTTCAGCTTCCGCTCCGCCTCGTTTTTGCGGAAGCGGTATTTGGAAATTCCCGCCGCCTCCTCAAATACCGAACGGCGGTCGTCGCTCTTCTGAGAAACGATTTCGGAAATTTTTCCCTGTCCGATGTTGGAATAGCCGGTCTTTCCGACGCCGGTATTCATGAACAGCTCGGCGATATCGCGGAGCCGCACGGTGCGACCGTTGATCCGGTACTCGCTCTCCCCGCCCCGGAAATACCGCCTTGTGACGGTAACCTCGTCGTATTCGCTTTCAAGATGCCCGATGCCCGTCGTGTTGTCGATGACGAGCGACACCTCCGCATAACCCATCGGCCTCCGGTTGTCGGAGCCTCCGAAAATCACGTCCTCCATTTTGGAGCCGCGCACGCTTTTGGTCGACATTTCGCCGAGAACCCAGCGCACGGCGTCGGTGATGTTGGATTTTCCGCTTCCGTTCGGGCCGACGATGCCGGTGATTCCCTGATCAAAGCTCAAAACCGTCTTGTCGGGAAAGGATTTGAATCCCTGCATTTCCAGAGCCTTTAGCCTCAAAGTCGTAAACTCCTTGTCCTGTAATTCCCGTCTTTTCTTACTTAATAAAAAATTATACCATATTTCGGCGGATTTGTCATCCGTTTTTTGAAAAATTCCTTGGCAAAAAACGCAAAATCAGGAGATTTCCACCGCCACCCGGTACTTTTCCAGCGCCGGAGATTCCCGAAAGAGGAGGCGCGCCGGTGAAAAGCTTCTCAAAAGCCATTCCCGGTTTCTCCCGTTTTGCCCGATGCCCTTGGAAAGCTCCCCCGTCGGAAGATACACCGTGACGGTTCCCGTCCGGATTGTCCCGAGGCGCTCTTTTAACGCGGCCTCGATTTTTCTGCGGTAAAGCTCCCCCTCGACCAGCTCCCCCATGGCGGGGTGATAGGCGCCGAAGGAGATGCTTCCCGGCGTCGTCAGCGATTCAGAGGAATGAAGCCCGATGCGAAGAACCGGAATCCCCGCGTCGGCGAAGGCCTCAAGCGCCCCCGCCGTTCTCGCCACCGCCTCCTCCAGCGTCGGCGGTCGGTAGTCCCCCGACCGCGCCATGGCGTCAAGGCCGGTGTCGGGAAAGACGACCGTCGGGTAAATCCTCGCGGCGGAGGCCCCCATGGCGCAGATTTTCTCCGCCGTCCTTTTCTCGTCCTCCGGCTCCGAAAGGGGAAGCCCGGTCATCATCTGTCCGACAAGGGAGAACCCGGCCTCGCAGACCATGCGGCAGGCACGCTCGGAATCGGCGGCGGTATGCCCCCGCCCGGCGGCGAGGAGGACGCGGTCCTCCATGCTCTGAATGCCGAGCTCGACGGTTTTCACCCGATAGCCGGCAAGAAGGGAGAGAATTTCCCTATCGATATAATCGGGACGGGTGGAAAGACGGATGGCGTCCACCCGTCCGCCGTCGACAAATTCCTGCGCGACGTCAAGAAGGCCGCACATCCTCTCCCGACCGATGCCTGTAAAGCTCCCGCCGAAAAAGGCGACCTCCGCCTCCTGCCCCTCCGAAACGGTGGCAAGGACCTCGGAAATTTCCTTCCTTACCGCCTCCCGCTCGGCCTCAAGGCTCCCGCCGTCAAACGAAGATTTGCCCGAAATCCTGTGCTGATTGCAGAAAACACAGCGATTCGGGCATCCCTCGTGCGGTATGAAAATCGGAATATTGATGTGCCCCTTCGCCATGTCAGTAGGCCTTCATGCCGAAGAGCGCCAGCGCTTCCTTCGCCGCCGCCTGCTCCGCAGACCTCTTGGAAAAGCCGGTTCCCCGTCCGATGACGTTCCCGTTCAGGCGTGCCTCGACGGTGAAGCTCCTCTTGTGGGCCGGGCCCTGCTCGGCGACGGTGATGTATTCAAGAAGGTTGCCCTTTTCCTGCTGAACCACCTGTTGCAGGGAGGTTTTGCAGTCAAGGGCGGTTCCGTTCTCGACAATCGAGGTAATCTCCCGCGAAATTTTCGGAAGAAGGAAGTCCCGCACCGGCTCGATCCCGCCGTCAAGGAACATGGCGGCAAGAAGCGCCTCGAAGGCGTCGGCCAGAATGGCGTCCTTCCCCCGGCCGTTGGTCTGCTCCTCGCCGTTCCCCAGATACAGATGGTCTCCCAGCCCGATTTCACGGGCCAGCTTCTGAAGCGTCCTTTCGCAGACGGCCCCCGCACGGATCGGGGAAAGATCCCCCTCCGGAAGGGCGTCGTATTTTTTGTAAAGGTAATTGCTCGTGATAAAGGAAAGAACCGAATCGCCGAGAAATTCCAGCCGTTCGTTGCTTTCGGTCTTCATCTCGCTTGCAAAGGATTTATGCGTCAGCGCAAGCGCAAGGAGGCTTCTGTCGGTGAACCGATAGCCGATTCTCTCCTCCAGCTCCTCCGGCGCGGGATGCGGTTTGTTCATACCGTTCCTCCCTTTCTGCGGCGCAAATCCCGGCCTTCAAGGCCCCTTTGCCCCGCTTTTTCCTTTTTGTTTTGTTCTTCCCGGAGCCCGGCGGACGGTTTTCTCCCCGACCCCGCGCCTCAGAAGTCGCTTTCCCTCAGGATTCCGTCGAAATCAGATCGGGAACCACGAGCTTGGCGATTTCATAGGTCACGTTGTTCTCGACACAGCCGATGGCCTGCCGGATGGCGTTCCGGATCGCCGCGGCGTCGGAGCCGCCGTGCGCCTTGATGACCGTTCTTGACAGGCCGAGGAGCGGCGCGCCGCCGTATTCCGAGGCGTCGAGATCCTTTTTCAGCTTTTTCAGCCCGTCGCGGACGCCGAGGGCCGAGAATTTCGCCACCGGCCCGGCATTGTAAATTCCTTTCAGCTTCCCGACCATGAAGGCCGCGCAGCCCTCCGTCAGCTTCAGCACGATATTCCCTGCGAAGCCGTCGCAGACCAGAACATCGCAGGCTCCCATCGGAAGCTCCTTCCCCTCGACGTTGCCGATAAAGTGAATGTCGGAGGCCGTCTCAAGAAGGGCATACGCCTCGTTGAGAACCTTGGTGCCCTTGGTCCGTTCCGCCCCGATGTTGAGGAGACCGACGCGGGGCGTCTCGACGCCGAGGATCCGGTTCATGTATACGCTCCCCATCTTGGCGAACTGTACATAGGTTTCGGGGGCGATTTCGACGTTGGCGCCGCTGTCAATCAGCAGCGTGGGGTTCTGATAGGGCATGACGGTACCGATGGCCGACTTCTGAATCCCTTTGATTCTTCTTACAATCAGAGTCGAGCCGGCGTGCAGAGCCCCGGTATTCCCGGCGCTGACAAAGGCGTCGCCCTTCCCCTCGGAAAGCATCCGGAGTCCCATGCCCATGGAGGAATTTCTCTTCTCCCGCACGACGGAAAGGGGCGCGTCCTCCATGGTCACCACGTCCACCGTATGCACAAGCTCTATGTTCGGAAGGTCAAGGGAGACTCCCCGTGCCGAGGCGACGGCGCGGAGGATTTCCTCGTTCCCGATGAGGGAAAAGGAAACCGCGGGATTCTCAGCCGCCGCCGAAACGGTGCCGAGAAGCTGTTCGTGGGGGGCTTTGTCCCCGCTCATAATATCGACAAGAATTTTCATAGCAGAACCGTACCTTTGTCTTTCAGTCAGAGATAAAGCGAAAAGGGGAAGCGCAGTCGGGAAAGCCTTTCGACGCGTGCCGCGCTTTCGTCAGCCTTTTTTCAGATTAGAAATAAATCCGTCGAGCTTTGAAAGCGCCCGCTCGGAAAGCGCTCCGTTCCTCGCCGCCCGTCCGCCCTTCACCTTTTTTTCAAGGGGCGGCAGAAGGCCGAAATTGGCGTTCATCGGCTGAAAAGCCGTCACGGCGGGATTGGAAACGTAACGGGAGAGCGCGCCGACGACGGTTTCCTCATCGGGCAGAAGCGGCGCCTCCCCGGCGGCTCTTCGCGCGGCGTTTATCCCGGCGAGCCAGCCGGAGGCCGCCGACTCCACGTATCCCTCGACCCCCGTCATCTGTCCGGCAAAAAAGATTCTGCCGTCGCTTTTCAGGGAATAGTCGGGGGAAAGAAGAAGCGGGGAATTGAGATAGGTATTTCTATGCATCACGCCGAAGCGGAGAAATTCCGCCTTCTCAAGTCCGGGAATCATGCGGAAAACCCGCTTTTGCTCTCCGAAGGTGAGGTGGGTCTGAAAGCCCACCAGATTGTACATCGTCCGGGCGACGTTTTCCTGTCGGAGCTGAACCACCGCGTAGGGCTCCCGGCCCGTTGCGGGATTGGGAAGGCCGACCGGCTTCAGCGGCCCGTAGAGAAGGGTTTCCCTTCCCCGCCGCGCCATAATTTCCACCGGCATACAGCCCTCGAAAACCGTCGGCTCCTTCTGTCCCTCCCGGTCGAAGTCCTTCAGCTCTGCTTCCTCCGCCGTGATCAGCGCCTCGTAAAACCGGTCGTACTCCTCCCGCTCCATCGGGCAGTTGAGGTAGGAGGCCTCCCCCTTTCCGTAGCGGGAGGCAAAATAGACCTTCTCCCAGTCGACGGTCGCGACATCGACAATCGGCGCCGCCGCGTCGTAAAAGCTCAGCGTGGGAACACCGGGGCAGATTCCCTCAAGAAGGGTGCGAATGGCTCCGGCCAGCGCGTCGGAGGTCAGCGGGCCGCTTGCAATCACGACGGTGCCGTCGGGGATTTCCTTCACCTCTTCCGAGACGGTTTCAATATTCGGATGGCTTTTCAGCTTTTCGGTGATATAGTCGGAAAAGCGGACTCTGTCGACGGCGAGGGCCGCGCCCGCAGGAACCGCCGTCGCGTCTGCCGCCTCCATCACAAGGGAGCCGAGGCGGCGAAGCTCTTCCTTCAAAAGGCCGACGGCGTTGGTAAGCTGTGACGAGCGGAGGGAATTGGAGCAAACCAGCTCCGCATAGCCGGGGTAATGATGCGCCGGGGTGTATTTTCCGGGCTTCATCTCATAGAGAAGGACGCGAGCCCCCGCCTCCGCCGCCTGCCACGCGGCCTCTGAACCGGCAAGGCCTCCGCCGATGACCTTAATCGGCTCCGTTTTTATCATCGTCTCCATCCGGGAGGTTCCTTTTGTAGCCGCAGTCCTTCTCGCGACAGAAGAGGAACTTCTTCCCTTTCTTCGCATAGAGGACGTTTCCGCACTTGGGACATTTTTCCGTCGTCGGAGCGTCCCACGACAAAAAGTCGCAGTCGGGATAGCGCTCGCAGGAATAGAAGAAGCTGCGGTTGCGGCCGCTCTTCGCCACTACCTGCGCCCCGCATTTCGGGCAGGGGACGCCGATGGTGCGGAGAATCTGCCGGGTATTGCGGCACTTCGGGTAATTGGCGCAGGCGATAAAATCTCCGTAGCGTCCGTGCCGCTTCAGCATATCGCCTCCGCAGAGCTCGCAGACCTCCCCGGTCTTCTCGGGCTGCTTCTCTTCCTTTTCAAGGAGCTTTCCGTCCTTGCCGAGAGGCTTGGTATTCTTGCAGGTCGGGTAATTGGGGCAGGCGGCGAACTTTCCGAAGCGCCCCTGCTTCACGACCATTTTCGCACCGCATTTTTCGCAGAGGATATCGGTCTCCTCCACCGGGACGGTAACGTCCTGACCCGACATTTTTTCCTCCGCCTCATTGAGACTCTTCTCAAAGCCGCGGTAAAACTCCGAAAGGACGCTGACAAGGTCGCTTTCCCCGTTCGCGATGTTGTCCAGATTGGTCTCCATCTGCGCCGTGAACTCATAGTTCACGATATCGGGAAAGTACTGAATCATGATATCGGTCGTCACCTCGCCGAGCGGCGTCGGCTTCAGCGACTTGCCGTCCCGTTCAACGTAGCCACGGGAGAGAATGGTGGTAATGATGGTCGCAAAGGTGCTGGGGCGGCCGATTCCCCTCTCCTCAAGAAACTTGATGAGGGTTGCCTCGCTGTAGCGGGCGGGCGGCTCGGTGAAATGCTGCTCCGGAAGGAGCTGTTCGCAGCTCAGCCGATCCCCCTCGGCAAGCTCCGGCAATCTGGTAGACGCGGACGCCTTTTCCTCCTCCTCCGCGTCGTCATAGACGGCGAGGAAGCCCTGAAAGCGGAGCACGGAGCCCGACGCCCGGAAGGAACAGCCGCCGGAGGAAAGCTCGACGTTGACGGTGTCCATCTGCGCGGAGGCCATCTGGCTGGCGATGAACCGGCTCCAGATCAGCTTATACAGCTTATACTGGTCGGGGGTCAGCGACTTTTTGATGGCGTCCGGCTCAAAGCGGAGGCTGGCGGGACGAATGGCCTCGTGCGCGTCCTGCGCGTTGGCTCCCGCCTTATAGACCCGCGCGGAGCCGGGGTAATATTTGTCCCCGTAGTTCTTGCAGATATACTCCTTGGCCGCGTCGACGGCATCCGCCGAGACGCGCAGGGAGTCGGTTCTCATATAGGTGATAAGACCCTGAACCCCGCCGTTTGCCGTTCCGAGGTTGATGCCCTCGTAGAGCTCCTGCGCCACCCGCATGATTCTCTGCGACTGGAAGCCGAGCTTGCGGGAGGCCTCCTGTTGAAGGGTGGAGGTGGTGAAGGGCGGCGCGGGATTGCGCACACGAACCGATTTCTTCACCGAAAGGACGCGGAAGGTGTCCCCTCCGGCGGCCCGAACGACGGCCTCCGCGCTCTCGCGGTCGGGAAGGGCCGTTCTCTCCCCGTCGCTCCCGTAATAGTGCGCGGTCAGTCTCCCGCCCTTTTCGGTTCTCAGATTCGCGTCGACCGTCCAGTATTCTTTGGGAACGAAGGCCTGAATTTCCCGCTCCCTCTCGACGATAATCCGCGTGGCGACCGACTGCACCCGTCCCGCCGAAAGGCCGGAACGGACGGTTTTCCAAAGAAACGGCGAGAGCTTATACCCGACGATACGGTCGAGAATACGCCTTGCCTGCTGAGAATTCACAAGCTCAAGGTCGATGTTGCGCGGCTCCTTGATCGCGTTCTTGACGGCGGTTTTCGTAATCTCGTTGAAGGTCACCCGGCGGGTCTGCTCCATCGGAATGCCGAGGACATTGGCAAGATGCCACGAAATCGCCTCTCCTTCCCGGTCAGGGTCGGTGGCGAAATAGATTTTCGAGGCGTTTTTCGCCTCTTTTTTCAGCTCCTTAATCAAATCGCCCTTCCCGCGAATGTTGATATAGTGGGCCTCGAAGTCATGGTCGACGTCGACGCCGAGCGAGCTTTTGGGAAGGTCGCGCAGATGCCCCATTGAGGCAAAGACCTTGTAATTGGAGCCGAGGTAGTTTTTGATCGCGGGCGCCTTATAAGGCGACTCTATGATTACCAGATTTGACATTTACCGTTACGATTTCTCCTTATTGCTTAACCTTTGTTCGGAAAAACAGCCGTATACCTTCCACCGGGAAGGGCCGCCAGTTTGCCGGAAATTTCAAGAACCGTCAGAATCGGCAGAATCTCATGAATGCTCCTGCCGCACAGACCCGCCACCCGATCGGCGGTCAGCGCCGTACCGCGCGGGAAAAGGGAAAGAACCGTCCGTTCCTCCTCGGAAAGACCGCTCAGGTCGGGAAGAATCGGTTCCGCCGTCCCTGTGCCGTTTTTGGAAGAATCCGCCTCTCCGGACAGAGGGGAAACGGCGGTGCGGGAGGATTCCCCGTCGGGCGCCGTGAAAGCTTCCGAACCGACCGCGCCTCCGGCTTTCCCGGATCTTTTTCTCGTCCCGGATTTGCCCTCGGTAGCCGGTTTCCGCCTCTTCAGCTCCTCCCCGTCGCTCCCGTCCCCTTGGGGCGCCGCTTTGCGAAGGCTTCCGATGCCTTCCTGCAAATACGACGGAAGGTTCTTGGGAAAGGGGACGCCGCTCGTCGGGATATTCTCAAGATTTATTTTACTCTTATAAAAGGGAAGATATGCACGCAAAACGTCGGCGGCGCCGGTGACTATCTTCGCGCCCGCCCGCAAAAGGCTGTTGGGGCCGAAGCTGTTCCGTTCCCCTACTTTTCCGGGGACTGCGTACAAATCCCTTCCCTGCCGCACCGTCGTCTCGGCGGTAATCAGCGCTCCGCTGGAGCTGGAGGCCTCGACAACGACGGTTCCGAGACTCAGGCCGCTGATGATGCGGTTCCGCGTCGGGAAATTGTAGCCGTAGGGCTGAGTGAAGGGCCGGTATTCGGTGAGGACGAGGCCGGTTTTCTCAATCATTTTCATGAGCCCGGCGTGCTCCGCGGGATAGGCCCGGTCGATTCCGCAGCCCAACACCGCCACGGTATAGCCGCAGGCTTCAATCGCCCCGCAATGGGCCATACCGTCGACGCCCTTGGCCATGCCGCTGACGACGACCGCGCCGGCCTTGGCAAGATCGTAACCGAACCGGTAGGCCGTATGGGCCCCGTAATCGGTCATGCTCCGCGTTCCGACCACCGCAACGCAGGCCTCCTCGTCAAGCTCCCTCAGCTGGCCCCGGTAGTACAGAAGCACCGGGCGATTCGGAAGGCGCACCAGACGGGAGGGATATAGGGGAGAGGCGGGGGTCAGAATGCCGACGCCCTCTTTTTGACAGTAGGCATAAATTTCCTTCGCCTCGTCAAGCGACTTGTTACAAAGCCTTTCGAGGGGTTTGACCTCTATCCCGATGATTTCCTTATAAGTCTCTTCGTCGGCCTCGTAAATATCCTTGGCCGAATTGCCGAAGAAATCAAGAATCAAATCGGTCTGCCGACATCCCGTCAGACAAATTCTGCTGAACCAGATCCAGAAAAGCGCATTTTCCTCCGACATCAGGGAGCGCCTCCTTTCTTATCTAAAGCCTCGCCGCTGTTTTTCTCCGACGCCACCGCCACCGCCGACTGCCACATAAAAACGGCGGCCGCCGCCGAGGCATTGAGGGATTCCACGCCTTCCCTCATCGGGATAAACACGGTATTCCCCGCCGCCACCGTCACAGCCGGGTCGACGCCGTGTCCCTCGTTTCCGATCACGAAGGCGGTTTTACGGTCGATTTTCATTCGGTCCAGCCGCTCGGCGTTTTTGTCGAGAAGAGCGGAACAGACCCGATAGCCGGCCTCTCTCATCGCCCGAACCGTATCGGAGAGAGAGGAGACGTAGGTGATTTTCTGCCGGAAAAGCGTCCCCATGGCGGCGCGGACGGTTTTCGGATTGTAAAGGTCGGCGGAATCGGAGGAGAGAATCAGCTCGTCGGTGCCGAAGGCCGCCGCCGAACGGATGACGGCGCCGAGATTCCCCGGATCCCGCATTTGGGAGAGGAGAAGAATCCGCCGCCCGTCGGAAAAATCCGCCGCCCGGTACACAGCGTCAAAGCGATGGAGCTCCCGAAGATAGCGCGCCGCGCAGACGATTCCCTCCGGCGACCTCTCAGTGCTGAGCTTGTCCATCACCTCGGGCGAGACCTCCGTCAGCTTTTCGGCGGGGAGAACCCCTTCGCAAAGCGGAAGACGCTCCCGAACGGCGAAAACCGACTCCAGCACAACGCCCGCCGAAATCGCCTCACGGAAGAGCTTGACTCCTTCCAAAAGGAAGAGCCCCTGCTCCTCCCGATATTTTTTCTCTTTCAGCGCCGCGACCTGAACCACCGTCGGATTGGTTCGGCTTGTGATCACCATGGCCGGGTCTCCTTCACAAAAGAAATGGGTATTAATATGGTATCATACCGCGAGGATATGAACACTTCTTACCTCTATCGGAAAATATTCTGTAAATTCTTTTGCCGCCCGACGCACGGCACAAGCGCCGCGCCGCCCGCCGCGTTTCGTCAAAATCGCGCAAGCGGAAGGGAAAAACCCCGGCGATAATCGGCGACCAGCGCTTCCTTCGTCCACTCCGCCGCACGGCTGTCGCCACCGCAAAAGCACCCAGTAAGAGGCCACAAGTGCAAGCACCGTGCTTGCACCGTGCAAGCGCCGCGCCGCCCGCCGTTTCTGAAAACAAAAACCCGGCAAAACCGGGTTTTCATTCTATCAGAGCGCGGCCTTGGCCTTCTCGACAAGGGAGGCAAAGGCCTCTTTGTCGGAGACTGCGAGCTCAGAGAGCATTTTTCTGTTCAGATTGACACCTGCCAGCTTCAGGCCGTGCATGAACTGCGAATAATTCGTCCCGCAGACCTTGGCCTGCGCGGAAATACGGGCGATCCAGAGGGAACGGAAGTCTCTCTTCTTCTGCTTTCTTCCCGCGAAAGCATAGTTTCCGCTCTTCATCACGGCCTGTTTGGCCATCTTGAAGTGCTTGGACTTGGAGCCCCAGTAGCCTTTCGCTAGCTTTAAAACCTTATTTCTTCTTTTGCGCGTCATCATCGCGCCTTTGACTCTTGCCATTTTATCTTCCTCCTGTCATTCCGTTAAAGGGACTTAACCGCGCGGCAAAAGCGGCCGGATGTTGGCGGCCATGCTCTCGCTGAGATAACCGGTTTTTCTGAGCTGTCTTTTCCGTTTGGCGGTTTTGAGGCCGAGCTTATGGCGACGGTTGGTATGATTCAGTCTTACCTTCCCGCTCTTGGTGAGCGAAAATCTTTTTGACGCGGCCTTATGCGATTTGATTTTACCCATTTCAGTTTCCGTTTCCCGGTGACTGCTGTATTTTGTTGTGTTGGTCTTCCGCTCCGGTCACCGTCGGAGGGTCCCGGGCTCATCCGTCAGGCGGTGAGCCGTTATTCTTCATCCGCAGGCTTCGCCTTCGGCTTTTCCTTGGCTCCCGTCTGCTTTATAGGAGCAAGGAACATGATCATGGTACGGCCCTCCATGACGGGCTTTTTCTCGACCGTACCCTTTTCCGCGCAGGCCTGCTCAAACTTTTTCAGAAGCTCGGCTCCGATTTCGGTATGCGTAAGCTGGCGGCCCCGGAACTTGACGATGACTTTCACCTTATCGCCGTTTCCGAGGAAGCGAAGCGCGTGATTGATTTTTGTGTTGAGGTCGTTGACGTCAATCTGATAGGAAAGCTGGATTTCCTTGATTTCGACGGTCTGCTGCTTTTTTCTGGCCTCTTTTTCTTTTTTGTCGCGCTCGAAGCGGTATTTCCCGTAATCCATGATCCGGCAAACCGGCGGTTCCCCCTGCGGAGCGATGAGAACAAGATCCAGTCCGCGGTCATAGGCGATGTTCTGCGCCACCGAAAGCGCAAAAAGCCCCATCTGTTCCCCCGTCGGGCCAATGACTCTGACCTGCTTGGAATGTCCGAATCCGTGGAGGGAGAAAATGGCTTCGTTGATGAGCATATCCCTCGAATTGTTCTTCGCAGCTATTGTAAAACACCTCCGTAATAAGGGTCGGGCGCTATCCCGGAAATAAAAAACCGGAACCGCGCAAAACGGCTCCGCAAAGAAACGCCGGACAGATTCCGGGAATTCGATGAACCGGCACGCAACAGGCCTGACGGTGAGAACGGAGCGTTCTGCTTCTTTTTGTGGGGTTATTATAGCACATTTTTTTCCCGCTGTCAAGAGTTTTTTGAAAAAATCCGAAAAAACAGGCTCCGAAACGCAAAGCGCGAAGTCATGGGGCGAAAAGAAGCCCTTGACAGCGAGGGGGAGTCTGTGGTAAAATCAAGGTCAGAGAAGAAATATCCGCAAAAGGACGCGCAATTTCAAAATATGAACATCCGAAAATAGGATTATCGTCCGGAGGTAAAGGTGTTTTATGGTAAGATTAAAAAACATAAAAAGGAAAGGTAATTTAATGGAATGCGACATCCTTCCAGAAAACAGTAAGGATTTTGGCCATGTGGTTGTTGATTTTCAATCTGAAGACCCTTATGAAACGGTCGAATATACATTGCCGGAAGGGTATGAAGACTGCTTAAACCATGTTTCTCATGCGGTGACTGCATTATTGGAAATGAAGGATTTAGACGAGATTCCATCCGAAAGATTGGTCATGTGGTATTAAGAAAAGAGCATATCGCATAGCACGACATTTCGATTGGACTTTGGAAGAAGGCGACATAAACGTCCAGCCCATAATTTTTGATAGAGAAATCCAACTTGCCAAACAAGGCCGACTTTTTTGACAAGGAGAAAAAACAGACACACCAGAAATCGAAAGTAAATTTTCAAAAAAATAAATCAAGAAAATTCAAAAAAGACTTGATTTTTTCTTTCGGATGTGGTATAATACTTTTCCGATGGGGGTTTAGCTCAGCTGGTTAGAGTGTATGCTTGACATGCATAAGGTCGCTGGTTCGATTCCAGTAGTCCCCACCAGCCCGGCAGGCTTGAAAAAGTCTGCCGGGCTTTTCTTTTCGCCGTCGGAATCGGGAGTAACTTTCTTCCTTTTTATAATATTATAGACTTGTCCCGCCGACGGGCGGCTCTTTTAAGTCTTGTTCTCCGTACCGCCGTCGCCGCTTCCCGCACGTCCGCTGTCGGCATTCCCCGGGAGGGAAATCGCTTTCCCTCCCGGATTTCTGCTTTTATCTTCCCGCTTTCACGTCCGATTTTTCAGCTTCTGCCGCATCCGCAGCCGCAACCGTTTCCGAAGCCGGAGAGCGTCCGGTCAAGCCCGCGCACGATCCGGAAAATCGTGTCGGTCAGGCCGCAGGCCGCGCATTTCAGCACGTTCTGGCCACAGCCGCACCCGCTGTTGTTTCCCGCCGAGTTGCTTCCGGAATTTCCGCACCCGCAGTCGGTTTCGGGGGTATTTTCAAATCCGTTCCGTGTATTGATAGGGCTTACGCCGCTATTTCCGCATCCGCAGCCGGTGGGGGCGCTTTCGTGACAGCCACAGCCGCTTCCGTATCCGCCGTAGTTTACCCCGTAGGGGCCCCCCGCGCAGTTTTCGCAGGGATTGTAACCGCTTCCACATCCGCATCCATCGGTCACAATCGTTCCGTTTTCGTATCTTGCCATTGCTTTTTCACCTTTCTTTCACAGTCTGAGAGGAGCGGATTTCCCGCGCTTCCCCTCGCTCCAGTATATTCTCCCTTTTCCCCTTTGCTACTCCTATAAAAAGGGACGCCTTCCCTTCCCGCCGCGCGTAGACTTTCCCCTCCGTATCCGCTGAAAAAGAAAAAATTCAACATTTTTCTTATTTTTCTTGACAAGGGCGGCAATGTGTGATAGAATGGAATCAAACATGATAAAGGCGCGTTGCGATAAGAGTACCGATTCCCGCGTTCAGCCTTATGCGGAAGGTCAGCGGCTTCGGGAAAGGGTCGGACGCCGAAAGAGGGAGGGCCGCGTCTCCTTCTTGGTTCCTCAGATAAGATCTGCCGAACTGTCGCCGAAAGGCGGAGCGTTATATGTTGATGGTTCCCGCGGACTTTTTCGCGGCTTTTCCGTGACCGGTTTCGGCGGCGCTCGTTTTTTCGGGCGCTTTTTGTGTTTTATTTAAAGGCAGGAATTTTTAAAATAAAGGAGACGGTCATATGAAAAAAACCGTATTTCAGGGAGCGGCCACGGCGCTGATTACCCCCTTCGACAAAAACGGCAAAATCGATTACGGAAAATTTGCCGCGCTGATTGAATTCCAGATCCGGGGAGGCATTGACGCCCTTGTCGTCGCCGGAACCACCGGCGAGGCCTCCACCTTCACCGACGACGAGCATCGGGAAATCATCTCCTTCGCCGTCAAGCAGACAAACGGACGGGTTCCCGTCATCGCGGGCGCCGGAAGCAACGATACCAGCTATGCCATCGGCCTTGTCGAGCACGCCTGCGCAGCGGGTGCCGACGCCGTTCTGCTCGTCACTCCCTACTACAACAAGGCGACTCAGAAGGGCCTTGTCCGTATGTACACCGAGATCGCCAACGTCTCCGAAAAGCCGGTCATCCTCTACAACGTCCCCTCCCGCACCGGCGTCAACATTGAGCCGGAAACCTACCTTGCCCTCGCCGATCATCCCAACATCGTCGGAATCAAGGAGGCCAACGGGAACATCGGAAAGATTGTCGACACCTGCGCCCTTGTCGGCGATAAGCTGACCCTTTACAGCGGCAACGACGACCAGATCGTCCCGATTCTCTCCCTCGGCGGAAAGGGCGTCATTTCGGTTCTTTCCAACCTTCTCCCCGGCCAGACCTCGGAAATCTGCCACCGCTTCTTCCGTGGGGATATCGAGGGAAGCCGGAAGCTCCAGCTTGAGCTTCTGCCCCTGATTCACGCCCTCTTCAGCGAGGTCAACCCCATTCCCGCCAAGGCCGCGATGGCACGGCTCGGCTATACGGAAAACGTCCTCCGCTCTCCTCTTTATCCGATGGAAAAGGAGCACGAGGAGATCCTCGTCCGCAGAATGAGAGACTGCGGTCTGCCGGTATGAAGCTGCTTCTTATCGGGGCCCTCGGACGGATGGGGAAAAACGTCCGGGCCGCCGCCGAAAGACTCGGAGATACCTGCCCCGCCCTTGTCGATATCGGCTTTCCGGAGGGGAGCGCCTCCGGTGAATACCGTACCCTTCCGGAGGTGACGGAGTCTGTCGACGTACTGATCGATTTCTCCTTTCACGGCGGAACGCCGGAGGTCGTTTCCTACGCGGCGGAAAAGGGAATCCCCACCGTCATCGCCACGACGGGCCACACCGAGGAGGAGCGGGAAGCGATTTTAAAGGCCGCCGAAAGAACCCCGATTTTCTTCTCGGGCAATATGTCCCTCGGCATCGCGGCGCTTTCCGAGGCGGTGAAAAAGGTGCTTACCCTCTTCCCCGACGCCGACGTCGAAATCGTCGAATCCCACCACAACCGCAAGCTCGACGCCCCGAGCGGAACGGCGCTCATGCTTTTTGACACGGTGAAGGAGCTCCGCCCCGAGGCTGTGGCGCACCCCGGCCGAAGCGGACTCGGGAAGCGGGACAAAAACGAGGTCGGCATCGCCTCCATCCGCTCCGGGAACATCGTCGGGATTCACGAGGTCATCATCGGAACCGACAACGAACAGATCACCCTGAAGCACGAGGCCTTCGACCGCGCCCTCTTTGCCGACGGCGCCCTCCGCGCGGCAAAATTCCTTCTCGGAAAGCCCGCCGGGCTCTACACGATGAAGGAGCTTCTAAAAGGATAACGTCTCCCGGCGCCCAACGTGCGGCAGCCGGACAGCAAGAAAGGAACCCCATGAAAATCGAATTTACCAAAATGCACGGCTGCGGCAACGATTACATTTACGTAAACTGCCTGACGAAGACGCTTCCCGACCCGGGGGCGCTTGCCGAGAAAATGTCTCCCCGCCATTTCGCGGTGGGAAGCGACGGGCTGGTGCTGATTTGCCCCTCTGAAACCTGCGATTTCCGGATGCGGATGTTCAATCTCGACGGCTCGGAGGGAAATATGTGCGGAAACGCCATCCGCTGTATCGGGAAATACGTCTACGACAAGGGGCTTACCGACAAAAAGCTCCTCACCGTCGAAACGAAAAGCGGCGTCAAGACCCTGCGCCTCGCGGTAGAAAAGGGAAAGGTAAGAGCCGTCACCGTCGATATGGGAAAGGCCTCCACCAACCCGGCGGCGCTTCCCATGAAGGCCGATACCCCGAAAATCGACGCCCCCGTCGTCATCGGAGGGAAGGAATACCGCATTACGGCGGTTTCGATGGGAAACCCGCATCAGGTGATTTTCTGCGATAAGCCGGAGGAGCTTCCTCTTGAGAAAATCGGGCCGACCTTTGAGAATTTCGAGCTGTTCCCCGACCGGGTCAATACCGAATTTGTCCGCGTGGAGGGGAGAAACCGCCTTTATATGCGCGTCTGGGAGCGTGGGAGCGGAGAAACCTTCGCCTGCGGCACCGGCGCCTGCGCCTCGGCGGTCGCCGCGGTTTTGAACGGCTTCTGCGACCGCGACACCCCGATTTCCGTCTGTCTGACCGGCGGAGAGCTGAGCATCACCGTGACGGAGGAGGGACAGGTCTTTATGACCGGCCCGGCCGTCAAAGTTTACGAAGGAGTTTATGACGATGAAGATTAAGATCAACGAAAACTTTTCCAAAATGAAGGAAAGCTATCTTTTCAGCGATATTGCGAAACGGGTAAACGCCTACCGCGAGGCCCATCCCGACCGGGAAATCATCCGCCTCGGCATCGGGGACGTCACCCTTCCGCTCACAAGATGCGTCACCGAGGCCATGCACAAGGCCGTTGACGAGCAGGCGAACAAGGCCACCTTCCGGGGCTACGCGCCGGAGTACGGCTACGATTTCCTGCGGGAGGCCATCTCTTCCTACTACGCCCGCCACGGCGTCTCTGTCCCCGCCGATGAAATTTACGCCGGGGACGGCGCGAAGAGCGACCTCGGCAACCTCACCGATATTTTCGGCGCCAACCGAGTGCTGGTTCCCTCCCCCGTCTATCCCGTCTACGTCGACAGCAATCTGATGTGCGGCCGGGGGGTCGTTCTGATCGAGGCGAACGAGAAAAACGGCTTCCTGCCGACCCCGCCCGAAAAGGAGGAGCCGCTTGTCATCTACCTCTGCTCCCCCAACAATCCGACCGGCGCCGTCTATTCCCGGGAGGGCCTTGCCCGCTGGGTCGATTACGCGCTGAAAACCGGCTCGGTCATTCTCTTCGACTCGGCCTATGAAAGCTATATAAGCGACGGTAGCCCCCGCTCGATATACGAAATCCCCGGCGCACGGGGCTGCGCCATCGAAATCAACTCCCTCTCCAAGCGGGCGGGCTTTACCGGAACCCGGTGCGGCTGGACGATTATCCCGAAGGAGCTGGAGGTCGAGGGCGTAAAACTCGGCAAGCTGTGGGAGCGCCGACAGGCCACCAAATTCAACGGCATTCCCTACGTCGTTCAGCGTGGCGCCGAGGCCTCTCTCAGCCCCGTCGGGGAGGAAGAATGCCGCGTCCTGATCGATTATTACCGCGAAAACGCCGCGATCATCGCCTCCGCGCTTGAGAAAAAGGGCGTCTGGTTCACCGGAGGGAAAAATTCCCCCTATATCTGGATGAAATGCCCGAACGGCATGGGCTCGTGGGAATTTTTCGACCTTCTTCTCGACCGCGTTCAGGTGGTCGGCACGCCCGGCGAGGGCTTCGGCAAAGCCGGAGAAGGCTTCTTCCGTCTCACCGCCTTCGGCGACCGCGACAAGACCGTCGAAGCGGCGGCCCGCATTTCCTCCCTGCTCTGACTGAAAGGAAATTTTCCCATGCTTCATACCAATTTAGGCATCAACGAAAAAAATCATCTCACCCTCGCGGGTGTCGACACCGTATCGCTCGCCGAGACCTACGGCACCCCGCTCATGGTGATGGACGAGGAGCGCATCCGGCGCAACCTGCGCCTCTACAAGGACGCCATGCGGCGTTTCTTCGGGGAGGGCTCCCGCCCGCTCTTCGCCAGCAAGGCCTTTTCCTGCAAATACATCTACCGCGTTGTGCGGGAGGAGGGAGTCGGCATCGACCTCGTCTCCTCCGGGGAGCTTTACACCGCCGTCGAGGCCGGCTTCGACGTGAAAAACGCCTTCCTCCACGGGAACAACAAAACCGATGACGACATCCGTTACGCCATCGAATGCGGTGTCGGTCATTTCGTGGTCGACAACCTGACCGAGCTCGACCGCATCGACGAAATCGCCGCCGCGCGCGGGCTTGTTCAGCCGATTCTGCTCCGCCTGACCCCCGGCATCGATCCCCACACCCACGCCGCCATCACGACGGGAAAGGTCGACAGCAAATTTGGCATTGCGATTGAAACGGGACAGGCCGACGCGGCGGTGGCCTACACGCTGAAAAAGAGAAACGTCCGTTTGGACGGATTTCACTGCCACATCGGCTCGCAAATTTTCGACGTCAAGCCCTTCTGCGACGCCGCGGCGCTCATGATTTCCTATATCGCCTCGGTAAAGAAGGCCTTCGGCTATGAGGCGAAAATCCTCAACCTCGGCGGAGGCCCCGGCGTGCGCTACATCGAGAGCCAGCCGGAGCTTGACTACGCGGCCTTCATCGAGAAAATCGCTTCCTTCATCGACCGGGAAACGGCCCGTTACAATCTCAAAAAGCCGGAAATTCTGATGGAGCCGGGCCGCAGCATCGTGGCCGATTCCTGCCTGACCCTCTACACCGTCGGCGGCGTCAAGGAAATTCCCGGATTCAAAAATTACGTTTCCATCGACGGGGGAATGCCCGACAATCCCCGCTATGCCCTCTATCAGTCCGACTACACCGTCTGCCTCGCCTCCCGCATGGCGGACAAGCCCGACTTCCTCTGCACCGTCGCGGGGCGCTGCTGTGAAAGCGGCGACCTGATTCAGGAGAACGTGCCGCTGCCGAGGCCGAACCGGGGGGATATTCTGGCGGTTCTTGTGACCGGGGCCTACAACTATTCGATGGCGAGCAACTACAACCGGATTCCCCGCCCGGCGGTCATCGCCCTTCGCAACGGAGAGGCCTTCCCGGTCATTCGCCGCGAATCCTTTGCCGACCTGACGCGGAACGACCTGTAACCGACGCTGGCCCGGAAATTCTGAGAAATCGCCCGGCAAATCCGAAAAGCAAGCCAAAAGAGCGGCTGAGTGCGGGCGATTCCCCGGAAAATGCCATGCACCGGCACGTAAAATTCAAAAAATCGAACAAAATCGACCGTGAAGCAAGGCGACTCCCGAAAAACCCCCGTACACCGGCCCGAACTCCGTACACTTGCCCGGCAAACTCGAAAATCGAACAAAATCGGCGACAGACACAAGCTCTGCCGCCGATTTTTTGCGTTTTTAAAAGGCAAGGCCGTGCCCGGTTGCTCTGCCGCCGGCGGTTTTCACCAAGTCCGTACTCCGAATGCCGCCGAGAAGATCCGCCGCCCTTTCTATCGAGCATGGGTCAAGTCTGAGAGTCCAGAAGACCTCCCAACGTCACACCGAGAACCACCGCCATAATAATGATCACAAAATACAAAACAAGGACGATTGCACTCCAGATGAGATTGGCCTGATACCGGGTTTTCAGAGAAACCGCCGTTTTGGAGCTGAAGGCCAGCACACAGTAGAGAATGATGGCGGTGGCGGAGCCTATGCAGGGAATCAGGTTCAAAAACATCAGGCAGTCGGCCTTCATCCAGTCGGACAGACGGATCGTCGCCGAGGTTCCGTTCTTTCTCGCCATGCGGTTCTCGTTGAAAAGTCCGCTTTCATCTGTGTAGACCGGCGCGCCGTTGTAGTTATACGGGCCCCCTGTATAGGATCCCTGCCCGTTGGGGCCGTAAGGGCCGCCGCCCGTGCTCCCGTAGGGGGAATAATCCGGGGAATACTCCCCTGAAGAAGAAGCGTCGCCTCTCCACTCGCCGTTTTGATTCTGCGTGGAGGAGTTGTTTTCGTTCTGAGAATCGTAGCCGTTATTCATGATGTCGGTTCCTTTCCAAAAAATAATAGTGACATAGGCGCATGAGATAAACTCCTTTCGCGGTGGAAAGCGGAAAGAGATTTATCATGGCCCTTTAAACCCTCTGTATAAAATTGAAAGTAAGCGAAAGCCTTGCTTCTTTGGACAAAGAAGAGCGGCGCGGCAACCGGACGCCGTTTCCGAAAACAGCGCCGGGGAGCCGTCTCCGTCAGACGTTGAAGCGGAACAGGACGACGTCGCCGTCCTTCATCACGTAATCCTTGCCCTCGCTCCTGACAAGGCCCTTCTCCTTTGCCGCCGTCATCGACCCGCTTGCGATCAGGTCTTCGTAGGCGACGACCTCCGCCCGGATAAATCCTCTCTCAAAATCGGAGTGAATCTTCCCGGCGGCCTGCGGCGCACGGGTTCCCTTTTGGATCGTCCACGCCCGCACCTCCTGCGGCCCGGCGGTGAGAAAGCTGATCAGCCCGAGAAGCGAATACCCCGCCTTGATCAGACGGTCGAGGCCGCTTTCACTCAGGCCCATTTCCTCAAGAAAGAGCGCCTTATCCTCCCCTTCCAGCTCGGCGATTTCCGCCTCGATTCCCGCGCAGACCGGAAGAATCCCGGAATGCTCGGCCTCGGCGTATTCCTTCAGCGCCAAATAGCCGGGGTTGGCCTCATAGCCCCCCGCGACGTCCTCCTCCCCGATGTTGGCAACGTAAATCACCGGCTTGCGGGAGAGGAGAGGACTTTGATCGAGAAGCGCCGCCTCTTCCTCCGTCAGCGTCAGGGCGCGGGCGCTCTGCCCTTCGTCCAGCGCGTCGCGCACCCGTTTGAGAAGCGCCAGCTCGGAGGCGAGGGTGCGGTCGCCCTTCATGAGCTTGGACACGCGGTCGATCCGGCGGTCGAGGATTTCAAGGTCGGAGAGAATCAGCTCCATGTTGATGACGCCGACGTCGCGGAGCGGGTCGACGTTTCCGTCTACGTGGATGATGTTGCTGTTTTCAAAGCAACGGACGACGTGGACAATCGCGTCGACCTCCCGGATGTGGGAGAGAAATTTGTTCCCGAGGCCCTCCCCGTGGGAAGCCCCCTTGACCAGCCCGGCGATATCGACGAATTCGATGACGGCCGGCGTGTATTTCTCGGGGTGGAACATTTCGGCAAGGACGTCTAGCCTTGCGTCAGGGACGGCGACGACGCCGACGTTCGGTTCGATGGTACAAAACGGGTAGTTAGCGGTCTCGGCCCCGGCGTTGGTAATGGCGTTGAACAGAGTGCTTTTGCCGACATTGGGCAGACCGACGATTCCAAGCTTCATGAGAATTTCATGCCTTTCGCAGTTTCTTCCTCAATATTATATCGGATTTTTCGGGATTTGACAAGAGGCTTTTGCGAAAAAGGGGAAAAAATACGAAAAAAACTTTCTTCCCCCGGGGAAAAACGCGCGTTTTCCGCCTTTTCAGTAAAGCTCGCGGAATTCCGTCGCGCAGAGGAGCTTTTGCAGGGTGGTATACTTCGGGGAGCGGGTGGCCTGCGGCGAGGCGCTTCCCAGCGGAATCGGATTCGGCAGGGAAATGGGATTATCCGAAAGACGGATTTTGTACTTGTTCTCCGCCTCCACGAAAACAAACCCGTTTTCGGCAATCGGCGCGTAGTGGAGAATCGCCGACTGCGGCGCGCCCACGTAGAGGGCAAGATAGCGGAGCTTCGGGATACGGTGCGCCGCCACCCGGACGTACCGCCATTCCAAATCCTCGAAAAACGCCTTCCGGTACTCCTCCCCGTACTGCGCGGGAAAAACCACCGTGTCGAAGTCCTCCCGGTCGGGAAGGTCGAGGGCGATGCCCTCCTCGCGGAAGACGGCCTCCGCCTCCTCTATGTAGCTGTCGACCGCGTCCCCGATCAGCATATTCCGCGAAACCGTCCGCCCGGAATGCCGGGTCATCGCCTTCGCGATGCTGTCAAGGCTTCTTATCTGCTCCTCTTTGAAGGGCAGGGTCAGCATTTTCTTTCCGCCCTCCTCTTTTTTGCTGAGGCGGGAAACGATCTTCTGATTGGCGCTCATGGCAAGGCCTCCTTTTTTCTTTCTGATACCATGATACACCTCTTTTTTGATTTTGTCAAGTGTAATTTTAAAATTAAAAAATATTTTTCTAAAATTCGCTTACAATATGCTTTCGCAGGCCAAAAATGCGCACTCTGCGAAAGTTTACAATAAGTTCACACATTCTCTTCTCAAATGTGGTATTATGAATATGGTTAAAAAAATAACGAAGTTCACAATTCCGGCCCGGCCAAAAAAAGAAAAGCCCGCCGGAAGAAAGGAAGACTTACCATGGGAACCAAAATACTTGTAGTAGACGATGAAACCGGTATCTGCGACCTTTTGAAAATCTACTTTGAAAAGGAAGGCTACGAGGTCAAAACCGCCAACGACGGGGCCGACGGCATCAGTTATTTCAAGATGTACGAGCCCGACCTTGTTCTTCTCGACATCATGCTTCCGAAAAAGGACGGCTGGCAGGTCTGCCGCGAAATCCGCGAAATCTCCTCAAAGCCGGTCATTATGATCACCGCGAAGGGAGACGTTTTCGACAAGGTTCTCGGGCTGGAGCTCGGCGCCGACGACTTCGTGGTCAAGCCCTTCGACATGAAGGAGCTTTCGGCCAGAGTCAAGGCGGTTCTCCGCCGCTCCTCCCCGCACAACAGCCAAGGGGACGACGAGGCCATCAAGTTCGACAACATCGAAATCAGCCGCCAGAAGTACGAGCTGAAGCTGAAGGGAAAGCCCGTCGACATTCCCCCGAAGGAGCTGGAGCTTCTCTACTTCCTCGCCTCCAATTACAACCGCGTCTTTACCAGAGATCAGCTGCTCGACAAGGTCTGGGGCTTCGACTATCTGGGGGATTCCCGGACGGTTGACGTCCACGTCAAGAGACTCCGCGAAAAACTGGAAGGCGTTTCCGACAAATGGGTGCTGAAAACGGTCTGGGGCGTCGGCTATAAATTCGAGCTTCTTCCCTGACGGCCCCCGTGGGAAGCGCTCCCCGCCGCTTCCTATTTTCTGTCCCGCTGAAGGGGACGTCCGAGCACAAGGGCGTCCCCTGCCCTTTTTCAGGTCTTCCCTTCCGAAGCTTGGAGGAACCGGACTATGTTCAAAAGCATTTTCACAAAATTCATCACCGCCTTTACGCTGATCATCCTCATCAGCTTTCTCATGCTCGCCCTGATCATCAGCTCGATGATGGTCAACTATTACACCGACACCAGCGCCGACCAGCTCCGCAACGCCGCCGATTCGGCGCGGGCGATGCTGGAGCGAAGGCTTTCCGACAGCGAGGCCGACACGCTGAACAGCTACGTCACCGCCCACTCCGGGGAGGTGGAGGCCTTCTTCTCGGCCTTTTCCCGCTACACAAACGAAATCGCCTTCTTCGTCACCGACGCGGAGGGGAACATTCTGGCCTCTGTCGGCCTTCCCGACAGCGCCTTTCAGTCCGACCGCGTTCCGAAAAGCAGTCTTTCGGCTGAGGAAGGCGACTCCTTTTACGGGAGCTCCGACCTCGGCGGCGCCCTTTCCACCCGAAGAAACGTCTGCGGGACGGCGCTTTCGGTCGGAGGAAAAGTTCTCGGAACCGTCTACGCCTGCACCGCCTCCCAAAGCGCCGACGTGCTGATGAGAACCACCGTCAAGGCCATCATCATGACCTGTCTCTGGGTTCTTCTCGCCGCGCTGATCGCCGTTTATTTTCTCAGCGACCGTATCATCTCTCCCCTGAAGGACATGAGCAAGGCCTCCAAATCCTTTGCCGCCGGGAAATTCGACGTGCGGGTCCCGGTCCGGGGGCGCGACGAGATCGCCGAGCTGGCCCTTGCCTTCAACAACATGGCCTCCTCCCTTAACGACCTTGAAACCATGAGGAGCTCCTTTCTCTCCAACGTCTCCCACGATCTGCGCACCCCGATGACGACGATTTCCGGCTTCATCGACGGCCTGCTCGACGGGACGATTCCCGAGGATCGACGGGACCACTATCTCCGCATGATCGGGGAAGAGGTTCGCCGCCTCTCCCGGCTTGTCGCGGCGCTTCTCGACGTCTCGCGCCTTGAGGCGGGGGAAAGAAAATTCACGATGGGCGCCTTCGACGTCTGCGAAATGGCACGGGTGATTCTCATCTCCTTTGAACAGAAGATTGAGGAAAAGCAGCTGGCGGTCGAATTTGAAAACGACAGCGAAAATATGTACGTCTGGGCCGACCGGGACGCGATTTATCAGATTCTCTACAACATCTGCGACAACGCCGTGAAATTCTCACGCGACGGCGGAAAATACCGCGTAAAGATTTCCGAGCGCGACCGGAAGGTCTTCGTCTCGGTCTACAACGAGGGAATCGGCATTCCTCCGGAGGATCTGCCTCACGTCTTCGAGCGCTTCTACAAGAGCGACAAGAGCCGTGGGCTGGACAAGAGCGGCGTTGGCCTCGGCCTCTACATTGCCAAATCGATCATTGACGCGCACGACGAGGAAATCTGGGTCAAGAGCAACTACGGGGAATTCTGCGAATTTATCTTCACGCTGAAAAAGGCCACCGACGGGCAGATAAAGAAAACCTTCGTCAAGCAGCCGACCGCGGGCGGTCATCCCGAGGAGGAGCACGCGCCGACGGCAAACGCAAGCTGACGGCGGAAAGCGCATAAAACCGCAAGCGATCCTATCGCGGACGAATGCTCACACGGATCTATCGCAAGCGAACTATCGCAAGCGAACCATCGCACGCGGCCCCGATCTTTCGGCAATCCGCCGAAAACATCCCTTCCCTCTTGACCGGGAGGAAAAAGTGCGGTATAATCAAATCATCTCCACATGAAAGGCGGAAAATCACCCTTGAAAGAATCGTCTCTGAAATACGCAAAGGAAGCCTATAAGATTGAGGAAGAATGCATCCGACAGCTTTACGAGGTCTTTGACGAGGAACAGTTTTCAAAGGCCGTCGGTCTGCTTGCCGACGCGGAGAGGATCGGAACCTCCGGCTGCGGCCATTCCGGCATCCTCTGCCAGCACTTTGCCCATCTGCTTTGCTGCATCGAGCGGCCCGCCCGGTTCATCTCCCCCGCCGAGGCCGTCCACGGCGCGACCGGCTTTTTAAAGGCCGGAGACGTCATGGTTTTCGCCTCCCGAGGCGGCAAAACCGGAGAGCTCCTCCCCATCCTCGACATCTGCAAAAGAAAAGGCGTCAAAATCATCACGGTGACCGAAAACCTCGCCTCCCCGCTCGCCGAGGGGGCCGACGCCTCCTAAAAATGGTCGTCAACCGCGAAACCGACAAATACAATTCGCAGGGCACCACCTCCTCCACCGCCCTCTGCCTGATTTTCCACTCCCTTCAGGCGGCTTTGATTGAGGAAACCGACTACAAAAACGAGCAGTTCGCCGTCATCCACCCCGGCGGGGCGGTCGGCGAGCGGCTGAACGCCGACAAAAGCAAGACCTGAAAAGGGTCACCGTCAAAAAGGGGCTCTGTCAAAAAGGACCCCGTCAAAAAAGGGGACTCCATCAAAAAAACTCCGTCAAAAAAGGCGCCCGGTCAGAACCGTCGCGCCTTTTTTCGCTTTTCAGAGAAAAGCTTTTTCAGAGAAAAGCTCTCTTCTGTTTCCGGGAGCCTTTGCCTTCCCTGCTTTTCAGAGCAGAGCTTATTCCGGTCGGGTCTTCTTCCCTTCCTCCGTTTTTATCGGGCAAGGGTTTAGCCCGAGTTTCTCTTCCTTCTTCATTTTTCGGGAAGAGCTTACCGCCGGGCCTTTTACCTTTTTTATGTTTTTATCGGGAAAGAGCTTACCTGCCCGGGTTTCTCTTCCTTCTTCATTTTTTCAGGGAGAACCACTCCGCCGGGTTTCTCCTCCCGCTTTTCAGGGAAAGAGCTTACTCCTGCTCCCCGGGCTCCTCTTCCGGCTCCTCTTCCTGTTTCGTCACCTTCAAAAAGGCGACCCGCTGGCCGTCGGTCTCCGCGACCTCCGCCGTCACTTTCTGATAAGTGAAGGAATCGCCGACCTCCGGAACCTTGCCGAGGCACTCCATCACCCATCCGCCGAGAGAGATGCTTTCGGAATCGCTGCTCAGGCCGAAGAAGCGGAGAAAATCGTCGAGATTGATGAGGCAATCGACCAGATAGACGCCCTCGGAAAGCTGCCTGATTTCCTCCGTCACCTCGTCGTGCTCGTCGTAGATCTCCCCGACCAGCTCCTCAAGGATATCCTCCATCGTGACGATGCCAAAGGTGCCGCCGTATTCGTCAAGAACCACCGCGATGTGGGATTTATTCTCCTTCAGAAGGCGGAAAAGCTCGTCAATCCGCTCGGTTTTCAGCACGAAGAGGGGCGCCGTCATAATCTCCCGCAGGCTCTTTGAGGTAATCCCGGTTCCGCTGTAGAAATCCTTCTGATTGACGATTCCCACGATGTTGTCTATCGACTCCTCATAGACGGGAAGTCGGGAAAATTTCGATTCGGTGAAGACCTTGGCAACCTCCTCCTTGCTGCTGTCGATATCGACGGCCTCAAGGTCGACGCGGTGCGTGAGGATATCCTCCGCCCGCCGCTCCGAAAAGGAGATGGCATTTTTCAAAAGGCTTCCCTCTTCCTTGTCGATGCTCCCGCCCTGCTGAACCTCGTCCACCAGCATAAGGAGCTCCTCCTGCGACATCCGGCCGCCCTTCTCGATGCGGAGAAGACGGGAAATCATCTTTTTCCAGAGGCCGAAGAGATAATTGAGGGGTTTGAAAATCCAGATGAGCACCCGGATAAAGGGAGCGGAAAACATGGAAAAGCGCTCGGGATTATCCTTCGCGATGCTTTTCGGGGTCACCTCCCCGAAGATCAGGACGAGAACCGTGAGTACCACGGTCGATACCGTGGCGCCGATGTCCCCGTAAAGACCGACGAAAAGCACCGTTCCTATCGAGGCCGCCGCAATGTTGACGACGTTGTTCCCGATGAGAATGGTGGAAATCAGCCGGTCATAATTATCGCTCAGCGAAAGGGCCAACGCCGCGCGGCGGCTCCCCTTTTCGGCAAGAGTCTTGAGGCGCGTTCTGCTGAGGGAGGAAAAGGCCGTCTCGGTCGCCGAAAAATACGCTGAGAAGAGAATCAGCAGAATAAGAGCTACTGTATATTGTATGGTTTCAGTCATAACCTGTCATCTCCTGTTTTTGTTGCCGCCGGATACCCGACGGAGGGAAAGCGCAAAAAAGCATACCTGTCCCGTCTATCCGGGCAGATATGCCGTCCTATTCCAACAAAAGCAAGACAAAAGGCAACACGTCGTATCGTCGTCGCTACTGTCTCCGTCCATTAAGAACCATCTCCTCCTCTCATTGGTGAACTTTCGTTCATTATAACAGATTTCCCGCCGCTTGTCAAGCGCCGGAGAAAAACATTTTAAAAATTCCGGTTTTTTCCTGCCGTGCCCCAACCGGGCGCCCGGTTTTTCCCTCTTCCGGTACGGTCAGATTCCTCAATTCCGCCAAATTCAAACGATTTCTTTTGTTAAAAAGAGAAAATTTTTCCGCTTCAAAGAAAAAAGCGGAGTTTTTTTTAAAAATTGTATTGATAAATAAAAAAAAATATGATAATATATTGTAAGATAGAGGTCTGCGAGGGCGTTTTTTTATGCCCCGGGACGTTTCCCTGTCATCGAATCTGCCGCTCCGCGGCTCCGGAGGTTAAAAGATGTACAATAAGAAAACAATTGAAGACGTTGACGTAAAGGGCAAGAGGGTTCTTGCACGCTGTGATTTCAATGTTCCGATGGCGGACGGCGTCATCACCGACGACAAGCGCATTCGTGAAGCGCTTCCCACCATTCGTTACCTTGCTTCCCACGGGGCGAAGGTCATTCTCTGCTCCCATATGGGCCGCCCGAAGGGGGAATTCAATTCCAAATATTCCCTCGCGCCCGTCGCCGCTCGTCTCACCGAGCTCCTCGGGCAGGAGGTCACGCTTGCCTCCGACGTCATCGGCCCCGACGCCAAGGGAAAGGCCGCGGCGCTGAAGGACGGAGAGGTTATGCTTCTTGAAAACGTCCGCTTCCATAAGGAAGAGGAAAAGAACGATCCCGCCTTTGCCAAGGAGCTTGCCTCGATGGCCGACATTTTCGTCAACGATGCCTTCGGCACCGCTCACCGCGCCCATGCTTCCACCGCCGGTGTGGCCGATTATCTCCCCGCCGTCTGCGGCTACCTGATTCAGAAGGAAATCAGCATCATGGGCGGCGCACTGAGCAATCCGAAGCGTCCCTTCGTCGCCATTCTCGGCGGCGCCAAGGTCTCCGACAAGATCGGCGTCATCAACAACCTGATTGAAAAGGTCGATACCCTCATCATCGGCGGCGCCATGGCCTACACCTTCAACAAGGCGCGGGGCCACAAAATCGGCATCTCCCTCTGCGAGGACGACAAGCTCGACCTTGCGAACGAGCTTCTTGAAAAGGCCAAGGCCAAGGGCGTCAAGGTTCTGCTTCCCGTCGACAACCACGTCGGCGACAAGTACGACCCCGACTGCCACGACCTCTTCGTCGACTCGGCGGATATTCCCGACGGCTATATGGGCCTCGACATCGGCCCGGCCTCGGTCATTCTCTTCGGCTATGCCATCAAGGGCGCCGGAACCGTCGTCTGGAACGGCCCGATGGGCGTTTCGGAGTGGGATAAATTCTCGCAGGGCACCTGCGGCGTCGCCACGGCCGTAGCGGAGAGCAACGCCGTTTCGATTATCGGCGGCGGCGATTCGGCGGCGGCCATTGAAAAGCTCGGCTTCGCCGACCGGATGACGCACATTTCGACCGGCGGCGGCGCGTCGCTGGAATTCCTCGAGGGGCTGGAGCTCCCCGGCATCGCCTGCCTTGCCGACAAGGACTGAAAGAAAGATTGGCGCCGGCGGCCTTCCCGCATCGGGGATCGCCGCCCGGCGCTCTGCCTTTAAAACCGCATAAAGAATGGGGACTGAACCATGAATAAAAACGTAAGAAAAGCCATCATCGCCGGGAACTGGAAAATGAACATGACGCCCTCGGAGGCGAAAAAGCTCATCGCCGAGCTGATCCCCGCCGTGGAGGGCAAAAACGGCTGTGAAATCGTTCTCTGCGTTCCCTTTGTCGATATTCCCGCCGCCGTCGAGGCCGTGCAGGGAACCTCTCTGAAAATCGGGGCGCAGAACGTCCATTTTGAGAAGAGCGGCGCCTTCACCGGCGAAATTTCCGCCGCGATGCTGAAGGAATGCGGCGTGGAATACGTCGTCATCGGCCACAGCGAGCGGCGGCAGTATTTCGGGGAAACCGACGAGACCGTCAATCTTCGCATGAAGGCCGCGCTTGCCGCCGGGCTGAAGCCGATTGTCTGCGTGGGAGAGCTTCTTTCCCAGCGCGACCGCGGCATCACGAACGAAACGGTTTCGGCTCAGACGAAAATCGCCTTCCTTGACGTCAGCGCCGAGGACGCCGTAAAGGTCACCGTCGCCTATGAGCCGGTTTGGGCCATCGGCACGGGACGGACCGCTACCGCCGAGCAGGCCGAGGAGGTCTGCGCCGTCATCCGTTCGGTGCTCGCCGAGAAATACGGAAATGACGTTGCCGAAGCGGTAACCGTTCAGTACGGCGGCTCGATGAAGCCGTCGAACGCGGCGGAGCTTCTCGCCAAATACGACGTGGACGGCGGTCTGATTGGCGGCGCTTCCCTGAAAGCCGCAGATTTTGCCGCCATCGTCGACGCGGCACAGTAATCGATCTGGCCGGAGCCGACTGGGGCCGACAAGGATTTGCCGTGGCTAACCGGGTCTGGCCGGGGCTGACCGCGTTCTGACGGAACGGCGAAACGAGCCAACAGCAGAACGGCCCGCGCCGACCGGAAGGCTGACCGGGGGCTGACCCCTTCCGTCGGGTACGGAGCATACGTCCCGAACGCTTCCGATACCGGGGATGTCCCTCTTCTGTGGGGCATCCCCTTTTCTTTCCCTTCCCTTTTCTTGATTTCCCTTTCCTGCCGCCTCTTTGGCCCGACCGTCCCTTTTACGGAACGCGCCTCGCCCGTTGGCCATCGCTCACCCGCGAGGCGTCCCCTGGACGCCGACTCTTCCTTTTTGAGGGCGTTTTCCCGGAGACGTTTTCCCGGGGATGTTTTCACGAGGATGTTTCCCCAGGGACATTTCCCCTTCCTGCGCCCCTTTTTCGCAGGAAATGCCAACCGGCCCGTTTGGGAAAAGCCCTTTGCAACCGCCTGCTTCTTTGCCCGGCTTTCCCTGCCCCAATGCGAAACCGCGCAGACGACCCGCGCCGACTCCCGTCCGACAACTCCCTGTATCTCTTTTTCGGAGACAGCTCCGATTCCCTGAAAGGAGGCCCGCCGCCCGCTTTTTCCCCGCGACGGCCAAAAATTTCATGAAAAAAGCGGCTTTTTGCTTTGCGCTTCTTCTCCTGTTTGCTCTTCCCTTCCTTTTCTCCGTCTCAGCCGCCGGCGATTCTCCTTCCACCGTGCTGGAGTCGGTCACCCTCGAGCCGGACGGCGAAACGCTCTCCGCACGGGGAACGCTGAGCGACAGCTTTCAGTCCAACAACGAAACCGTCTATCTCTTCCGCATTCCCGCTGGGGAGACCGATGACCTCACCGGGCGTCTTCCTGTCGCGGAGGCGCAGGCCGACCGGGGAGCCATTCGCTTTTTTGCTCCCTTCGACCGGAACGACCCGTTTGAGGCCCACAGCGGCTATCGCATGGCCATCCGGGACGGGGAAGGCGGCTACTATCCGATCACCGAAGTCAGCTACCTGTCCGATCCCTCCGCCCTTGCCCAGAACCGCACTCCCTATCCGACCTTTTCCTCCAAAAAGGGACTGCAGGTTCAGTTTACCGCCGACGCTCAGCTTCTCGGCGTCCGGCACACCGTCGTCACAGCCTTCCTCAACGAGCTGTTCCGGCAGGACGGCGGAGAAACCGTCGGCTTCCTCTACAGCGGAACCGACTATTTTCTCAATAAAAATGCTCTCGACGCGCTCGATTACCGAATCCGCACGCTGAGCGCCGCCGGGATTCACATCTATCTGAATCTTCTCCTCGCCTTTGATTCCTCCGCCCCCGACGACCTCTATTATCCCGACGCCGAGGGAAACAGTAGCACCATGTACGCGCCGAATGTTTCGGATCCCACTTCCCTCAAGCGTATCGCCGCCCTTTATCACTTCCTTGCCGAGCGCTATTCCTCCCCCGACGCCACCTACGGCTTCTGCGGCAGCTTTATCCTCGGCTATGAGATGAACAGCGAGGCGGAAACGAACAGCGCGGGGCTTCCCGCCCTCTCCGATTACGCCGCGGCCTGCGCGGACTTTGTCCGGACGGTCGACACGGCGGTGAGGAGCGCCTATTCCGCGGCCCGCGTCTATATCTCCCTCTCCAACCGCTGGACCCTTCCCGCGAACGATTCCACCCCCTCCTTCTTCGGGGGTAAGGAATTCCTGTCGGCGCTGGCCGGGCTTTGCGGGGACGTCCCCTTCGGGGTCGCGGTCAATCCCTATCCCTCCGACCTTTCCCTCACCGAATTCTGGACCGACGCAAGAGCCCTTGACAACCCCGAAACGGAATACCTCACCTTGAAGAATCTCTCGGTTCTGAAGAATTTTCTCTCTACCGAGCCGATGCTCCTTCGCGGGGCAAGGCGGCGGGCGGTCATCAGCGAATTCGGCGTCAGCGGCAAGGAGGACGAGGCCTCCGAAACCACGCAGGCCGCCGCCTTCGCCTATGCCTATTATCTTGTTGAAAAGGACAGCACCATTGAGGCGATGATTTGGCACCGCCACGTCGACCAAGCCTCCGAGCGAGGGCTTTACTACGGTCTCTACTCCTCCACCGATCTGCTTCTTGACCCGCGCTCCAAAAAGGCGATTTACGACGTTTTCGGAGCCGTCGACACGGCGGGAAACCGCTCCCTTCTCGACTCCCTCCTCCCCTCCCTTCCCTTTGACAGCTGGGACGCGGTTCTGACGGAGGAGGAGGCGGAGGCCGCCATCTGCCGGGAGGTTATCCGCTCCTCCCCGCTCAGCGGAACGCTGAAAAACTCCGACTGGACAAGGCAAACCCTCTTCGACTTTTCAAGAAGCCTCTACGACTTCTACCCCTCCGACAACTCCCGCTATCTCGAACAAATGGAAGGGGAGGAGGGTACCTTCCTCCGAAGCTCCCTTCTCTATCTCTCCTCGGCGGAATATATGGGCATCGGGACGCTTCTCACCGATCCCTCCGTTCTCTCCTCCGCCACCTATCTCACCGTCTCTCTTCGCGTCGAGGCCGAGGCCGAGACGGCGGACGTGCGGCTTCTCCTCACCGGACGGGCCGGGAACCGGGACAAGGTCCTCGACGCCGTTTCCTCTGTAAAATGCGGGGAATGGACCGAGCTCACCTTCCCGATTTCCTCCCTCGCGTCGGAGGAGCTTTCCTCCTGCGGCATCAAAATCTGGGCGCGGTGCGAACCGTCGTCGGGGAGCGAGCTTTACCTTGACGTGGCGTCCCTGACGCTCCGCGCACCGAAGGGAACCGGCGGCATCGGAACGCTTCTCACCGTTTTTCTCGCCCTCGCCGGGGTGGCGGTCATCGCCGGTGTGCTCTGCTTCTTCCTGCTCTATCCCCGGAAAAAGGAGCAAAAGAAAAAAGGCCCCGAGGCGTCCGGCAAAACGCGGCCCGACCGGGAAGATCCGGGAAAAGGCCCGGGGCGGGAGTCGGGACAGAATCCCGGTGAAGACCCCAAAGGGGAAGAAAATTCTCCCCGCGCAAAAGCCTGAAGCCCTGCGACGTCCCTGTGAGCGGCTGTAGACGCCCTTTCGCGGGTTACTACGGCCTCCCGCACCGTTTGTCGTGCATCCTTCCCTCGATGACTCACATGGCACACTCGCACGGCGAACTCTCGCGTCAATCCCCACGGCACACTCGCGTGGTGGACTCTCGCGTCAATCCCCATGGCAGACTCATGCGGCATACTCGCGCGTCAATCCCCACGGCAGACTCGCGCGTCAATTCCAACGGTATACTCGCGTGACGGCCTTATGCGTCAATCCCGTGAAAGGACTCTCCGCGCCTCCGCCGAGGCATAAAAGCCCCGCGCCCGCATATATTGGAATGGGCCAACCTTACAATTTACAATCTGCGGCCTCAGGAGCGCTTATGATATCCGAGAAACACCGGGGAAGCCTCTGGCTTTACTTTCTCATTGCCGTTCTGATGATTTTTATCTCCTGCCTTATGCAGTTCTTTTTCACCCGTTATATCGACGTCGGAAAGGAAAATCTGCCGGTAAGCGGCTTTTCCCCGCGCGGTCTGATCCTCGACGCCGGGCACGGCGGACGGGACGGCGGAGCGGTCTCGATCACCGGGACGCCTGAGAAGGAGCTGAATCTGCAAATCACCCGGCGGCTGTCCGCCCTTTTCACCGCCCTCGGCTACTCCGTCACCGAGACGCGGGAGGGGGACGAATCGCTTTCCGTCCCGGGAAGCACCGCCTCCCGGAAAATGCAGGATCTGAAAGCCCGTCTTCTTGTTGCCGAGGCACACCCCGACCTCCCCTTTGTCAGCATTCACATGAACAAATTTCCCCAAAGCCGTTACCGGGGTCTGCAGGTCTACTACTCCCCCAACCGGGAGGAAAGCCGGGAAATGGCGGAGGCTGTCCGAAAGGCCGTAAAGGAAATACTCCAACCCGAAAACGACCGGGAAACCAAAAAGGCCGGAAGCGCCATCTTCCTGCTTGATAAAATAAAATCCCCCGCCGTCCTCATCGAGTGCGGCTTTCTCTCCAATTCCGAGGAGGCAAAGGCTCTTGAGGACCCGGACTATCAGAGGCGGCTCTGCCTCGTTCTCCTCTCGGCCTTTACCGCCGTGAGGGAATCATAATCCACTTGTCTCTAAAAAGAAGGATTCCGCGACAGCGGAAGGAAGGACAGGACATGAAAACAAAAACCGTCTTTATCTGCTCGGAATGCGGCTTCCGCGACTCCCGCTGGAGCGGGCGCTGTCCCACCTGCGGAGCATGGAACACCCTTGAGGAGCAGGTTGTCACGGAAGAGAAAAAGGGTGCGGAGAAAAGCCCTCCCGCCGGCGTCTATTCCGGGAAAACCGTCCCCGCCGTTCTCCTCGATCATCTCGAAATGCCCCAATATATGCGTAGCAAAACCGGCTACGGCGAAATCGACCGCGTCCTCGGCGGAGGACTGGTCAGCGGCTCCGTGGTACTTCTCTCGGGGGAGCCCGGCATCGGAAAATCCACCCTTCTGATGCAGATCGGCGGAAAGCTCGCCTCGGGTGGGCAGAAGATCCTCTACGTGTCGGGGGAGGAATCTCCCGGCCAACTGAAGCTCCGTGCCAAGCGCCTCGGCGTCAGCGGCGGGGAGCTCTACATTCAGACCGAAACCAACCTCGACAAAATTCTCGCCGAGGTTGAAAAGCTCTCCCCCGACGTCGTCATCGCCGACTCGGTACAGACCATCTACAGCGAATCCTCCTCCTCCCTCCCGGGAAGCGTGTCGCAGGTCAAGGAGGCCGCCATGCGCTTCATCGGCCTCGCCAAAAACGAGGGCCCGTCGGTGATTCTGGTCGGCCACGTCAATAAGGAAGGCGCCGTCGCCGGGCCGAAGGTTCTTGAACACATGGTCGACGCGGTTCTCCGCTTTGAAGGAGAGCGGGAGGACTCCTACCGCATGGTTCGGGCCGTCAAGAACCGCTTCGGCTCGACAAACGAAGTCGGCGTCTTTGAAATGACCGCTCAGGGCCTGATGGAAGTCGTCAATCCCTCCGAGGCGCTGATGGCCGGTCGGCCGAAGAATGTCTCCGGAAACTGCCCGGTCTGCGTCATGGAGGGAACCCGTCCGATCATCGCCGAGATTCAAGCGCTTGTGACGGGAACCGTCTTTTCGGCGCCCCGGCGCACGGCGAACGGCTATGACTACAACCGGCTGTATCTCCTCCTCGCCGTTCTTGAAAAGCGCATCGGCCTCCGCTTCTCTGCCTGCGACGTCTATCTGAACGTCATCGGCGGCCTGCGGCTGGAGGAGCCGGGCGCCGACCTTCCCGCCGCGCTGTCCCTCATCTCCTGCATCAAGGACGTTCCCCTCCCCGACGATCTCATTGCCGCCGGGGAAATCGGGCTTTCCGGAGAGACCCGCGCCATCGCCAACGCCGAACAGCGGGTGCGGGAGGCCGAGCGCCTCGGCTTCTCAAGGATTCTCCTCCCGGCCCGGAACGTCGGCCCCGGCAAGCTCGACCCCTCGGCCTTTTCCATCCGGATTGAGCCGGTGAAGAGCCTCTACGACGCCCTTTCGGTTCTGAAAAAATAAGCGACTTCGGCTTCGGCTGTCGGCTGTCAGCTGCTGATCTGCCGAAGGCCCTCGCTTCCCGGCAAAAACGGCCCGGGGAGTCAAAGTGCCTTTCGGAGAAGCTCCATGATTTTTTTCTCCTCCCGCGACACCTTCACCTGCGTCATTCCGAGAATCTGCCCGGTCTGCGATTGGGAGAGCTCCCGAAAATAGCGAAGATAAATCAGCTTCCTCTGTTCCGGAGGGAGCTTTTTTACCGCCTCGATGAGCGCGATTCGATCGGTCGTCTTCCCGATTCCGTCCTCGCTGTCCGCAATCCGGTCGCCGAGCGGCACGCCGTCCTCCTCCCCGCCCGCCGGTTCGCTCAGTGAACGGATAGGACCGACGGCCTCCAGCGAAAAGACAAGCTCCTCACAGCTCACCCCGCAACGCTCGGAAAGCTCGGCTACGGAGGGCTCCCGCCCCTTTTCTCTGAGAAATTCCTCCCGCTTCCGCATGGCGTCGGCGCCGAGGCGCCGGGTACCTCTGCTCACCTTCACCGCGCCGTCGTCCCGCAGAAACCGCCGGATCTCTCCGATAATCAGAGGCACCGCATAGGTGGAAAAGGCGGTGTTGTAGGAGAAATCGAAGCTCCTTACGGCCTTGATCATCCCGATGGCCGCAAGCTGAACCAGATCCTCGTATTCGACGCCCCGATCCCGAAAGCGGGCCGCAATGCTTTTGCACAGCCCCATGTTGCCCTCAAGAAGCCGGTCCTGCGCCTCCCGATCCCCTTCCTTGGCCCTCCGGAGAAGCTCAATGTTCTCCTCCCGCTTCATTTCAGCCTTTTCGTCACAGTCACGACCGTTCCGACGCCGGGCTTTGATTTTACCGAAAGGGAATCGCTGAAGCTCTTCATGATGGCAAAGCCCATGCCGCCCCGCTCCCCGCTCTTATCGGTGGTGAAGAGCGGCTGCATCGCCTGCTCCACGTCCTCAATGCCGCACCCCCGGTCGCTCACCCGAATCCGAAGACTCCGGTCGTCGAACAGCTTGACCTCGACGGTAATTTTCCCGCTTGTGCCGCGGTAGCCGTGGAGAATGCTGTTGGTCACCGCCTCGGAAACGGTCGTGCGGATGTCGGCAAGCTCCTCCATATCCGGGTCAAGTTGCGCCGCGAAGGCCGTCACCGCCGACCGGGCAAAGCTCTCATTCTTGGAATCCGAGAGAAAAATCATCTTCATTTCGTTGATCGCTTTTCTTTTCATAATGCATCCTTTCCTATGTAAAGCCCCGCTTCCCTCCCGGAAAACGGGCTTTTTTGTCCCCGCTTATACGCGGATTCTTCTTTTTTCGCTTCTTGCCTCGACGGGAAAGAGCCTGTCCGCCCCGGAGAGCTTCAAAATCTTCATGAATTCCTCCGACACGCCGACCAGCCTCAGAGCCCCGCCGTACCCGCTGATTTTCGTATACCTGCCGAGAATCAGCCCGAGTCCCGCCGAGTCGGTGAAGCTGACGCCGCTCAGATCAAAGGTGACACTCATCGGTCGGTAATCCGTCAGCTTCCCGTCCATCACCTCCCGAATCTCCTTTACGCTGTGGTGATCCAACTCCCCGTTCAGAAGGAATCGGGCCTCCCCGTCCTCCCCGACGGCATAGCTCACCCTGCCGTAATTCAAAACGGTCTCTTTTTCCTCCATTCGTCTCATCCTTTCCTATGACAGATTGTTTTTCTCCTATTCTACCGCAGATCAGGCGCGCAGTCTGTCGGATTCGGTCGGAGAAATAAATTTTTCTTTTTTCCGGTACGGTTTGAAGCGAGAACGCATACCCTGAAGGTAAAGTCCCGGATTTCCGGGGCCAAACCGAACGAAAGGAAATGCTTTTTATGGAAGAACAAGGCAGAGGATTCATCACGGTAAACGTCCGGACCGCGGGCGGCGCCCTTCCCGTCGAAGGGGCCATGATTACGGTAAAATCGGTAGCCGGCCCCGACAGCACCGTCGTGGCCGTCATGTATACCGACGAGGGAGGGGCAAGCGAGCTTCTCGCGCTCCCGGCGCCGCCGCGAAGAAACAGCCTATCCCCGGAGCCCGACGGGGAGGCCTTCAGCCTTTATTCCCTCGACACCGACCGGAGCGGCTTTTATACCGTCGTCAACAGCAACGTGCCGATTTACGACGGCATCACCTCGGTTCAGCAGGTTCTCCTTGTGCCGATTGCCGAGGGGAGCGGTCGCCTCTATCCCTACGATCTCACCCGCTACAGCGATACCGGGGAAACACCGGGAACCTGACTAAAAATTCTGATGAAAGGGCCCTTCCTCCCGAAGGGCAGGAAACATTTATGGCCGTATCCGTACCCTACATTCCCGAAACCGTCACGGTACACCTCGGGGAGCCCTCGCAGGAGGCCCCCAACGTCACCGTCTCCTTTCCCGACTATATCAAGAACGTCGCCTCAAGCGAAATCTACCCCACGTGGCCGGAAAGCGCACTCCGGGCCAACATTCTCGCCGAGATTTCCTTCGCCCTCAACCGCATCTATACGGAATATTACCGCTCGCGGGGCTATTCCTTCAACATCACAAATTCCACCGCCCGCGATCAGTCCTTTATCAATGGCCGCAATACCTTTTCCAACATTTCGGAGCTCGTCGACGAGATCTTCAACGACTATCTGCGGCGACAGGGCTTCGTCGAGCCGCTCTTTGCCCAATATTGCAACGGAACCACCGTCACCTGCGACGGCCTCTCCCAGTGGGGCTCCGTCACCCTCGCCGAGGAGGGACAGAATTCGGTGGAAATTTTGCGGCACTACTACGGGGAGGACATCGAAATCGTCACAAACGCGCCGGTCATGGGCCTGACCTCCAGTCCGCCGACCCGTCTGCTCCGACTCGGCTCCACCGGTAACGACGTTTTTCTCCTCCAGCTCCGCCTGAACCGCATTTCCAAGAATTTTCCCTCCATTCCGAAAATTCCGGCCCCCGACGGCTATTTCGGCGCCGAAACCGCCAACGCGGTGAGGGAATTTCAGTCGATTTTCGACCTCGCCGTCGACGGGATCGTCGGAAAGGCCACGTGGTACCGCGTTCAGCAGATTTACGCCGGCGTCAAGAGCCTCAACGACCTCGATTCCGAGGGGATTTCCTATGAGGAGATTTCCCGGGTTTATCCCGAAAATCTCTCCCCCGGCGCCGTCGGGGAGGAGGTGCGCACGGCGCAGTATATGCTCAGCGTCATCCGGCAGTACGAGGACACCGTCCCGCCCTTCGCGATAAACGGCGTCTACGATTCCGAGACCGAGGAGGCGGTGAAGGGCTTCCAGCTGACCTACGGCCTGCCCGATACCGGAATCATCGACGAGAGAACCTACGCCCGCATCTTCGACGTCTACAACGCGATTTTTCTCTCCCTCCCCGACTCTCTGTTTGAAAACACCGCCCGCCCCTATCCCGGCTACCCGCTCGACGAAGGAATGACGAACGACGCGGTGCGCTATCTTCAGGAATACCTGAACGTCATCGCAAAGGCCCTGCCGGAGGTGCCCGCCGTAGAAGAAAGCGGGAGCTTCGACAGCGAAACCGACGCTTCGGTAAGAGCCTTTCAAAAGCTCGTCGGCCTGCCGGTCACCGGCCGCGTCAACGCCCGGACCTGGGAGGCGATCGCCGATTTTTACAACGATCTCCGCGCGGAGGAAGCATCCCTCCCCGACCAATACCCCGGCGTCCCCGTCGAATAACGAAGAAAGGAACTCCCGCCATGCAGACAAAGCAAAACGAAAATCCCGACGACTCCGCCCACCGCAAAACCGTCCGGCAGATTCAAAAATATCTCTCGTCCGTCGCCCTCGCCGACCCCTCGCTTCCGCAGGTAAAGCCCGACGGCGTTTACGGAAAGAAAACCGCCGAGGCCGTTGCCTGCTTCCAAAAAAGCCGTTCCCTTCCCGTCACCGGAAAGGTCGACTTCGCCACCTGGCAGGCGCTGGTCAAGGGCTGCCGGGAGGCCACCCGCGCCCTTTCCGCTCCCACCGCGATCTCTCCCTTCCTCTGCCCGCTGAAAAACGGGGAGCTCTGCGTGGGGGACCGCTCCGACCTCGTCCTCCTTGTCCGCGTCATGCTCCACTGCCTCGGCGTGGAATACGACTGCCTCGCCGTACTCCCGATAAGCGACAGCTTCGATGACGACATGGAGGGGGCACTCCGCGAATACCAGCGCATTCAGGGAATTGAGCAGACCGGAAGCGTCAACCGCCAGACGTGGGATCGTCTGGCCGACTCCTACAACAAATATATCCGCTACGCGCAGTAGGAACCGACGCCCGGGAAAATCCGGCATGCCCCTCCCTTTCCCGGATTTTTTCTTAAAAATTTTACGGCAAAAATTCTCGTGACCAAAACGCATTCAAAACCCTTTCCCGTCGGCCCGAAAAAGCGTTCTCTCGATCGAAAAACCGTGACTGCGCGACCGAAATCTGTTTCCGCCGACCTGAAAAAAGCGCCTTCCGGCTTAAAAATCCGTGACCGCGCGGCGGCGCGGAAAAGTCGGTTTGCACCGACCGGACAAAAAGCGACTCCGGCCCGAAAATCTGTATCTGTAACCGCGCGATCGGCGTGGAAAACGCATCAAAAACTCTTTCCGTCGACCCAAAAAGGCCTTCCGGCTTAAAAATCTGTAACCACGCGGCGGCGCGGCCAAGTCGATTTGCGCCGACCGGACAAAAAGACCTCCCGGCCGGGGACTTCGGACTTTTTCAAAAAGAAAAGCTCCGCCGGGCGTTTAGCTTACGGTTTTCCGTCGATACTGAGAAAAAAGGACGGCTGGGGGCCTGTTTCCCCTTCCGTCCCGTCCGAAAGGTCGTTGCGTATGACAAACCGTTTTACTCCCTCCGCCGAAAAAGCCCTGAACCGCTCCCTTTCCTACGCAAGGGAGCTGGGCCACACCTACATCGGAACCGAGCATCTTCTCCTCGGCCTCCTCTCGGATCGCGAATGCGTCGCCTTCCGCCTCCTTTCAAATCACGGCGTCACCCTGGCCGAGACCAAACGGCTCATCGCCGCTTTGGAGGGGACGGGGGACGGCTCCGACGTTTCGGCCTCCGACCTCTCCCCACGCGCCCGCCGCGTCATTGAAATGGCCGCCTATCAGGCGCTGAAAAAAGGGGAGGAGCGCATCGGCACCGAGCATCTGTTGGCGGCCCTCATCAACGAGCCGGAGAGCGTGGCGGCGAAGCTGCTCAAAAAGCAGAACGCCTCCCTCGCACTTCTCTTCTCCGACCTCTCCGGCATCGGCTCACCTCTGCCCGAGGAGGAGGAGCGCCACGCCCTCCCGCGGGAAAGGGCTGAGAAAAAGCTTCCGCCTTCCCTCGCCAAATACGGCGTTTGCCTCACCGATATGGCCGCAAACGGAGAGCTCGATCCCGTCATCGGGCGGGAGGAGGAGACCGAGCGCGTCATCCGCATTCTCTGCCGGAGGAGCAAAAACAATCCCTGCCTGACCGGGGAGCCGGGCGTCGGAAAGACGGCGATTGCCGAGGGGCTTGCCCTCCGGATTACCGAGGGACGGGTTCCCGACCCGCTGAAAAACCGGCGGATCGTTTCCCTTGACCTCCCCGCCCTCATCGCGGGGGCCAAATACCGTGGGGAATTTGAGGAGCGGATGAAGGCCGTCCTTGCCGAGGCCGCCGAGGATCCCGACTTGATTCTCTTCATCGACGAGCTTCATACTTTGGTCGGGGCCGGCTCCGCCGAGGGCTCCGTCGACGCGGCCAACATCGTAAAGCCTCCCCTTGCAAGAGGCAAGCTCCGCCTGCTCGGCGCGACAACGGAGGCGGAATATCGCCGGATTATCGAGAAGGACGCGGCGCTGGAGCGCCGGTTTCAGGAGGTGCCGGTCGGGGAGCCGACGCCGGAGCAAGCGGAGGAAATCCTCTTCGGTCTCCGCAAAAAGTACGAAAGCCATCACCTCCTGACCGTCACCGACGGGGCTGTCCGGGCCGCCGTTTCCCTGTCGGTTCGCTATCTGCCGGAGCGGCGTCTGCCCGACAAGGCCCTCGACCTTCTCGACGAGGCGGCCTCCGGAAAGCGGATTGCCGCTTATCAAGAGAGGGAAGCCCACGCCTCCGGGGCAGAGGAAATTGAAAAAGCGGCTTCCGAGGGAAGGCTGGGCGAGGCGCTTTTGCTCGCCGGAGAAAGGCGGGGGAAAAAGGGCCTCACCGCCTCTGCCGAGCGTCTGAATCCCACCGTGCGCCCGCTCCTCACCGAGCAGGATATCGCCCTCACCCTCGCCAAAAGAACCGGCCTTCCCCTTCTTCAGAACGGGTGGGCCGACGCTTCCCTTCCGGGGCTGGAAAAGCGCCTCGCCTCCCGGGTATTCGGACAGGAGCAGGCGGTGTCCTCCCTCTGCCGCGCCGTCCGAAGAAGCCTCCTCGGCCTCTCCGACCCCCGCCGTCCGATCGGGAGCTTCCTCTTTCTCGGCCCTTCCGGCGTCGGGAAAACCGAGCTTGCCCTTGCCGCGGCCAACGAAATTTTCGGAAGCGAGAAGGCCCTGCTCCGACTGGATATGTCGGAATACAGCGAAAAACACAGCCTCTCAAAGCTGATCGGCTCCCCGCCCGGCTACGTGGGTTACGAGGAGGAGGGCCTTCTCACCGGGAGAATCCGCACCCGTCCCCGCAGTGTCCTTCTCTTCGACGAGGCCGAAAAGGCCCACCCCGATATCTTCGGTCTCCTGCTCCAGATTCTCGACGGCGGCTTCCTCACCGATTCCCGTGGGCGGCTTTGCGACTTCCGGCACTCCCTGCTGATTCTCACCTCCAATCTCGGCGCGGAGGAATTGACCGGGGTCGGAGGGGAAATCGGCTTTTCGGGGAGGAGCCGGGAAGGAGCCGTGGAGGAAAAAGTCCTTGCGAAGGCCAAACTCTTTTTTCGCCCCGAGCTTCTCGGCCGTTTCGACGGCATACTCCTCTTCCCGCCCCTTGCCCCGGAGGCGGCGGAGAAAATCGCCGCGCGGGAGCTTAAAACCTTTGCCGCCCGGGTCGCAACCCTCGGCCTTACCCTCTCCTTTTCCCAAGGCCTGCTCTCCTCGCTTGCCGCATCGGCCTCCAAGGAATACGGCGCACGCCCGATCCGGAAGAGAATCCGGGAGGAAATTGAGGACGGCTTCGTCTCGCTTCTCACCGAAGGCAGGGCAAAACCCGGCGATTCCCTCCTCTGCGAGGAGAAAAACGGGGACTTTTTCTTCAAAACCGTAACCAAACCGCAGGAGGCGCATATGCTGTAATGAGAGCGGATTTTTCGAGGGCGGAGGGAAAAGGACGGCGCCGCCGCCGGAAAGCCGCGGCGTCAAGGAAAGGAGTGCTTTTTCGGAGTATAGCTCCGGGAAAAGCGACAGCTCATGCACAGACAAATCCCCGGCCCCGGGCGCGGCGGCCGCGTCCTTCTTCAGGCGGCGCTGATCGCCTTCGGACTCGGTATTTTCGTCGCATTTTTCCTCTCGGCAAGAATGCTTGCCCTCATCGAAGCCATTTTAATCGTCGCGGCGGGTTGGCTTTGCCTCACGCAAAGGTAACCCCGCCCACCTATGGAAGGAGCGTTTTTCTTGAAGGTTGTTACCTTGAAATCCCCTCGGTTCCTTGCGCCCTTTATGCGCCTGTTTTTCGGAATCACAAAGCCGAAGAAAAAGGGGAAGTGACCCTTCCCCGCCGTCCGACCCTCTCCGGCCGATTCCGGAAAGAACCCCGGCGTTCTCACCCGAAAACGCCGGGGCTTCCCTATAAAAAGAAAAAAGTGCCCGCGCCTTGCCGCCGACGAAAAAGCAATTTGAAAACGTCGGACAAATACAAAGAAGCGGGGACTTGCAAAAGCCAAAAGCGGCGCGGGGGCAGAGAGCCTTTCCGCCGCCTTTCTTTATGCTCAAATTCCATCGCCGCCCGTCAAAAGGAAGCCCGCCCGCCGTCATCCGGCATTTTTTCGGAAAATCCCTTGCATTTTCGCACCGATTGTGCTATAATATCCCTGCCAAACAAAGCTGAATAAGAAAAGGTTTTTCTTTTTGTCGGGAGAACTGTACCCTTTTCGGTTATCATCCGAATTGTGTCCGGTAAAAACGCAGCTCCACTCGGATGGTATAAGGAAATTCCTTTTCTGTTTGAGCTTTGTTTGGCGACAATCGGAGTTGCGCTTTTCGGTGCGTGGCTTCGGTCACGCACTTTTTTGTAAAAAGGAGAAACCGTCATGAAGAGAATAAACAGCATTGTATGGGGAATCGTGTTGATTGCGGCAGGCGGATTGTTCGCTCTCAACGCCTTGAACGTCACAAACATCGACGTGTTTTTTGACGGGTGGTGGACGTTGTTCATCCTCGTCCCCTGCACGATCGGGTTATTTACCGAACGCGAAAAAACCGGAAATATAATCGGCATGATTGTCGGCGCGTTTCTGCTCCTGTACTGTCAGGGAATATTGAAATTTTCCCTGATTTGGAAGCTACTTGTACCGGGCATTATCGTGATTATCGGCTTAAAACTGGTATATACGGGTCTGTTCGACAGCAAGGCCAGTAAAATTCTAAATGAAATCAAGAAAAACGGCGGTGAAGCCAAAGCGGGACGGGCAACCTTTTCGGGCTGTAATCTGAACTACGACGGCGAGATATTTGAGGGCGCCGAATTATCCGCCGTATTCGGCGGGGTAAAGTGCGACCTGCGCAACGCCGTGATTGAAAAAGACTGTGCCATACAGGCGACGGCGATCTTTGGCGGCGTGGATATCTTCGTCCCGGATACCGTCAACGTAAAGGTATCCTCCGACAGCCTTTTCGGCGGAGTTTCCAACAAAACCGCCGCGCACAAAGACGCGCCGACCGTTTATGTCAGCGGTACCTGTATGTTCGGAGGCATTGAGATCAAATGATCGCTTTACATAAGGTTGTGAAATATTGCGCCATGGCCTTCGCCGTCTTTCTGGCCGTGAGCATTATCGGAGGCCTGCTCTCTATCCTCGGCCTCTTCACCGGCCTCCTCGAGGACGACGCCGTCGCTACCGATCTCCGAACCTATGCGGTTTCCTCGGAGATCCGCGTGCTCGAAGTGAATATAAACGCCGCCGATTTCAAAGTCAAGCAAGGAGAAGATTTCCTTGTGGAAAGCAATTTGAAGCACCTTGCGGTGGAGGAGAAGGACGGCGTGCTTTCTCTTGAGGAAACGAAAAAATTCGGGGGAGCCTATCGCGGCGCGTCGCTGACGCTCTATATTCCCGCCGATATCACCTTTGAAAAAATAATCGTCCGAACCGGCGCGGGAAAGCTGACGGTCGAGAGACTGTCTTCCGGCACCGTGGAGCTTGACCTCGGGGCCGGTGAGGTCATAATCGAATCGCTGATTGCCACCTCCTGTGCCACCATTGACGGCGGCGCCGGAAAAATCACCGTAGTCGGCGGGGAGCTTCATAACCTTGCGGTGGATATGGGCGTCGGCCAGCTTCATCTAACCTCCGCGCTTACCGGCGACTGCTCCTTCGACTTGGGCGTGGGAGAATCGAACGTCACCGTGATCGGCGACAGAGAAAATTACAAGCTTCACCTTGAAAAAGGCATTGGCGGCATCACCGTGGACGGCAAAAGTGTTCCCGACCTGAAGGAACAAGGAAGCAAGGAAAACAGCATAGAAATCAGCGGCGGCATCGGCGCCGTCAATTTGAATTTTGAGGGCTCCTGCTCAGATTGAGAGTCCTGAAACAGCCCCTACCCAAAAGCGTTCGGTTCGCCGGGCGCTTTTTCTGCCTCCGAAACAAAATGGAGCGCGGCGCCGGACCATGGCGACAGGCTTAATTGTCCATTTGGTGGTATAAAAAACAGCAATACAAACAGAAAGAGTCTCGATCGATCCTGCGCATGGATTGACTGAGGCTCCTATTTTTGTCTGTAAGCGTGGATTATTGCGTGGCATCCTTAACTATGTGAAGCTCCGCACTCCCATTTTGAAACAACGCGGTCACTGATACCGAGTTTTTCGGCGAAGGCGGCTCGAGTCATGCCCTGTTCTTTTCTGCACGCCGCTATGAATTTGCCGATTTTTATCCGATCCATATCGGGCCCCTCCTTTTCACGGCACGATCCTAACATATCCGAAAGCGCTTTACAGCAAACCGCCGGTTGATTTTCGACCCTCAACCGACGGTTGATAAAATCACCTACGGCGATACGTGTTTTTTCAGCCGTGAATAATATGTACGGAAGATCAAATGGAGGGGAAGCAATTGAATACTTCTCTGTCGACCTCAAAATAGGGCTTGAAAAGAAGCTCCGGCTGTCCCTCGACGGCAAAATGCAGCTTAACGTCCGGAGACGGTATAAGGCTATCTATGAGCCGCTCCGCAGAACCATTCAATACGGGTATGTCCCCTTCGTCAAAGCTTCCGGTAAGAGCCATAAGTATAGGTCCGTACATCAGCGCAACGCGGCCTCTGCCGTCGGGAGCTGTGTCGCGTCCCTCATAGTTTTTGACCGAAAAGCTCATTTTATGGCGGAATGTGACGATATCGCCGCATTTCCATTCGCGCTCCAGGCGGACATATGAACCGGGAGCGCCTACGCATACGGATTCGCCGTTTACGAAAAATTCGGTACCGCCTTTTGCCCAGGACGGGATCCTGATGCTTATATGAAAGCGGCCCTCGTCCGCTTCCTTGACACATATCGACACATTGCAATCATACGGAAAGTCCGTCGTCATTTCAAGGCACAATTTATTTGTCTTTATCGTTGACGGGACAAAAAGGTCTACCCAAACTCCGAGATCGTCTTCCCTATAGATATACTTCGGAAGCTCGGAGATCAGCATCGTTGATGAAACTTCACAGCAGGTATTGTGACAGGTGCCTTTCTCCTTGACTCCCTGCATTCTGTTGTGATATCTTGTATTTCCCGAAAGATCACGGCATGAACCGATGATATTGAACAACGACTGCTCGATCTCGAAAGCATACTTTTCCTCGGAAGGCGCAAGCTGCAAAAGGCGGCTGTTGACCCAGATCCAAAATACGCTTCCGCAGGTCTCGCCGTTATGTCCGGTCGTGATATAATACGACTTGTAAGGATAGGGGCCGCCTGCCTCGCATATGGCTGTAGCTCCGCCTATATGCATATAACCGCTGCGGTAAATTTCCCAGGCGCCGAGCAAAGCGTCAAGATAACGCCGATGACCCGTTGCTCTATATTCATCGGCAAGCGCCTCGAGCTCAAGCAGATCGTAGCAATGGGGACGGTCGCCCGCATACGCGCTGAACGCCTCCTTTTCCCCCGCTATAAACTGATCCATCCAATAATCCTGATCGTACCAACGCTGATTTGTCAAGATATCCTCGGGCTTGCCCAATTCGGTATGGTACATAATCGGGCCGCCGGGGAATCCGTTCGTAGCGTTCGCGCCTCGGAGGATATAGGGCAGATACTTTTCGGCGGAATTGAACCAGTCGTACATTGCCCGAAGTATAGGCAGCGCGTCTTTATTTCCACTGCGTGAAGCAGAGATCATTCCTCTCGTCCAAAAAACGCGGTCGTAGTTTTTGCGCTCGCTGTTTTTGGCATGGACGCGAAAGATGCTGTTCGGCTCTTCCGGTTCGTCGATACATATATACGCTTCCTCCTCGGGATAATAGTTGAAATATCCGTCGTCGCGCACCTGCTTTTTTATACCCGAAATTATATCCTCGACTATTTTGCGGAGCTGCTCCTTATCCTTCTCGTCGCACCACATAATCGAGTTCGCCGCGCCCGCGAGCATACGCCCGTCATTTGACGCAGGAAGCCAATGCGCCCAGCCGGGGCCGTTGCAGTAGTCCTCCATTTTATAGCATTTCAAGATGTTTTCGATATTTTTATCAAAAAGTTCTTTTACAAAGCCGTCGCGCAGCTTTACGCCTGTCTCAGGAAAAAAAGCCTCGTATTTTACCGGTCTCCAATCTTTCGGATCGGAGACGCGTTTTTCCCCTCGTTTTATAATATCGTATTCCCTGTCTTTTTCTTTACGCGCCTTGTCGGCAAAGTTGTTTTCCATCGTGTACCTCCCTCAAGCCGTGCGAAACTTATAGTGAATTATACCGCACAAAGCGGGGCCTGTCAAGTATTTTTTGCAAAAAAATGTATAGAACTCACCATCGAATCGCTGATTGCCACCTCCTGTGCCACCATTGACGGCGGCGCCGGGTCTGCTGTGGAATGCTCCCCTGTGCGGCGGGCGTTGGCCCGCGCTCCCTGAAATCCGATTTTGCCGCAAAAAAGCGGGAAGGCGCGGCGTTAAGCCTCGCCTTCCCATGACGCTGAAATTTATTCTCTTACCGCCACGGCATTGCTTGTCGGGAGCCTTTTTCCTTCTACTCAGGAAATCTTAATTTCCTCCCACAGGCTCGTCATATAGTCGAGCGTCTCGTTCGGAAGATTACGGAAGGCGTACTTTTGATAACTTTCGGCGAAATTGTAGCCTTCGGGATAGAGAACCGCGATGGCCTCCTCTCCCATGCCCTCCCGGTACTCCTCGTTTTTCACCACCAGCGTATTGGGGGAAGCGTAGCAGTGGGTCAGGGAGTTGGCGACTGCGGCGTCCTCCGAGAGCATGAAGTTGATATAGGCCTCGGCGGCCTCCTTATGCTTGGAGTTTTTCAGCACGCACATCGCGTCGACGTAGACGTTGGAGCTTTCCGGGATAAACAGCCGCAGATCGACGTCGTCGGCCTGCTCGCTCTGCATGGTAAAGTAGTCCCCTACATAGTAGGCGCCGATGGCGGCCTCTCCGCTCTCCATCATGTTGAAAATCTCATCCATCACCAGCCCCTTGCGGAGGGGAACCTGCTTGATCAGCTCGGCCTGCGCTCTGTCCCACTCGGCGGTGTCGGTGGTATTGACGTCGATTCCCAGCTTATACATGGCGATACCGAAGGCATCGCGGGGATTGTTGAACTGAAGAATCTCCCCGCTGTACTTTTCGTTCCACATAACCTCCCAGCCGGTCACGTCGGCGGGATCGACCTCCTTGGCATCGTAGATGATGCCCACCACTCCGTAGGTATAGGGAACCGTGTAGCGGTTTTCGGGATCGTAGTAGAGGTTGCGGTAGGTCTCCGAGATGTTCTTGTAATTGGGAATGTTGTCGAAATTCAGCTCGGCCAGCATATCCTTTTCGATGAAGTACTCGATCATATAGTCGGAGGGGACGATGACGTCGTAGGAGACGCCGCCGATTTCAAGCTGCGAGCGGAGGCTCTCGTTGGAATCGAAGGTCTCATAGTTGACGCGGATCTTCTGACCGTAGGTCTCGTAATACCACTTTTCAAATTCCTTGTTGGTATTGTAGGTTCCCTCTTCCCCCGTCGAAATGTATTCCCCCCAGTTGTAGACGTTGAGGGTAATCGTATCCTTGTCGGAGCAGGCGGCAAGCCCGCAGGCAAGTACCAGAAGAAGCAGGACGGGAAGAAGAAAACGTGCGATTTTTTTCATGAATAAATCTCCTTTCAGAAAGAGGCGTTGAACGCCTGTTCAGTCTTCTTTATCCGCGACAGGGTCGCGGTTCAGGCTTTTTTGAATCTTCATCTGCTTTCTCTCGTCCCGGCTCTGAATCACGTTGGTGAGGATGAGAAGAATCAGAATCGAGAGGAAAATCAGGGTAGCGAGGGCATAGATCTTCGGAGTGACCGTCTTTTTCGTCATTCCGTAGATGAGAAGCGGCAGGGTCTGAAAGCCGCTCCCCTTGGTGAAATAGCTGATGACAAAGTCGTCGAGCGACAGGGTGAAGGCCATCAATCCTCCCGTCATCACCCCCGGCATGATCTCGGGGAGCTCAACCCGGAAGAAGGACTTGACGGGCGTACATCCGAGGTCAAGCGCCGCCTCCGGCATCGAAGGATCCATCTGATTGAACTTCGGAAGAACCGAAAGAATCACGTAGGGGAGATTGAAGGTGACGTGGGCGATCAGCATCGTGGCGAAGCTGAGCGATTCCGCAAGGCCGAGGAGCGTTCCGGTAAAGACGAACATCAGCATCAGGGAAATGCCGGTGATAATATCGGGATTCATCATCGGAACATTGGTCACCCCGAGCAAAAGGCCCTTGAAGTACTTCCGCCGCATCCGGCTGATCCCGTAGGCCGCCAGCGTCCCCATCACCGTTGAAATCGCGGCGGAGGAGACGGCGAGGATCAGGGAATTGCAGAGAGACTGGAGCGTGGCCTCGTCGCTGAAGAGGTTCTTATACCACCGAAGCGAGAAGCCGGAGAGATTGACGGTGCTCCTCCCCTCGTTGAAGGAGAAGACGATAAGAACGGCAATCGGTGCGAAGAGGAAGAGAAAAAGCAGGCTGAGGTAGAGGATCGAGGGAAGGGATCTTTTCTTTTTCACGGAATCAACCCTCCTCCCGCGTCGTCCGCCGAGAAGCGGTTCATGACGAACATTCCCACCAGAAGAAGGATCATGAGAATCAGCGAAAGGGAAGCCGCCATATGGAGGTTGTTGGCGTTGAACTGCGTTTCAATGGCGTCGCCGATCAGGTAGAATTTCCCGCCGCCGAGCTTTTGAGAGATATAGAAGGTGGAAACGGAGGGGACGAAGACCATCATCAGCCCCGAGACGACGCCCGGCATACTCTGCGGTACAATTACCTTCCGGAAGACTCCGAAGGAATTGCAGCCGAGGTCCGACGCGGCCTCCACCAGCCGGATATCCAGCTTCGTCATCACCGAATAAATCGGCAGAATCATATAAGGAAGATAATCGTATACCATGCCGAGGACCACCGCCCCTTCGGTATACATCATCCGGAGCTTGCCGATACCGAACTGCTCAAGCACGCCGTTGATGATCCCCTCGTCCTGAAGGAGAACCATCCACGCATAGGTACGGATAAGAAAGTTCATCCACATGGGAAGCATGATCAGCATAATCAGCATCTTTTGCCGCCGTGGGGAGAGGCGCGATATGAAGTAAGCAGCGGGATAGCCGACAAGGAGGCAGACGACGGTGGCGATCAGCGCCAGCTTCAGGGAGCGGAGCAGAATCGTCATATACCGCGCCGTAAAGACCCCCTTGATGTTGTCAAGAGTAAAGGCAAACTCCCGGTCGGTGAAGGAATAGTAGACGACGAAAAGCAGGGGAACGATGATGAAAAGCACCGACCACACAACATGAGGCGCCGCAGCAAAGCGCTGAAGGAAGGAACGGGCGACGCCGCGCGGAGCCCGCTTTTCCTGTCCGGTACGGTTCACGGTCATCCCTCCTCCGGTTCTTCGACGTCGGAGAGATGCTCCAGCTCATCCGAGAAGGAGGAATAGTCCCCGAACATACCGGAAAATTCCGACTTCTTCATGACGTGAATGGCGTCGGGCTCGATATACAGCCCGATGGTCGCGCCGTTTTCGACGTAATCGGTCGTCTGAATCATCCACTTGAAGCCGCCGATATCGACGATAATTTCAAAATGGACGCCCTTGAAGGTCACGCCCGTGACGACGCCGGTCAGCATTCCGCGCTCGGGGGACACCACGTCGACGTCCTCCGGGCGGACGACGACGTCCACCGGCTCGTTTTTGGCAAAGCCGCTGTCAAGACAGCGGAAGCGCTTGCCGGAAAAGGCGACGAAATAATCGTCGATCATCGCGCCATCGACAATGTTGCTCTCTCCGATAAAATCGGCGACGAAGGCGTTTTTCGGCTCGTTGTAAATGTCCTGCGGCGTGCCGATCTGCTGAATCTGCCCGTTGTCCATGACCACGACGATGTCGCTCATCGAAAGGGCTTCCTCCTGATCGTGCGTCACGTAAACAAAGGTAATGCCCATCCGCTGCTGTATGTTTTTCAGCTCGACCTGCATATCCTTCCTCAGCTTCAGATCCAGCGCGCCGAGAGGCTCGTCGAGGAGAAGCACGCGGGGCTCGTTGATCAGGGCCCGCGCAATCGCCACCCGCTGCTGCTGTCCTCCCGAAAGGGTGCTGATGCTTCGCTTTTCAAATCCGCGAAGGTTCACAAGTTCGAGCATTTCCTGCACTTTGGCGGTAAGACCGGGGCCGGAAACCTTTCGCAGCCTCGGGCCGAACGCAATGTTTTCAAAAACGTTCAGGTGGGGAAAAAGGGCGTATTTCTGAAAGACCGTATTGACCGGGCGTTTGTAGGGCGGAACATGATTCACAAGCTTTCCGCCGAAGTACACGTTGCCGCTGTCGGGACTTTCAAAGCCCCCGATGATGCGGAGCGTCGTAGTCTTTCCGCACCCCGAAGGGCCGAGCAGTGTGACGAATTCACGATCCCCGATTTCAAGGTCAATGCTTTTCAGGACCTGTTCTCCGTCAAAGGATTTTACAATTTTCTCCAAACGAATGATCTTATCCGCGCCGTTGTTCATTTCTCACTTATCGACCGCCTTTCACCCGGCAAAAAGCCGTAATATACGATATCGAATACATTGTAACAGACAACGCGGTAAAATGCAATAGTTTTTTGAAATTTTCTTGAAAATTCGTCATTATTTTGTTTTATCCGGAATGAGCGGCGTTTTTCTTGAAAAAATTTTGGAAAAACTCCCGGATTCTCGGATTTACTCGGTTTTTCCCCGGTATTTTCCGCGAAGAAAAAGGGAGGAAAAGAGAGCGCAGGAAAGCAGGAAAAGAGAGGGATCGCCGTTCCCGACGAAGAAAATATAGACCGCCGCCGCCCACATCAGAACCACCCCGAAAAAGGAGGAAACGGCGAGGGCCGTCTCCGCTTTCTTCTCCCCGAAAAGGAGGCAAAGGGCGGCCCGCAGAATCCCGCCGCCGTCCAGCCCCTCGACGGGGAAAAGATTCGTCAGCGCCAGCGTCAGATTGCAGGCAACCGCCCAGTCCGCGCGGGGGCCCTTCCCGAAAAAGAAAAAAACCGCCGCCGCGAGGAGATTGGCCAGCGCCCCCGCCGACGAAATGAAGAGATCCTTGCCGTAGGAGCGGAGGGGACTGGAAAGCCGCATATCCGCCCCAAAGGGATAGAGCGTGATTTTCTCAATCTCCACCCCGCAGAGCGCGGCGGCTGTCGCGTGCCCCGCCTCGTGAAAAAGCGCGAAGAAGAGGAGAATCAAGGTATCGACCGACCGGCCGAAGAGAATCAGAAGCAGAAAAAACAGCGCGCTCCCGAGCGGAAGCGCAATTTTTATTTTTTTACGGATATTTTTCTCCCGCAAGCTATTGTCACCCGCCCGTTTCTGTGGTATAATAAAGAAAAAGAAACCGAAAGGAGTCCCTTATGACGGAACAAACGCTCGGCTTATATTTTCACATTCCCTTTTGCCAAAGCAAATGCCCCTACTGCGATTTCTATTCCGCTCCCACCTCCTCCTTCTCTGAGCTTGGATCCTCCGGCCCCGATCTGACGGCCCGTTACACCGATGCCCTTCTTCTCCATATGGAGGACTATGCCAAAAGCGCCGCCGGCTATGAGGTCGACACCGTCTTCTTCGGGGGAGGAACTCCCACCATTCTTCCTTCCTCCCGTCTGCTCTCCCTGCTTGACGGAATGAACGACTTCTATAACGTCCGCTCCGACGCCGAAATCACTCTGGAAGCCAACCCCGCCACCGTGTCGACCTCCGAGCTCCGGCGGCTCCGCCGGGCGGGCGTCAACCGCCTGAGCATGGGCCTGCAGAGCGCCGACGACGGGGAGCTGAAGGCACTGGGCCGCATTCACAGCTTTTCCGACTTTGTGGAAAGCTTCCGGGCGGCACGAAAGGCCGGCTTTTCCAACATCAGCGTCGATCTGATGTACGGCATTCCGGGGCAAACCCGGGAATCCTTCCGGGAAACCCTGAGCCGCGTCATCGACCTTGACCCGGAGCATATCTCTGTCTATGGGCTGAAAATTGAAGAGGGTACTCCCTTCGCCGCCCGCCGCGACTCCCTTTCCCTTCCCGACGAGGACGCCGAGTACGAAATGTATCTGGAGGCCGTCAATACCCTTTCGGAAAACGGCTGGGCGCAGTATGAAATCAGCAATTTCTCAAAGCCGGGAAAGCAATGCCTGCACAACCTTCGCTACTGGAACTGCGAGCCCTACCTCGGCTTCGGCCCCGGCGCCCACTCCTATTTCGGAGGCCGCCGCTTCGCCTTCCGCCGCGACCTCGGCGCTTACCTGCTCGCGATGGAATATCCCGACCGCGCCGAAAACCTTCTGTCGGAAAATTACGAAATCAAGCCCTCGGAACGGTTGGGGGAATACGTCATGCTCCGTCTCCGCCTCACCGAGGGGGTCGATACCGACGCCTTCGCCGCCCGCTTCGGCGTCAGCTTTGAGAGAATGTTTGAAAGGTACCTCCCCATTTATCTGAAAAACGGATTTATGGTTCACAACGGACGGTCCTACTCCTTCACGCCGAAGGGAATGTTCGTCTCGAACTACATTCTGTCCGCCATGCTGGATTTCGACAGCGACATCATCCGCGGCGTCGCCGACGGAAGCGACCGCTGAGAAAACGCGGAAAGAGAAGACGCCAACGCGCCGACAGAGCCCTGCCCCGTCGACGGGATCCCGCTTCCCTTTCGGACGGCATTCGGCCTTGTTCTTTCCGTCGGCATTCCGGGCTCCCTTTCAGATAATGCCTCTTCCCTTCTCTTTCAAACGCTCGCGCTCTCCCCTTCTCGGGCAGTCCGGTCCTCGCCTTCGGGGAACCGCCGACCGACTTTTCAGATAAAGGTAGGAAAAGAGAGCAGAATGCCGCGAATGCTTGCGTAAACCGCCGCCTCCTGTGAGACGGGAAGCGGATTCACGCCCTTTCCGCATTCCAGCGTAAAGCCGGGGCGACGGAATTCCGACACGAACCAGTCCTTTAGCCCACCGTAACAGGCGGCCTCCTCCGGCCTTGCCACCCGATAGCCGCTCAGCGCCGCCATGCGTGCGGCCAGCGCTCCTCCCCGGGGCGGAATATAACCGTTATAATCTGCGTAAATCTCCTCCCCCTGCGTGTGGAGGGCCAGCAGAAGACGCGGCTCCTCCCTGCGGATAAAGGCACAGAGCGCCGCCGTTTCCGGCTCCGATTCGGGAAATTCCCCCGAAAAGCGGGTCGGCCCGCCGCCGAAAATGCCGAGGGCCGGTTCCTTCGACTTGTACTCTTCAAATCCCGCGTTGTAATTGTGATTGAGGTCGACGCCGCGACCGTTCGCCTGCCAGTGCGAAAAATCGCCGCCGCAGGTTTCGGAAAGCGTCTCCACAAGCGGATTTTGCGGGTCGGCTCCGTTTATCTGGAGCTCCACCCCGTCGGGATTCAGCATCGGCACGAGAAAAACCCGGCGGGTTTCATAGATCCGGTCGGCGTCGACGCCGGAAATTTTCCTTTTCTCGCTCACCGCCCGGCAATATTCCTCTGCATACCGGAGGAGCAGACCGGTCGTTATCCACTCCATCCCGTGATGGGCGCCGACGAGGAGAACGCTCTTTTTCCCTTCCCCGATCCCGACAAGCGAAATTTCCCGCCCGGCAAAGCTCTTTCCCAGACACCCGACGTCAAGAAACGGAAATTTTCCCTTCAAATCGGAAAGCTTCTCCTCAAGGCGCGACAGGGTATACCCTCCCCCTCGGTTCATATGCTGTCCCCTCCTTCTTCCCACGGGAGCTTCTCCGCGCAAAGACTTTTTTCGTTTGCTTTATCCTATTCGCGGCGCGGGGAAAATATGAAATTTTCCGGGCGGAAAACCGTCCGCCCCGGCGTCTTGCGGCGGCGCCGGTTTAGAAGGTCATAATCCGAAGTCGTCCGTCGATTGGGCGCCGTGTGGCGATTCGTCTTACAAGAGGTCTTACAACCCGTATCACAAACCCTCTTACGACCACTTTTTCCCCTTGGGAGGTGCAAAATGGAGCAACCCTTAAGCGGCAAGCGCTTTACGAAAAACGACGGGGGCTTCCTCTGCAAAAATTGCGGGAAGGAGGTTCTCCCGCTCGGCTACAGCTCCCGCAATCACTGCCCCTTCTGCCTCTATTCCCTGCACGTCGACCTCTCCCCCGGCGACCGCCTCAACCCCTGCGGGGGTCTGATGGAGCCGATAGCCGCCGAGCCCGACGCAAGAGGCTACGTTCTTCTGCACCGCTGTCTGAAATGCGGGGAAATCCGGCGCAACAAGGCCGCCACCGAGGCTAAAGTACAGCCCGACGATATAAGAAAAATCATCCTCCTCACGGCCCGGCCTCACTGACCGGGCAGGCACTCCCCCGATACCAAAGAAAACAAAGCGAAAAAATAAATTGGCGAAAGCCGGAAGGAAAGACGTTATGTTCATTAAAATCGGAGAAAAAATCAAAAACCACCGGGAGGCAAAGGGCGTTTCGCAGGACGACTTCGCCAAATACCTCGGCGTCACCTGCAAGGAAGTGCTGAAATGGGAAAACGGGGATCTTTATCCCTCCCTTGAGCTGATTCCGGTCATCGCCGGGTATTTCGGCGTCTCGACCGACGATCTGATGTGCATGGAAATGTTCAGCAACGAGGACAAAATCAAGGCCTACACCGACAGCTTTTACGAAAAGGTCGCCGCTGGAAACATCCGGGAGGCCACCGAGACGATCCGGGAAGCGATTCTGCACTTCCCCGACGAGTACCGTCTGCGGGTCCTTCTGATGTATGGCCTCTATCTCAGCTGCGATCGCCCGGCGGCCGTCAAGCATTACTCCGGCGAGCTTCTTGAAATCGGGGACGATATCCTCTCCCACTGCACGGAGGATCCGATCCGTCTTGAGGCCAAGCGGCTCCTCTGCCTCCATTACTGCGAGGATCTGAACGACACCGAAAAGGCGCGGGAAATCGCCATGTCCCTGCCCGGGAGGAAGATCTGCCGGGAGGATATGCTCCCCATCATCTCGGAAGGGGACGCCAAGCTCAGCGCGATTCAGGAAAACATTTCCTCCTACACCTCCCTCCTCGCCTCCGCCATCGTCAGCTATACGGAAAACGCCGGCAATCTCGGCACCCGGGAGAAAATCGAATTCTGCGAGCTTGCCAAAACCCTCCGCGAAATGATCTACCCGAACGGCGACATCTACGAGGGCGCCTATCTGCACATGACTCTGCTCCGCGACCTCGCCGTGCTTTATATGGCCGCCGACGAGCAGGAAAAGGCCCTCGACTGCCTCGAAAGCTGTGCCCACTGTGCCGCCGATTTCGACGCGCTCCCCAAATCGACCATGCACACCTCCCCCCTCGTCAACCGGCTCCCCTTCTCCAAACAGCAGCTGCAAATTCCCTCCAAGAACCGGAAGACACCGCTCCGCGACATCTTCATGAACGAAATCATCGCCCTGCAGTGCTTCGAGCCGGTGCGCTACAGCGCCCGTATTCCGCAAATCTGCGCCATTTTCCGTCAGGAAAAATAAGAAGCGCAAGGGCCTTTGACAAGCACAAAATCGAACAGGCGGCACCCCCTTTGACAAGCGCAAGCCAAACAGGGCAAAAAGACCCCTGTAAACGCAAAATCAAACGGGAAAGCAAAACGGCCTTCCAAAAGGCAAAAAGACGAACGGCCATGCCCTTCCAACGAGCGCATAATCAAACGGACGGCAAGGCCTTTTCGACAAGCGCAAAACCGAACGAAACACCCAAAACCCTTCCGACACGCAAAAAGGCAGCGGAAAGCAAACGCTTCTCGCTGTCTTTTTTCATTTTTTCATTTTCGAAGGAAAATCAGCACTTGCCGTAGAGGGGATACTTTTTGCAGATTTTCGCAACCTCGGCGCGGATTCCGTCGGCGGAATTCTCAAAGTCGGAGGCGGCAAGCCGGATCAGCCTTCCGATCGTCACCATATCCTCCTCGACGAGGCCCCGGGAGGTGGCCGCCGGCGTTCCCACCCGGATGCCGCTGGTGATGAAGGGGCTCTGCGGGTCGTTGGGAATCGCGTTCTTGTTGACGGTGATATGCACCTCGTCAAGGCGATGCTCCATCTCCTTGCCGGTGACGCCGAAATTCCGCAGGTCAACCAGCATCAAATGATTGTCGGTGCCGCCCGAAACGAGGTCAAAGCCCTCGGCTACCAGCGTCTCGGCGAGAACCTTCGCGTTCTTTACGATCTGCTGTTGATAGACCTTGAATTCCGGCTTGAGCGCCTCGCCGAAGCAAACTGCCTTGGCGGCGATGATGTGGAGAAGAGGCCCGCCCTGAATGCCGGGGAAAATCGCCTTGTCAATCTTTTTGGCCAGCTCCTCGCGGCAGAGAATCATGCCGCCGCGCGGGCCGCGCAGGGTCTTGTGGGTGGTCGTCGTGACGACGTCCGCATAGGGCACCGGGGAGGGATGAAGACCCGCCGCAACCAGTCCCGCGATGTGCGCCATATCGACCATCAGATAGGCTCCGCACTTTTTGGCGATATCCGCCATTCTCTCAAAGTCGATGACGCGGGGATAGGCGGAGGCGCCGGCGACAATCAGCTTCGGCTTTACCTCAAGCGCCTGCGCTTCCAGCTTGTCGTAGTCGATGGTATGCGTCTGCGGGTCGACTCCGTAGGAAACGAAATGATAATAAAGGCCGGAAAGGTTGACGGGACTGCCGTGCGTCAGATGGCCGCCGTCGGCAAGGCTCATGCCCATGACGGTATCGCCGGGCTGAAGCAGAGCGACGTAAACGGCGGTGTTCGCCTGAGAGCCGCTGTGAGGCTGAACATTGGCGTGCTCGGCTCCGAAGAGCTTCTTGGCGCGTTCCCGCGCGATGTTCTCGACGACGTCGACCTTCTCACAGCCGCCGTAATAGCGCTTCCCGGGATATCCCTCGGCGTATTTGTTGGTAAGTACCGTCCCGGCCGCCGCCATAACCGCCTCAGACACAAAGTTTTCGGAAGCGATCAGCTCGATTCCGTTGCTCTGTCTCTGAAATTCCGCCTCGATCGCGTCGGCGATTTCGGCATCGTATTTGCCCAAAAATTCAAGTGTTTCCTTTACCATTGACATACCCTTTCTCGGCGCCGGATTCCCGGCCGACAAAACTTAATCGTTCCCTTCTATTATAACAGAAATTTCCCGCCCTGACAAGGGCTTTTTCAAATTTCATGAATTTTGTACGTTTTCATCAAAAATGAAGAAAAAGCGACAGGTCGCCGCACCGCCCGGAGGCCCTGCGCACCCAGACGCGGGGGCTTTTTTCGACAGGTCGCCTCCCTTTGAAGCAGAGTCAAACCGTAGCCTGACCGGCAAAACCCGCCACGAAAGCGAAAAACGAAAGCGTCAAATACCGTCCGGGGCCCCTATCGGGCCCGCCGACCGAAACGGTCGCGCACTCCCTATCGAAACGCCCGCCCCTTTTCAAAAAAGCGGGCACTCCCGCCGTCTGACGGAGCGCCCGCATCCAATATCCGATTTTCCGGCACCGAGGAGATACCGAGGTTGAGGCGGAAAAATTCCCCGCCGTTTGGCGGAAATCGCCTGCAAGTGAAAAGGCGTTTCCGGCCCCTCTCCTTATCCCCCGGTAAGCTCCGGCATAGCGTTCAACATATTTTCGATGAAAATGCCGTATCCCGCCGTCGGGTCGTTCACCATGACGTGGGTCACGGCGCCGACCAGTCTCCCGTTTTGAAGAATGGGAGAGCCGCTCATCCCCTGAACGATTCCCCCCGTCCGCTCCTTGAGCTTCGGGTCGGTCACGGTGACGGCGAAGTTTTTGTTGCCCTTGCCGTCCCGGTCGATTCGCGAAATCTCGATCTCATAGCACTGAATTCCGTCCCCGCCAAGGGTGCAGTAAATCTGCGCCTTCCCTTCCTTCACCTCGTCCCGGTAGGCGACCTCAACGGCCCCCGAAAGATCCGGCGGCATTTCCGTAAAGACGCCGAAAACGCCGCAGACGGTGTTGCTCATGACGTTGCCGCTCCGCTCCGGCAGAAAATAGCCCTTGAGCTCTCCCGGCTTCCCGGCGATGCCCCGGACGACGCCACCGACCGACACCTTCATCGCCGAACCCTCGCGAAGGGGCATCAGCTCACCGGTATCGATATCGCAGATTCCGTGTCCCAAACCGCCGAAGGCGCCGGTCGCAGGATCCACGAAGGTCACCGTCCCGATGCCCGCCGTGCTGTCGCGGAGCCACATTCCGCTTTTCAGCTTCCCGTCGGCATCGTCCCGTACCGGAGAAAGGCTCACCTGCCGCTTTTTTCCCTCTCTTAAAAGCTCCACCGACAGGCTTTTTCCTTCACAGCTCCCCACCCGGTCGGAAAAATCCTTGATCCCCTTGATTTCTTTTCCGTCGACGGAAAGAAGAAGATCCTTCACCCGGATGCCTGCCTCATACGCGGGCTTCACCTCCCGCCCGCCGCTGACGATTCCCGAAATTCCCACGACAAGCACGCCGGTCGTCTGACATTTCACCCCGAAGGCGGTTCCGCCGGGGCAAAGCATTTTCCTTTCTGTAGGCGCCGCCGTCCCGGTTCCATTCCCCGGAAGACTCTGCGCCGACGCGCCGAGTGCCGGACCCGCCAACAAGAGCGCCCCCGCCGCAAGCAAAAGGCAAAGGCCTCTTGCAAGCGCGCCCGCCCTTCTTTTTTTCTGTTTTTGCTTCATCTTATCACCCGTTCCCCTCTTTTTTCGAATGATTCCGTGGATACAGCTTTAATTTGGTTTTCCGGCGGCGGTTTTATGTGTAACAATTTTTAGCTTGTCTCCCGTAAAAGGAAAAAATTTCTTTTCCGCGCTTTCGACGCCGATGTAAAGTCCGACCGCTTGACGACGAGCCGTTTGACAATTGACTTTTTGACGCTTGACCTTTTGAAGCTTGTCTATTTGATGCTTGGCCGTTTGACGCTCGACCGTTTGCTGACTTTCGTTTGAGGGCTTAACCAATTGGCCATTTGACCACCCGGCAATTTATCCGCTCGACGCTTAACAAGCCGAAAAAAGAAAAATCTCTTGTCAAACGGCGCCGGCCGTGGTAAAATAATGACAGAAAAAGATATGGAAGAAAATTTTTTCGGAGGAGAAAAAAGTGGAAGCCTATCAAAAATTTCTCGGAAAGCTGATTCAGCTCTGCGCCCTTCTCTTTTCGGCCCTCTCGATCCTTTTCGCCACGCTTTCCTATCCCCCGCTGGCCTTCTATTCCTTTTGGGATTCCTTCGATTTTGCCCCGCTGAACCAAACCCTCGCCCTCATGACGGCGGGCTTCTGCCTTGCCCGCTTTCTCCTTTCCTTTCTGTGGAAGCCGCTGTCGCCCCGCATGAGAGCCGAATATCTTCTGAGCTTTGCCGCCCTTTTCGCCGCCTTTCTTCTCTCCGATTTCGGCGGCTTCACCGTATCCCCCTACGTTTTCCCGCTTCTTGCAGGACAAAGCCTTCCCTTTCTGCTCCCGGCGTACCTTCCCGAGCCGAAAAACGCAAGAGGGAAACGCCTCCGCCACGGCCTGTCGGCTCTCTTTTTCCTCCTCTTTCAGCTCCTCTGCCTCCTCGGCTCCGCCGCGCTCCTCTTCGGGGGAAGCCTTTCAAGAATGCTGATTCTGCGCCTCCTCCCGCTTCCCCTCTGCTATACCGCTTCCCTCTTCCTTACCCTTGCCCCCGAAAAAAGCGTCGGCCTCTTCCCGACGCTGTCGATACGCCTCTTTCTCCCCGTCTGCCCGGTTCTCCTCCTCCTTTCGGCTTTTTCCGCCTCGTATGCCGACCGGCTCTTCTTCCTTTTCCCGGCGGCGTGGGGCCTTCTTCTCCTCTGCCTTGCCCTTGCGGCGGTGAAAAAATACCGGAAAAGGAAAAAATCCCGTATTTTTTCAGACAACGAACACATGACCTTCACATAAAAGGGGTATGATGGAATCGGAAACGAAAAAAGGCCTCCCCGCGAGTCGGGACGCCGGAAGCTTTTCCCTACATCTGCGAAAGGAGGCGCCCTTCCCCTTCCGAAGGGCCGCTGAAACATGAACTCTCCTACACCCACTCCCCAAAAGAACCTTTTCAACCGGAAAACCGCCGCTCTTGCCGTTTTGCTCCTCTTCGCCTTCCTGCTAGGCGCCGGAGCCGCCTTCCTTGTCGGAAGAGCCGTCCGGGGAACCGCCCCCGCCGCAGAGACGGAAGCACAGGCGCTTGCCGACAGCACGGCGGCGCCGTCGGAACAGAACCCTTCCGCCGAAACGGACGGGGGAAAGCAGAATCTCCCCGCCGGACTGCCGGTATCGGCCACCGATTCCTCCGATGGTCAGAGACGCACCCTCACCGCGTCGGAAATCTATGAGGAAAACCTCCCCTCGATTGTCGGAATCACCGCCAAAGGGACGACCTCCAACATTTTCGGGCAGACCGTCACAAGCGCCAGCTCCGGCACAGGCTTCGTCATAAGAGAGGACGGCTATATCCTCACCAACTGCCACGTCATCGAGAATTCCACCGAATTTACCGTCAGCTTCGCAAACGGCGACACCTACCCCGCCGAGGTCGTCGGATATGAAAACGAGCTCTCCGACCTTGCGGTTCTGAAAATCGAGGCCACCGGTCTCCGCGCCGTCACCGTCGGAAACTCCGACGCCCTTTCGGTCGGGGAAGATATCGTCATCGTCGGAAATCCTCTCGGCGAGCTGACCTTTTCCCTCTCGAAGGGCGTCGTCAGCGCCCTTGACCGGGAAATCAACACCGACGGAAATCCCATCACCATGTTTCAGATTGACGCCGCCGTCAACCACGGAAATTCCGGCGGCCCGGCCTTCAACAGCGCCGGGGAGGTCGTCGGCATCGTGACGGCGAAATACGCCTCGGAGGAGATTGAAGGACTCGGCTTCTGCCTGCCCGCCTCCGACGCCAGCGCCATCGCCTCCGATCTCATAAGCTACGGCTATCTCCGTGGCCGTGCCTCCCTCGGCCTTTCGGGCGAGGATGAAGCCGAAATCTACCGCTATTATTCCCGCTTCTACGGAAATCGCGTCGATCAGCTCGGCCTGCTCTCCGAGGGAGTCTACGTAGCCTCTGTGACGGAAAAGGGCCCGGCGGCGACGGCGGGGATTGTCCGCGGCGACGTCATCACCGAAATCAACGGGAAAAAGGTCGCCGACTGCGCCGCGCTGAAAAGCGCCCTCGCTTCCCTGTCGCCGGGGGAAGAGGTGACTCTGACCCTCTTCCGCGACGGCGTTTACCGCACCGTTTCCCCGGTTCTTGCGGAATACAATCCCACCCTGCCGGAGTCTGCGGCGACGGGAGGAGACGCGCTTTAAAAGGCCTTCCCCCGGAAATCCTCCATTGGAAAGCCTTCACCGGAAAACCTCTATTGGAAATCCTTTATCGGAGATCCTTTAAGAAATCTTTTATCGGAAATTCTTCATCGGAAAGCCTTCATGGAAATCCTTTACCGGAATCCCTCATCGGAAATCCTTTATCGGAAAGCGCTTTTCGGGAATCAGTTCGGAATACTGTGAACGCCTCACGCCCTGCTCTCTGCCGGGTGTGAAGCTGTTTTCATAGACAACGACGTCCTGCCCCGCTAAATACCAGCCACCGCCCGGCGGGATTTTCCTCCTCAGCTTCGCCGGGGGAGGAAGCATTCTCCCGTCGCTCCCTCTTGTGTCGGAAATCCGTCGGCAGAAAAGTAGCTTCCCGTCCCGATAGCGCAGAAAATCGAGGAAAAAGCTACAGAGATTCTCCTCACAGAGGCCCCGGTGAAGCTCGCAGAGCACCGTCTGCCCCTTCCGCTTCGCCTCCTCCGCGACGGCCTCGGCGAGGGAGGTATAGAATCCGTTCGCCTCGGAAAAAACCTCCTCCTCCCCCTCAAAGCGGGGAATTTCCAGCCTCACGGAATATCGCTCCCCCGCGTCGTTCTTTCCGTATTCCGTGATTCTTTCCGGTACGATACGCAAAATTCTTCCTCCTCCCGCCCGCTTTTGGCCCGCAAAACGCCTTCCCGCGAAATTTGCACTTGACAAAAGTCCGCGCGCGGAATATAATCATTGGTATGGAATCAGTATATTCAGGATGAAGGTATAACATGAAAATCACGATGGAAACCGATTACGCGCTCCGCATTATGCGCTGTCTTGCACAGCGGCAGGGCGTGACCGACGCCAAGACAATCGCCGGGCTGATTGACGTCTCCCAGCGGTTCACCCTGAAAATTCTCGGGAAGCTGACCGCCGGAGGCGTGATCGTTTCGTTCAAAGGGGCAAACGGCGGGTACTCCCTCTCCCTTCCGGCGGAGCAGATCACCCTGCGCAGAATCATTGAGATCACCGAGGGCCCGCTGGTCATCTCCCGTTGCCGCACCGAGGATTCCCTCTGCCACCGCGACCTCTGCGAGGGAGAGGACGACCGTTGCGGTTGCTTCTTCAACCGCGTTTTTGACGAAATCAACCGGATGATTGCCACCAAGCTCGACAGCGTCACGCTCGCCGACTCACTGTAAGAAAGGCATCGAAGAAAGAGACCCCATGACAAACAGCAAAGACAACATCACGCAAAAAGCGGAAGCCCGTCCCGAAGAGGAAACCATCCCTTCGCCCACCGAAGAGGAAATCGTCCCTTCGCCGTCCGGGGAGGGCAAGCGCTCCCCGGCGACCGAAGAAGGCGCCGCCACCGACCGCTCCCTTCTTATCGAAACGGCGCTTCTTGCCGGGGAAATTCTGCTTGAAAGCGGAGGGGAAACCTTCCGCGCGGAGGAAACCGCCGCCATCATCTGCCGCTCCGGCGGCGACCCCGACGGAGAGGTCTTTTTCCTCCCGACCGGGATTTTCATCAGCGGAAGCGGAGAGGACAGACGGTTTTCCACCGTCAAGCGCGTAGGGAGACGCTCCGTCAATCTCTTTCGAGTCGAACGGGTCAACTTCTACTCCCGAGCCTTTGCCGAGGGGAAGCTCTCCCTGCCGCAGCTCCGGGAAAAGCTCCTTGCCCTGAAAAACAACGCCCTCTATTCCCGACCGGCGCTCTGCCTTGCCGCCGGGCTTTCCTCCGCCCTCTTCACCGTTCTTTTTGAGCCGACCCTCTCCCTGACGGTTCTCTTCGATTTTCTCGTTTCCTTCGTCGGGGCCTTCGCGGCACAGCTTCTCTGCCTCTCCGGGCGCATGAAAAACGTCTATCCCTTCTCCACCACCTTTCTCGGCTCGGCGCTGATCGCCCTCTTCGCCGTCCTCTTCTGTTCCCTTTTCGGAATCGGAAACGTCAACGTCATCATCATCGGCGCGATTATGCCGCTCCTGCCCGGAATGTCCCTCACCAACGCCATCCGCGACACCGTGACGGGAGACTTGATTTCCGGTGTGTCGCGGATTGCCGAAACCCTCCTGCTCGCCGCCGCCATCGCCGGCGGGGTCGGCTTTGTGCTCGCCTGCTATCTCAGCATTACGGGAGGGCCGCTGTTATGACTTCGCTTCTCTGTCTGCGGGATCTTGCCGTCTGCTTCGGCGCGGTGTTTCTCTACGGAATTTTCATGTCCGCCCCCCGCAAGGCCCTTTTCCTCTCGGCTCTGTCGGGGGCAGTCGCCTATTTTGTCTACCGACTGCTCGCCGTGGCGCTTCATCATGAGCTCATCGGATATTTTGCCGCCGCCTTTCTGGCCGCCGCGTCCGCCGAGCTCTTCGCCCGCTTCTTCCGTATGCCGGCCACCGTCTTCGTCATGCCGAGCCTCATCCCGCTGGTTCCCGGAATCGGGCTCTACCGGTCGATGCTCTGCCTCGTACAGAACGACCTCGACGGATTCCTCGCGGCGGGAACCCGCACCGTTCTGATTTCCGGAATCATCGCCGCCGCCGTCGCCGTCACCAACTCCGCCGCCCGTCACATTCTCCGCCGCAAACCGGCGGAAAATACTGAGGAATAAAAGCGCAAAGGCCGCAGAAAAAGCGAAAACGCAAGAACCGAAAAAACGCAAAAGCTGTAAGGCCGAAAAAATCGCAAAGGCGGTAAAACGCAGGAGCCCTAAAAGCCGACAGGCCGAAAAACCGCAAAAAACGCAGTAAAAAGGTAAAAACGCCCCGGCAGAAAAAACGCAAAAAGCGAAACAGTCGCCACGAAGTAAAACGACCACAACGCGGTGCAAAAGCGCAAACGCGCAAAAATGAAGCGAGACCAAACAGCAAAACCGCGATACGGCACAAAAACGCTAACGCGCAAAAGGAAAAAATAGTGCCAAGCCGCAGAACAACCGCACATGGCGCTAAAAATACAAGAACTACGCAAAAAGCACAAAAACCGAAAAATGAGCGCCCCCGCGAAAAAGAATTCCTTCTTCGCGGGGGTGCTTTCTTGCTTCTGCTTCTTGTTCGCTTTTGAAAATTGCTTACTTTTTCCTTACGTATTTCAGGCAGTCGAGGGTGACAGCCGTCAGAATGATGATGCCCTCAAATACGAACTGGAGGTTGGTGTCGATACCGAGAACCGTCAGCGCGTAGGTCAGCGAGGTGAAAATCAGAACGCCGACAACGACGCCGGAAATCTTACCGATACCGCCCGTGAAGGAGACGCCGCCGACCACGCAGGAGGCGATGGCGTCCATATCCCAGCCCTGACCGTAAGCCGCCGAGCCGGAACCGGTCATTCTCGCGCACTCCAGCCATGAGCCGAAGCCGTAGAGGATACCCGCCATGATGAAGGCCCCGAGCGTCACAAGGAAGACGTTGATTCCCGAAACGGCCGCCGCCTCGGCGTTTCCGCCGACCGCGTAAAGGTTCTTTCCGAACCGGGTCTTATTCCAGATGAACCAGACGATGGCAACCGCCGCGACGGCCCACAGAATGATGGTCGGGATATCTCCCACGCCCGGAATACGGATTTTCGGGATGATCATCTTCGGAATGGAGGACTCAATGGCTCCGAAGGAGACGCCCTTTGTGGCGTAGGTCACAAGTCCGAAGATCATCAGCATATTCGACATCGTGGCGATGAAGGGGTGCATCTTGAATTTCGCCGTGAAGATTCCGGCGATGGAGGTAAACATCGTGCAGAGCAGGATGCTCACAAGCAGCGCCAGCACCGCGCGCACCGGAACCGGAAGAGCCGTCAGGTCGAAAACGTGGCCGAAGACGGCGCCGGTATTCGGGCCCTGATGCATGATGATGGTGGAGGCCACCATGCCCATACCGACCATTCGTCCGATGGACAGGTCGGTACCGGTGAGCAGAATCAGCCCCGCGACGCCGAGCGCAAGGAACATACGCGGCGAGGCCTGCTGCAGAATCGTCATCACGTTGCCGAAGGTGATCAGCGGCGTGCCCTTCCGCATCGGTGTGATGATGGCGAGCGCGACGAAGATCAACACGATGACAATGTACAGTCCGTTTTTCAGCAGAAATTCCTTGAGGTTGAAGGTGTACCCCTTGTTTTCCCATTTCTGCGCCTGCGCCTGTGCGAAGGTGAAATGGGAAGCGCGAAGCTGGTCGATCAGATGATAACGGTAGGAAAAGCTCTCGTGCTTCCGGTCCTTGATGTGCTGAAGCTCCTGCCGGTAGACCATCTGCACGTCAAAGCGCTGGCTCTTGTAGACGTGCCTCTCGTCCTTCTTTTCCTGCTTCCGCTCGGCTCCCGTCAGCTTTTTTAAGGCCTCGACGTTTTCCTTCCGCTTCAGGTTCAGCTCGGCGAGCTTTTTCCTGTAGTTTTCCTTTTCCTTGACCTTCGCCTGCCGACAGGCCTCCTTGACCGGCCCATAGACTTCCTCTGTATAGTGTGCCTTTAAATAGCCCTCGGCGTCCTTGATCTTTTCGGAAATCGCCGCGCGGTTGGCCGCCTCGACCTTCTGTGCCTCGACCATGGCGCTCTTGTCGGCGGCAATCCCTTCCGCCCTCTCTGCCTTCGTCAGACCCTTGTCCTCCTTAAGGTGGCGGATATGGGTCGTCAAGGCCTGAATTCTGTCGCTGCCGTCCTTCCGCAGTGCGTCGATTTCGCCCTGAAGTCTGCCGACGTATTCGTCAATCGGCCTGCGCAGCTCCTCCTCCCGCTCAAGCGGAAGAATTTCATTGATTTCACTCATAGCTGGGTCCCTCCTACAAATACATGGCGCTGAGCCGCAAAAGTTCTTCCTGATTGGTTTCCTTCGTGTTGACGATGCCGGAAAGCCGTCCGCCCGACATGACGCCGATACGGTTGGTAATTCCGAGAATCTCCGGCATCTCGGAGGAGACGACGATGATGGTCTTTCCCTCCTTCGCCATCCGGATAATCAGTTCGTAAATTTCATATTTGGCGCCGACGTCGATTCCCCGGGTGGGTTCGTCCATCATGAATATTTTCGGATCCTTTTCGAGCCATTTTCCGAAAATGACCTTCTGCTGGTTGCCGCCCGAAAGATTGATGATCATATCGGCCGGCCCCATGCATTTGGTATGCATGATGCCAATTTCCTTGGACGTGGCCTTCACCATCTTCCGGTCGGAAAGCGCAATCCCCGTCCGGTAATGCTTCAGGTTAGCGATGGTGGTATTGAAGGTAAGGTCTCCCTTGAGGAAGAGACCGTTTGCCTTTCTTTCCTCGGTAATCATGGCGAAGCCGTGATCCATGGCCTCCTCGGCGCTTTCAAAGTTCATCAGCTTTCCGTCAAGATACACCCGCCCCGACGCCCTCGTCCGGACGCCGAAGATGGTCTCAAGAAGCTCGGTTCTCCCCGCGCCGACAAGGCCGTAGAGCCCGAAGATCTCCCCCTCCCGGACGTCAAAGGTGACGTCGCGCAGGTGAGGGGCGTATTTGGTCGAAAGGTGCTGAACCGAGAGAACCGGTTTGCCCGGGCTGTTATCAACCGGCGGGAAGCGGTTGTCAAGAGAGCGACCGACCATCGTGGCGATCAGCTCGTTCATGTTCGTCTCGCTCGCCTTCTTGGTCGCCACCAGCTTGCCGTCCCGCAGGACTGAAATCTCATCGCAGATTTCAAAGATTTCGTCCATTTTATGGGAAATGTAAATCAGGGAAATCCCCTGCGCCTTCAGCTTCCGCATCATGCCGAAGAGCTTTTTCACCTCCGGCTCGGTAAGAGAGGAGGTCGGTTCGTCGAGAACAATAATTTTGGAATGGTAGGAAATTGCCTTCGCGATCTCGCACATCTGCCGCTGGGACACCGACATGGTCCGCATCGGGGCCGTCAGATTGACCGTCATATCAAGACTGCGGAAAAGCTCCGCCGCCTCCTCCTTCATGCGCTTTTCGTCGATGACGCCGAAGGAATTGCGGGGATATCTTCCGAGAAAGAGATTGTCAATCACGCTCCGCTCAAGGCACTGATTCAGCTCCTGATGAACCATCGCGATGCCGTTTTCCAGCGCGTCCTTCGCGCCGGAGAAATTGATTTCCTTTCCGTCGAGGATAATTTCTCCCTCGTCCTTCGGATAGGTTCCGAAGAGGCACTTCATCATCGTGGATTTTCCGGCGCCGTTTTCTCCCATCAGACCCATGACGGTCCCGCGCCGGAGATCGAAGTTGATATGGTCAAGCACCTTGTTCCGCCCGAAGGATTTGGACATTCCCCGAATCGAAAGAATGATATCGTTGTTTGTATTCACTGCATTACCTCCGCAGATCTCACGGATTAAAAGGCTGTGGGAAAAACCGGTTCCCACAGCCTTTTTCAAAGCCTAACGATTCAGCTGAGCAGCGTTGTATAGGACGACGCGTTATCGGTTTTCACCATGTTGATGGCATACGCGTCATACAGGCCGGGGTTGCCGAGGCGGTTGGTGATGTTGGACTCGGTCTGGCCGTCGCCGCCGATGTACTCAACATCCAGATTCAGCAGATCGTCGTAAGCCTGAAGCAGGGGCTGATAGGTGGCGCTCAGGAAGTTGTCCGCGGCGTTGTAGATGTTCAGCCAAACCTTCTTCGTCTCATGCTTTTCGGAGGAAAGGGCTTTCGCTACCGGCGCGTAGGGCTTGGTCGCGTCGAGGAAGTCCTGATAGTTCTCCGCCGTAACCGCAAGATTCAGAGCATAGTAGGAGCGCTCGGAAGCGACGTATTTGAAATCCTTGTCGCTGAGGACGTTGCCGGCCTCGTCGGGCGTGCCGATACCGGTATCGATATCGACGCCGTCAAGGGCATTGCGCAGGACGCGGAGCGTCAGGTAAGCCTGAACGTCGGCGTGCTGGCTGATCGTCCCGCCGTAGCCGTTGGCGATTGCGGCGACCGCGTCGCTGTTGGCGTCGTAGCCGAAGGTCGGAACCTTGTTTTCCTGAGACCATGCGTTGAACATGGCCATGCCCATGCCGTCGTTGTTGGAGACGACCACGTCAATCTGTTCTCCGAAGGAGGAGGACCATGTACCGATGGCGTTACCGGCGGTGGAGGCGTCCCACGTAGCGCCCGCGGAGCTCTTCATTTCCTGAGAAGCGAGCTCACGGACAATGTAGGTCTTTTCTCCGATCTGAATGGAGCCGTCCTTGACCGCCGTGGCCTTGCCGTCGAGGTTGGTGCCGACCGCCGCGGAATTGACAGCGCCGTTTTCCGTTACCGCCGTTCCGAGAGCCGTTCTCACGCCTCTGGTACGGGCGATGGAGTCGTTGTGCCCGATGTCGCCGATGGCGAGAACGTAGCCGAGGATGCCGTCGCCGTTGCGGTCAAGATTTTCGCCGTGGCTCTTGAGATACTCAACAACCATCTGACCCTGAAGCTCAGCGCCCTGATTGGCGTCAAAGCCTACGTAATAGGTCTTGTCGTTGAAATTCAGAGCGTTCATGTCGAGTTCGCCCGTGGAGCTGTTGGAGGGCTGCCGGTTGAACCATACCAAGGGTTTCTTTGCGTTGTCGGAGCTTCCTCCGCCTCCGCAGCCTGCCAGAAGTCCGGCGACCAATGCCGCCGCCGCGATCAGTGAAAGTGTCTTTTTCATTGTGTACCTCCGTAAATTTTAAATTTGCCTCTGCCGATTTCCGAACCCTCCGTTTTTCGTTTTTGTCGGCTTCGGCTTTCTTTGATACTATTATATAGAACCTGCGCGAAGAATGCCCCTCATTTTTTGCACAAAAAATGCACTTTTTTATCTTCTTCAAATAATTTACACAAGGAAAATCGGCGCCCCCGCTTTTTTAAAGTAGAAAAGCACAAAAAAATCGGCAAAAACTCTTGAAAAAAGGAAAGGAATGTGGTATAATATAGGAAGTAAAACTTCTGTAAAGCTTCTGCCAAGCCTTACAAAGCTCTTTTATATAACCCTTTACCGCTCCTGTTATTCGGTTTTCCCCTTTTCCATACGCAAGGCACCGTGTTTATCCCGGCATCCCGCTCCGGCACATGTTTCCTTAATCTGAGGCAAAACGCATCGGAGGTATTGTATGAGAGGACCGTTGATTCTGCATCAAACCGTTGAATACAGGGAAAACGAGCCCGTTCTGATCCGCACGGCGATCAAAGAGGGCGCCAATCACACCTACGTCAAAAACAGCCACTGGCACGACGAGCTGGAAATCGTCTATCTGCTGTCAGGCCATTCCGAAATCGACATTGAGGGAGAGCATATTTCCGCCGACCCCGGGCGGCTTGTCGTCGTCAACTGCGAGTGCATCCACCGCTTCTGCATCGACACCGCCGGAACCGACGGAACGGCGGCTCTCGTCCTCTTTGTTCCGAAGGTCTTTCTTGAGGAGCAGTTCCCCGACTACAAATCGCTCTGGTTCCTTAATGACAAGACGACGGCACGCCCGGAAATCCGGCAGATCATGGAGCATCTTTCGGAATACCGCTCCGGGAAGGAGGACCCGCCGCAGCAGGGCCTCTATCTCCGCGGGCTGATTCTTCTCCTTCTTCATTATATGTGCGAGGAGGGAACCGGGAAGCGCCCGACCTATATCCGTCAGGACGGGGGATCCGAGACGCTGAAGAGCATTCTCGGCTACATCGACGACCATTACTACGAGCCGATTTCACAGGCCGACATCGCCGCGCGCTTTTACTTCACCCCGCAGTATTTTGCCCGCTACTTCAAGCAACGCACCGGGACAACCTTTACCGAGCATCTCACCGGCCGCAGAATCCATCAGGCGCGGAAGGATCTGCTCGGCACCGACAAGCTCATCGGGGACATCGCCCTCGACAACGGCTTCCCCGACGAAAGGAGCTTCAACAACGCCTTCAAGAAAATGTACTGCCTCACCCCCATGCAGTACCGGAAAAACGTCGCGCGCGGGAGCCGCTAACGACCCTGCCACAGGCGTTTCCGTAAACATCCCGATCGTTTTTCGCCCCTTCTGTTCCCTGAGATTCTTCGCCTCCGGAAATTTCCGGAGGCATTTTTCTTTTCAGCCGGTTTGCTTCCGGGCGTTTTATTTTCCGCCGGTTTGCTTCCGGGCGTTTTATTTTCCGCCGCTTTGTTTCCTGCCGTTTTGCTTTCCACCGCTTTGCTTTCCGCTGTTTTACTTTCCACCCTTTTGCCTTCCGCCGCTTTGTTTTCCGCTCTTTTGCCCTCTGCCCTTTTTGCATCCCGTCGCTTTGCTTTCCGCCCGTTTTGCTTTCCGGCTTTTTTGCTTTCTGCCGCTTTGTCTTCCGCAGGTTTTTCCTTCTCCGTCTCTTTGCGTCTTCCCCGCCGTTTAATTTCTTCCTTTTCTGTCGATACTATCGGTATCGGATTCAAAACGGATGCGGAAAGGAGCTCTTCGCGGAAAGGCTTGGCCCCGCGAAAGAAAGTTACGATGGCCGAAACGAAAACCGTCAACATAAACCGGATTATGGCAAGGATTGAGGATCTCTACGGGGAAAACGACCTCTGCTCCCTCCTCGGGCAGTACGCAGACCGCGCCCGCCGGGCCGTCGGAAGGAAGATTCGCTTCCCCGATTTTTTCAGTGCCGTTCATGAGACGGTGATTCCCCTCCGCATGACCGACCCCGAGCAGATCGCGGCGACGCTTCTCAGCCGCAGAAAGAGCTACGCCTTCCGGGAAATCTGCTGTTTTTACGACTATGCCGCCGTCTGGGCGCTGATTGCCCTCGACGTCCCCTACCGCTCCGACCGGGAGCTCTGCGCCACGGTGGAATACCTCAAGGCCCTGAACGATATCGAGGCCGACGAGCTCTTCTTCCGACTCTCGGAGGCCGAACGGATTCTCTCCTCCAGCCCCTACTTTTCCGGCTCCGACGACGCGACCAAGAATTCCTGCCGGAATCGGGTAGCCGAATACGCAAGGCGCTTTTCCCTCACCGAGGAGGAGGCCGCGAGAATCCTCTGCGCGGGAAATCCCCTCCGGAACAAAAAGAGCCGAGCCGCTCCCTTCTACTTCCCACTTCTCGGAGTCGTCACTCTGCTTCTCCTCCTCCCGGCCTTCTTTCTCACCGGGAAGAACCTTCTGTTTACTCTATTTCTTGTCCTTCCCCTCTCGGAAACGGCGAAGCAGATGGCCGACGCCTTTTTTTCCCGGACGGTAAGAACCGAGAGTCTGCCCCGTCTGAAGCTGAGCGCCGTTCCCGACGAAGGGAAGACCCTCTGCGTCATCACGGCCCTTCTCACCGGGGGAAAGGAGGATCTTTCCCTTGTCGATAAGATCCGGAACTGTTGCTTCTCCAACCGGGGAAAGAACGTCCTTTTCGGGCTTCTCTGCGACCTAAAGGAGGCCGACGCCGCCGAATGCGCCTCCGACGGCGAAACGGTATCGCCTGTCAAGGAGGCCCTTGAGGAGCTGAACAGGAAATACGGCCTCGGCCTCTTCTTCCTTCTCCGGAGCCGCCGCTTCTGCTCCACGGAGGGCAAATTCATGGGTTGGGAGAGAAAGCGGGGCGCCGTCATCGAGCTGACCCGCTTCCTCAAGGGGAAGCCGACCACCCTTTCGGTCCTCACCGGAAACGCCGAAGAGCTTTCCGATATCCGCTACGTCATCACCCTCGATTCCGACACCCGCCTCTACCGCGGGGCGGTCTGCGACATGGTCGGGGCGATGCTTCACCCCGCCAACAGGCCGGTCATTGAGGGAAATCTTGTGAAGGAGGGCCACGCCATTCTCCAGCCTCGAATGGAGCCCTCCCTCGCGTCGGCGGGGAAGACGCCCTTTTCGGTTCTGATGAGCGGTAGCGGCGGAACCGACATCTATTCCGGCGCTTCCTATGAAACCTATCAAAGCCTCTTCGGAGAGGGAATTTTCTGCGGGAAGGGCATTTTCGACCTCGACGCCTTTTCCCTCCTTATCGACGGGAAATTTCCCGACGAAACGGTGCTCAGCCACGACCTGCTGGAGGGCACCCGCCTCCGCGCCGGGGCTCTTACCGACCTCTCCCTGACCGACAGCCTCCCGAAAAATCCCCTCTCCTACCTTGATCGGATGCACCGCTGGATCCGGGGCGACGTGCAGGCCCTCCTCTTCACCGGAAAATACGTTCCCGACAGCGAAGGGAAGCTCTATCCCAATCCCATCTCAACCCTCTCCCGCCGCAAAATTCTCGACAACGTCCGCCGGGCCCTCGTCCCGGTCTTCTCGGCCCTCGCCCTCCTCCTCAGCACCTTTCTGCCGGAGCCCTTCGGCGCCGCCGCCGAGGTTCTCGCCCTCCTGCCGCTCCTCTTCCCCTGCCTTCTCTCAGTTTTCTTCCTTATTAAAAGCGCCGGACGACGCTTTTTCTCCCACGTCATGCCCGGCGTACTTCATGCGCTGGGAAATCTTCTCTACGCCTCCGCTTCCCTGCTCCAGACGGCGATTTTCTCGGCGGACGCCGTTTTTCGCGCCGGCTTCCGGATGCTCTTCTCCCAAAAGCACCTGTTGGAATGGAAGACGGCCTCCGAGGCCGAAAAGGGAATCTCCGGCCTGCCGCTCTTCCTCTATCGGATGCTTCCCTCCCTCCTCATCGGCGCGGCGCTTCTCCTCCTTGCCCCACAGCCCCGCATGAAGCTTTTCGGGCTTCTCTTCTTCTCTTTTCCCTTCGCCGCGTGGCGTATGGGAAAGGAATTTTCCCCGGCTCCCCGCGTCGGGAAGGGAGAAAAGGAGCAAATCACCGCCTACGCCCGGGATATCTGGAAATTCTTCTCGGAGCGGGTCGGCCCCGCCGACTCCTATCTGCCGCCCGACAATATTCAGCTCTCCCCCGCCGAAACCGTCGCGCACCGCACCTCCCCGACCAACATCGGCCTCTATCTTCTCTGCTGTGCCGCGGCGCGGGATTTCGGCTTCATCGGCACCCCGGAAATGCTTTCCCGGCTGAAAAAAGCGCTTGCCTCCCTTGAAAAAATGCAGAAATGGAATGGCCATCTCTACAACTGGTACAACACCGAAACCCTCGATCTGTTGGGCGCACCCTACGTTTCCACCGTCGATTCGGGGAATTTTGTCACCTGCCTCGTCGCGCTCGACGCCGCCCTGTCGGAGCTTGACGACGGCACCCCGCGCTTCGGGGAGCTGCGGCAGAGCCTCCGTTCCCTGATCGAAGGTGCCGACTTTTCCCTCCTCTACGACCGCAAGAAAAAGCTCTTCCGCATCGGAATCAACACGGCAAACGGCGAGGGAGGAGAAAGCTCCTACGATCTCTTCATGAGCGAGGCGCGAACCACCTCCTATTTCGCCATCGCCACCGGGCAGGTCCCCCGCGAGCACTGGAACCGCCTCGGCAGGCACCTGATTTTAAAGGACGGCTATCTCGGCCTTGCCTCCTGGACGGGAACCGCCTTTGAATATCTGATGCCGGCCCTGCTTCTCCCCACCCGCTTCGGCTCCCTCTCCTACGAGGCGCTCTCCTTTGCACTGCGGGAGCAGAAGGCGGCCTCCGTGAGAGGTGTCTGGGGCCGTTCGGAGAGCGGCTATTTTCTCTTCGACGCCGATATGAACTATCAGTACAAGGCCTTCGGCGCCCCGTCCCTCGGGATGAAGCGGGGACTGGAGAAGGAGCGCGTCATCGCCCCCTACGCCTCCTTCCTCTGCCTGTCGCAGGCGACGGGGGCCGCCCTTGAAAATCTTGAAAAGCTGAAGGACTTCGGAATGTACGGACGGTACGGCTTTTACGAGGCGATCGACTTCACGCCCTCCCGCGTCGGAAAGGGCCACGCCGTCATAAGAAGCTATATGGCCCACCACGCCGGAATGAGCCTGATTGCCGCCGCTAACGCCTGTTTCGGGGGAATTTTCGTCCGCCGTTTCCTTTCCGACCCGGTCATGGCCTCCTCCGAGGAGCTTCTTGAGGAAAAGATTCCGATAAACGCCCCGGTTCCGAAGAGCTTTCGGAAGGGGAGGACGCTTCGGAGCCATCCTCTGTCAAGAAATCAGCTTCTCCGCCTCTCGGAGCCCGACGGCAAGCCCGACCCTTCCCTCCCCACCGTCGCGCTCCTTTCGGACAGCGGCGTCAGCGTCACCGGCGGCATGGGAATGCTGAAATTCTCGGCCCTCGGCGCCGACCTCGCCGTCGATCCCTTTCTCTTCGGGGAAATCCACCGCCCCCGTCTCCTCTTTTCCGCCGACGGGAAAATTTACGACGCACTCTCAGGCACGATGTCGCGCGGCGCGGCGCAGAGCCGCCTCCTCTTCCGCCTCGACGAAAAGGAGCTGATGGCCGACGTCACTGTGACCGTCTCGGGCCGCCACCGGGGAATCGTCTTAACGCTGGAGGTCACCGGCCGATTCAGCGAAATCTGCCCCCTGTTCTGCTTTGAGCCCTCCCTCTGCCCCTCCCGGGAGCGGGAAGCCCATCCCGCCTATGCGGATCTGCTTGTCCGTGCGGAATATTTGGAAGACGAGGCGGCCCTGCTTTATACCCGGCGGCAGAAGGATTCCACCTCCCCCGACCTCTGCCTCGCCGTTTCGCTGGAGGGCCACGGGGGAAAGCAGAGCTTTGAGACGCGGCGCGACCTCCTCGGGCTCATGTACGGGGAGAAGGAAATCCGCGGCCTCTTTGACGCAAGCTTTTCCTGCCGCGACGGCGCGCTTGTCAATCCCTTCTGCGCACTGAAAAGGGAATCGAGGAGCCGGGGCGGAAAATATATCGGGAACATCCTTCTCTGCGCGGGAGCCGGACGCGCCGAGGCCCTCTCCTCCCTCCTTGATGCGCGGCGGGAGCTTCGCGAAAAGAGGCGGAAAAACGCCGCCGCCTATTTTTCCTCCTTCACCGCCCGCGCCGTTGCGGAACGGCTTTCGGTCTGCGGTCGGGTGGGGGATTTCAGCCGGTTCACCGAGCTTCTCCTCTCCTGCTCCGTGCGGCGGAAGGGCGCGAGAAGCGTTGGGAAAAGCTATCCGATCGGGGCCCTCTACCGGCACGGAATTTCGGGGGATCTGCCGATTTTCTGCCTGAAAATCAACCGTCCCCTCACCGAGGGAAGCCCGGTGCGGAAGCTGGTCACCGGCTTTGTCGCCGCGCACAAATATCTGACGCTCAGCGGACTGCGGAGCGACCTCGTCCTCCTTTACAAGAGCGACGGGGAGTACGGAGGCCGCCAAAGACAGGCGCTGGGGGAAATCTGCGACCTCTGCGCCGACGCCTTCCTTCTCGGACACAGCGGCGGGATTTTCCTCCTCGACGACCCGGAGGAGACTCCCCTTTTCGGGGCCGTCTCGCTCCTCTACGCGGAGCTTGACGGGGAAAGCACCCTTGAGGGAATCCGCGCCGAATATCTGCGCCCCCGCCGTCCGCTTCCCCCGATTGCCGTCCGGCCTACGGTCGGCGAAGTCGGGGAAGCCTGCGATAAAAGAGCGCCGGGGCAAGATCTCGCCCAAGAGGCAAACCCCGAAGATCCCTCCGGGAAACAAATTCCCCGTGGGGAAAGCGCCGCCCACGGCGGAGAAAATACCACCCCCGGCGGAGAGAAAGCTTCCTCCCCTTCCGACCGGGATCTGCCGGTCACCGGCGGCCTTTTCACCGAGCGGGGCTTCAAAATTTTCAAGGGCTCCCAAAAGGCGCCGTGGTCCTACGTCTACGCCTGCCGCCATTTCGGAACGCTTCTTACGCAGAATTCCCTCGGCTACAGCTGGATAGGCAATTCCCACGAGCGGCGGATCACCCCTTTTTCTGGGGACAACCTCCTTGACTTCGGCGGCGAGCGGCTGATTCTGAGGGGAGGAGAAAAGGAATACGACCTCATCGCCTGCTCCCACACCGTTCTCTTCGGGAAGGGAGCCGCCGAATACCTCGGCGAGGCGGCAGGAATCTCCTATACCGTTACGGTGACCGTCGATCCCCTTCTCCCCTGCAAGACGGTTTTCCTCACCCTCCCGGAGAGCGCAGAAGTCGAATACCGGGTTCTCCCCGTGATGGGAGAACGCCCCCGGCCCAGCCGCCCGGTCAGCCGGGTTCGCGACGGGGAGGTACTCTGCTTCCTGCCCCGCGTGACCGAGTCCTCACGCTATGATATCGGATTCCTTTGCGAAAGGCACTTCGGCTCCTGCCGCGCCTTCCTTCTCGGGGCCTATCCCGTGGGCGGGGAGGCGACGCTCCGGACGATTCTCGACAAATACTCCTCAAAGGAGGCCTTCCTTGCCGCCGGCCCTGCCTACGAGAAAGCGATCTCCTCCTTCCTGCCGCGGCTCCGACCCCATCTGCCCGACCCCTTCCTGTCGGTGATGACCGGGTACTACCTTCCCTATCAGGCGCTGGTCTGCCGCCTCTTCGGCAGAACCGGCTTCTTCCAGTCGGGAGGAGCCTACGGCTTCCGGGATCAGCTTCAGGACTGCCTCTGTCTTCTCGGCTCGGCCCCTGCCCTTGTCAGGAGTCATCTTCTCCGCTGTGCCTCCCACCAGTACGAGGAAGGGGACGTCATGCACTGGTGGCACACGGTACACGGCGTCTCGCGCGGGGTGCGCACCCGCTGTTCCGACGACCTGCTCTGGCTCCCCTTTGTCACGGCCGAATATATTCTCGCCACCGGCGACAGCGGTATTCTGTCGGTATCGCTTCCCTACCTTGCCTCCCCGCCTCTTTCCGAGAAGGAGGGCGACCGGTACGAGGAGGGAAGGAAGAGCCGTTACCGCGAATCGCTCTATTCCCACTGCTTAAGGGCCATTGATCGCGCCCTGCGCTTCGGGAAGCACGGTCTTCCCCTCATCGACGGCGGGGACTGGAACGACGGCATGAACTGCGTCGGAGAGGGCGGAGGGGAAAGCGTCTGGCTCGGGCTCTTCCTGACGGCGGTTCTGGAACGCTTCCTGCCGCTTGCCGTCGGGGAAGGAGACGTCGGCGGCGCCGAGAAATACCGGGAAGTCCTCCGCCACCTCAAGGCCGCCACCGAAAAGAGCTTTGCCGAGGGCCGCTATCTGCGGGCCTATTACGGCGACGGAACGCCGCTCGGCGGAGGAGAGGAAATCGACCTCCTTCCACAGGCCTTCGCGGCTCTGACGGGAGGGGAGCCCGACCGGGCGAGGGAGGCGCTTACCCTTGCCGCCTCCCGTCTCTTCGACCGGCCCCACCGCCTTTTCCGCCTGCTCTCCCCGCCCTTTGAAAGAAACGGGAGCCATGACCCGGGGTATATCTCCTCCTATCCCGCCGGAATGCGGGAAAACGGCGGACAGTACACCCACGCGGCGGTCTGGGCGGCGATGGGCTGCGCCTCGGTCGGTCTGAACACCCTTGCCGCCGATATTTTAAGGACTCTGAACCCCGCCGCCCTTGCGGCAAATCCCACCGACGCCCGGCGCTACGGCGGAGAGCCCTATTTCGTCGCCGGGGACGTCAGCGCCTCCCCTGCCTTCCCGGGAAGGTGCGGCTGGAGCCTTTACACCGGCGCCGCCGGATGGTTCTTCCTCGCCGTCGTCGGGTCGCTGATGGGCTTTCGCTTCTTCTCCGACCGCTTTACCGTCACCCCCTGCCTTTCCTCTTCCTTCCCCTCCTTCGACGTGACCTTCACCGTCCGGCAGACGGAATATACCGTCCGCGCCTCGCTCGGGGTGGAAACCTCCTACCGCCTTGACGGGAAAATTGTGAACAATCTGTTTTATTTCGATAAAAATTCGCATTTGCTCGAAATAACGGTTGAAATTTCTCCGGAAATGAAGTAAAATAATAAGGGAAGGAAACGAGCCGGGGAAAATAGAATTTCCCACGGCTTCCCCTCCGCAAGAAGCAAGAAAGAGAGATGACCGCATGATACCGGAAAGACGGACGCTCGGCGACGGAATTTATCTGAATCTGCTGCCCTGCGATAAATTCAAAACCAACTATCTTTCGGTGGACTTCCTCTGCCCGATGAGGGAAAGAGACGCCGCCTCCTCCGCTCTTCTGCCCTTTGTCCTTTCAAGAGGCACGGCAAAATATCCCGACATGACGGAGCTGACACGCGCCTTTGACCGACTCTACGGAACCCGCGTCAGCCCCCACGTTTTCAAAACCGGAGACACCCAGTGCTTCGGCTTCTCCTGCTATCCCCTCCGGGAGGAGTACGCGGGAGGGACCGACGTCACGGGACAGGCCCTCGCCCTCCTCGCCGAAACGATAAGCGCGCCCTACACCGAAAACGGCCTTCTGAGTGCCTCCTACACCGAGAGCGAAAAGAGGGTCATGACCGACCGCATTCAGGCGCAAATCAACGACAAAGCCTCCTATTCGGTGCTTCGCTGTCGCGAAATCCTCGCCGAGGGAGAGGCCTATGCCATTCCCGAAAGCGGACGAGCCGAGGAGGTGGCGGCGCTGACGCCCCGTCTGCTCACCGACCGCCTCGCTGAGGCGCGGGAGTCTCTCCGCATCGAAATCTACGCCGTCGGGCATTTTGACAAAGAGGCGCTGACCGAAAAGGCCGCCGCGGCCTTCTGCTTCCCGGGAAGGAGGACGCCGGAGCCCCTGCTCCTCTCGCCTTCCCCTCTCCGCAAGGAGGTGACGCGGGTCACCGAGTCCCAGCCGGTTCGACAGGGCAAGCTCTGTCTCGGCTTCAAAACCGGCGCTTCCATTTCCTCCCGCGACCTGCCCGCCCATGCCCTCTTCACCGAGGTTCTCGGCGGCTCCCCCGTCTCCAAGCTCTTCCTCAACGTGCGAGAAAAGCAGAGCCTCTGCTACTACTGCTCCACCCTCGGGGACGTCGGCAAGGGAATTTTGATGATTGCCAGCGGAATCGAGGTTTCCGACCGGGAAAGGGCCGAGCAGGCCATCCTCGAACAGCTTGCCCAGTGCCGCGAGGGGAAAATCTCGGAGGAGGAGCTTCAGGCAGCGAAAAAATCCCTGCTCAACTCCTCGCGCTCCCTCTACGACAGCGCGGGAGCCTTAAAATCGTGGTATCTGAAAAACGGAATTTCCGACGACGCCGAGGATCCCCTCGCCCTTGCCGAGCGCGCCGCCTCCGCCTCGGTTTCCGACGTTATGGAGGCGGCCAACCGGCTGAGCCTCGACACCGTTTATTTTCTTGAGGGAACCGACCGGTCGGAGGAAGGAGAAGACGCCTATGTCTGAAACAGTCAAGAGCTCGCTTTTAAGAGAGGAGTACCGCTATCTGCGCCATCCGAGCGGACTTGAAATCTACGTGTTCCCGAAGGAGCTTTCGGTCACCTACGCCATCGTCGCCACCCGCTTCGGCTCTCTCGACAACCGCTTCCGCGTCGGGGCGGAAACGGATTTTACCAAGGTTCCCGACGGCGTGGCGCACTTTTTGGAGCACAAGATGTTTGAAAACGCCGACGGGGAGGATACCTTCGTCAAATTTTCAAGAACCGGCGCCGACGCCAACGCCTACACCGACTTCCGCACCACCGCCTACCTCTTCTCCTGCACGGAAAATTTTTCAAAATCCCTTCCGATTCTCCTCCATTCGGTCTTCGAGCCGCACTTTACCGCCGAGAACGTAAAGAAGGAGCAGGGAATCATCGCGCAGGAGATCAAAATGGGGGAGGACGACCCCGATAACGTCCTGATTTACGATATGCTCCGCTGTCTCTATTTTGAGAGCAGTCTGCGCACCGATATCGCGGGGACGGTGGAATCGATCGCGCAAATCACCCCCGAAATCCTCTACCGCTGTCATGGCGCCTTTTACAATCCCGGGAACATGATTCTCTGCGTCTGCGGACAGGTCGACCCGGAGGAGGTCTTTGCCGCCGTCGACGCCCTGCCGCCTCTTCCCGCGCCGGTTCCGGTGGAAAGCTACTATCCCCCCGAGCCGTCAAGGGTCTGCTCCCCACGGTCGAAACGGAAAATGCAGGTGGCCAAGCCCCTCTTCTGCGTCGGGGTAAAGGACACCGACATCTCCCCCGATCCCATCCGGCGGATGAAAAAGCGGGCGGCCTTCCGGATTCTCTCCTCCCTCGGCTTCGGCCGGGCAAGCGATTTTTACCGGGAGCTCTATTCCGACGGCCTGATTTCCCCCTCCTTCGGAAGCTGGACCCAGCACAACGCCGCCTTCTCCTTCTTCTCGCTGAGCGGAGACAGCTCCGACCCCGAAAAGGTCTTCTCCCTCATCCGAAAGCAGGCGGAGCGCCTCGCCACAGAGCCGATTGCAGCCGAGGATTTTGAGAGGTGTCGCCGCTCCCACTACGCGGATTTTGTGAAGAGCTTCGACAGCACCGAGGAGATCGCCAACCTGCTCATAAACGACTTTGCCCTCGACGGGGGAAGAATCTTCGACTACGCGGAGGTTCTGCGTACCCTGACCCCGGAGGAGGTCGGGGGAATCGCTTCCTCCCTCTTCCGCCCGGAGGCCTTCGCCCTCTCGGTCATCGAGCCGATCTGAGCTGAAAGGAGCCTATCAATGGAAAAATCGACCTTCATCTCCTTTCCCGGGTTGGGAATCGAGCCCTTCCGGGTGGACAGCGTGGCCTTTACCCTCTTTGGCCGAAACGTCATGTGGTACGGGATTTTCGTCGCCCTCGGGATTCTTTTCGCCTTCCTCTGCGTCCTTCTGCGGGCGAAGAAGAGTGAAAAAATAAAGGCGGAGGACGTCCTCGACTACGCCGTCTGCCTCGTCGTCTCCGGCGTTATCGGAGCGCGGCTCTTCTACGTGGCCGGGAACCTTGACTCCTACCGCGCCGGGAATTTCTTCGACACCCTCGGACGGATTTTTGCCGTCTGGGAGGGAGGGCTGGCCATCTTCGGAGGAATTGCCGCCGGGGCCCTTGCCCTGCTGCTCGTCTCAAAGGTCAAAAAAATCCCGCCGGGAAAGGCCTTCGACGCCGTCGCCCCCGGGCTCCTTCTCGGGCAGATTCTCGGTCGCCTCGGGAATTTCTTCAACGCCGAGGGCTACGGAATTGCCACCTCCCTCCCGTGGAGAATGGGAATCCGGGAGGCAAGTCAGACCGTCGCCGTCTTTGTACATCCGACCTTCTTGTATGAAATCCTCTTCAATCTGCTCGGCTTTCTCCTCCTTAACCTCTATTATAAAAGGAAGAAATACGACGGGCAGATAGCCCTGCTCTATCTCACGTGGTACGGCTTCGGGCGAATGCTGATCGAAGAGCTCCGCACCGACGCGCTGACGGTGGGCTCCCTCCGGATTTCTCAGCTCGCCGCCTTCCTCTGCTTCTTCTTCGGCCTCGCGGCGCTGATATCGATGCAAATCGTCCTCGCGCTCCGCGCAAGAGAGGCGGCGCACGGGGAAAAAGCCCCCGCCCCTGCCGGGAAGAGGAAAGCGCCCTTCCCCGCCGTGCCGTCTCAAGCGTCGGAGGAACGCTTCGGGAAGGCCTCCGGCGGTTCCCGTGAGGAAGCCGCTGAACCCGTCGCGCTCGAAAAAGCCGCTGAGAATAAGAAAAATCCCGCTGCGCCGGAGAGCCGCGCCGAGGGCGAAAAAGGCCCCGAAGCGTCGCCCGGTGCCTCGCGGGAAGACGTCCCTGCCGATGGGATTTCCACAGACGGCGCCTCCGCAGAAAGTGCTTCTGCCGACGGCGCTTCCTCGAGTGAAGCTTCTACAGAAAGCACATCCGGCGACGGCACTTCCACCGGCGGAAACTCCGACGGCAACACACCCGCTGGCGACGTACCCGCTGGTGGCGCACCCACTGGCGGCGCACCCGCTGGCGGCGCACCCACTGGCGGCGCATCCGCTAGCGACCTGCCGGAATTTGAAATTGCCGCCTCCTATGCAGGAGACGAGGAGGACGACGAAGAGGACGACTCTTCTCTCCTCTCCTGATTTCCTCTAAAAAAGACTCTATTTTTCAGAAAGGAATCCTGCCAAAGACTTCTGCGCAGGAAAAAAGACTCATGACCAAGCTGATTAACGGAAAAGAAATCTCCGCCTCCTACCGGGCGGAGCTGAAGGAAAAGATTGCCTCCCTGCCGGTTCGGCCCGGCCTCGCCGTCGTTCTGGTCGGAAACGACCCGGCCTCGCAGGTCTACGTCCGCAACAAGAGCCGCGCCTGCGAAGAGGTCGGCATCTACTCCGAAAAATACACCCTGCCGGAGGAGACCACAAGGGAACAGCTCCTCTCCCTCATCGCCCAGCTCAACGAAAGCCCCGCCATTCACGGCATTCTCGTTCAGCTCCCGCTCCCCCGCCACCTCGACCCGGAGGAGGTCATCCTCGCCATCGACCCGCGCAAGGACGTCGACGCCTTCCATCCCGTCAACGTGGGGAAAATCATGATCGGGAATTTCGACTTCCTGCCCTGTACCCCCGCCGGAGTGATGGAAATGCTCCGCAGAAGCGGGATTGACCCGGCGGGAAAGGAATGCGTCGTCATCGGGAGAAGCAACATCGTCGGGAAGCCGATGGCCATGCTTCTCCTCCACGCCAACGCCACCGTGACGGTCTGCCATTCCAAAACCCGCGATCTTGCCGCCGTCTGCCGCCGGGCCGATATTCTTGTCAGCGCCGTCGGAAAGCCGCGCTTCGTCACCGCCGACATGGTGAAGGAAGGGGCCGTCGTCATCGACGTCGGAACCAATCGGGACGAAAACGGAAAGCTGATCGGAGACGTCGATTTTGACGCCGTTTCGCAGAAGACCTCTTACATCTCCCCGGTTCCGGGCGGCGTCGGCCCGATGACCATCACCATGCTTTTGAGGAACACCGTCACCGCGGCGGAAAAAATCGCGGCGGAGCAGGCAAAGCAGGGCTGAAAAGAGCGCTTGCCGGGTTCCACGCTTAAAATCGGGAGCCTTTCCCCGTCTGAAATCGGAAGCTCTTCTCGCACGAAAGCGGGAAAGAGCTTTCCGCTTGAAATCGGGGCGTATTCCTGTCCAAAGCCGAGCCTCGCTCTGTCCGACGCCGGAGCCCTTCCCCGTCTGAAACCGGGAGGCCCTTTTCCCGAAAGAAACCGGCCCCGCGACGGTATAGCTTCCCCCAAGGCAAAATTTCCCCAGAGGCTTCTCCCCAAGGCAAAATCCCCCAAAGACGGAGAACCTCTCTTTGCACCCATTCCCCGTCCCCATCCTTTCCGCCGAACGCCCGGCGGAAAGGATTTTTTGTATCCTCCCGACCGGGCAAGAGGCTTTAAAACTGTTACCGCAATTTTTTATAGGAGACGACCTTTTCGGCAAGCCGAAAAAAATTTTTTAATATCTGTAAGATTTTCCCTTTTGCGGAGTCTTATAGAGGAAAGGAGGCGAAAGCGTGACGGAATTTGAGAAAATCTACCGGGCCTGTTTCGGGGACGTCTACCGCTATATCCGTGGGCTGTCCGGAAGCGAGAGCGTCGCCGACGAAATCACAAGTGAAACCTTCTTCCGGGCGATGCGTTCCCTCGATAGATTCCGCGGGGACTGTGACGTAACGGGTTGGCTCTGTAGGATTGCCAAAAACTGTTATTTTTCGGCTCTCAAAAAATCCAAAAGAACCGAGAGCCTCGACGGCGAGGGGCTTTCGGCTCTTCCCACCGGGGAAAAGACCGTGGAGGAAATCTGCGTCGAGCGGGAAGAGGCGGCAAGGGCCCGGGCGGCCTTGCACACACTCCCGGAGCCCTATCGGGAGGTCTTTCTCTGGCGGGTCTATGCAGAGCTGAGCTTTTCGCAAATCGGAAACCTGTTCGGGAAAACCGAAAACTGGGCCTGCGTGACCTATCACCGGGCCAAAACCATGCTTCAAAAAAGACTGGGGGATGAAAAAAATGAAAAATGAATGCAGTATCGTAAAAGACCTGTTGCCTCTCTATGAGGAAAAGATGGTCAGCGCCGGGACTGCGGATTTCGTCGAGGAGCATCTGCGGGGGTGTGAAGCCTGCCGTAAGGAATACGAAAGAGTCAAGGAGCCGCCCACTCCGCTTCCGTCGGGCGGAAAAGTGCCTCTGATGACCCTGCGCAGAAAGCTGAGAATCCGGAGGCTTCAGACGGTGGCCCTGACCGCCGTCTTCGTCCTTGCGCTGGCCGTGTCGGCCCTTGCCCTGCTCGGCGCCCCTATCTACCTGCCCTACGCCGAGGGGCTTGTGACCGTCGGGGCGGACGGGAAGGAGGGACTTACGCTGACCTTTGAGGAAAAAATCACCGACTTTCGGTACGACTTCTACGACGACCCCGACGACGCCGGAGTTGCGGTTTGCTATCTTGAGATATGGACAATGCCGTGGGATCAATGGCGAAACGGCGGAAAGGAACGGCTCTCGGTGACAATTCCCGCCCAAAATAAGCCGATCCGTCTTTTTTATCTGCCGAACGACGGGGGAGAGAGCATCTGCCTCGCAAGATACGACCCGGAGGCCGAAAATCCCCTCGAAACAGACGGCGAAACGAAGGGGGACATCGTCCTGCCGCGGCTGGTGCTGGGATATTATTTTCTCATCGCGGCGGCGGCGCTTACCCTCGCGGGCGCCGTGTGGCTTTTTGTGCGGAAGCGGCCGAAGGCGCGGATCTGGGTCGAGCGCGTCGGGCTCTGTCCCGCCGCCTATCTCCTCAGTCACAGCATCGTCTCCGGCATCCGCTGGGCCACCTACTCCGCCAGCCGCGACCTTGCCCTCATTCTCTTTCTGACGCTCCTTCTCTATTGCGGATTCCTGCTTGCCCAAAGCCTCCTGTACCTGAAAAAGGAAATCCGGGAGGACAACCGGTAGGAAGAAGCTTCGCTTCCCTCCCCGGCGGCGCCGGACAGGCCAAAAGAGTGAAAAAATTTACAAATAGTTCATATTATTCCCCGAAGGATTTTTCCAAAAGGACTTGACAGAAAGATGATAAAAATGGTATAATAATGGTCACCGCGTGATTGACAGGCTCTGTCAAACGCCGACGCCTTCCCCGGATTTCCGGGAGAAGAGCTGCCGACTGCCTGTCTCAGCGAGTCTGCGGCAATGCCGCGTGGAAAGTGAGGTGCTTTTCGTGTTTGCAGTGATTGAAACCGGCGGAAAGCAGTACAAGGTTACCGAAGGCGACGTTGTATTTGTGGAAAAGCTTGACGTGAAGGAAGGGGAGACCGTGACCTTTGACAAGGTTCTGGCTCTTTCGCTGAACGATACCTTCACGGCGGGTGCTCCCTATGTGACGGGCGCGACCGTGACGGCAAATGTCGTCAAAAACGGTAAGGCCAAGAAAATCTATGTTCTGAAATACAAGGCCAAAAAGAACGAAAAGAAGAAAATCGGTCACAGACAGCCTTATACCAAGGTTCAGATTACCGCCATCAACGGCTGATCGGCTTCGGTATGGTCAAGGTCACCTTTTTCAAGCGCGACGGCGTCTACTTCGGCTTCCGGGAGACCGGGCACGCCGAGTTTGACGACGCCGGAAAGGATATCGTCTGCGCGGCGATATCGGCGATGACGATGCTTGTCATCAACGCCATCGAGGTTTCCTATGCCTCAAACGTCGAGTATTCGATTGACGAAGACACCGCCGACATCGAGGTCAGGGCCTACGGGGCTCTTCCCGGCGGAAGTGAGGATTTCGCCAAACAGTATGCCATTTCCGGCCTGATTCAGGCGTATTTTCTCCAGCTCGTCGATATGATTGAGGATTACGACGAATACCTTGACGTTGAGGAAATCGAGGACTGAGGTTCCCCGTTATTTTATCACATGAGGGAGGTTTCATGATGTTAAAGCTCAGCTTGCAGTTTTTCGCCCATAAAAAGGGCGTCGGTTCCACGAAGAACGGCCGCGACAGCGAGTCCAAGCGCCTTGGTGTAAAGAAGGCCGACGGGCAAAGCGTGCTTGCCGGAAACATTCTGGTTCGTCAGCGCGGCACCCACATTCACCCCGGAAAAAACGTCGGACGCGGGTCGGACGACACGCTCTTCGCTCTGACGGACGGGAAGGTCAAATTCGAGCAGTTTGAACACGGAAAAAAGCGCGTCAGCGTCTACGCAGACTGATTGACGGGCTCACATTGCTTGCTCTTCCGCGGCGCCGGTTTTCGGCGCCGCGGTTTTCTTTTCGGACGCGAAATCCGGCAAAATCGATTCCCTACGCTGCGGAGCGCGGCATGAGAATTTTTTACTTGAAATAACCTTTTCGGCAAACAAATTTTTTGAAAAAAGGTTGACAAACGCCGGTTTCTGTGTTACTATAGGGGATATAATAGGTATATTGTACAGGGGCCTATGCAAAAATCCGCTGTTTTCTGCAAGTTTTAAGCAGAGTTCACAAACGCCAAGAGAGCCCCCGGAAAGGAGTCCACATGAAAGTTTTAATGCTCGGAAACAGCTTCACCTATTTCAACGATATGCCGAACACCCTTTCAAGCATGATCCGGACGGCAGAGCCGGACACAAGCGTCACTTCCATTACCTACGGCGGCTATACCCTCTCCCAATACGTTGACGAAACCACCGAAATCGGGAAAAACGCCATCGAAAAAATGTCGTCCGGCAAATGGGACTACATCGTCCTTCAGGAGCAGAGCCTTCTCCCCTGCACCAATCCCCAGCGCTTCTTCGACGCCGTCGAAAGAATCCGACAGCTGTCGGCGCCGACCGGGGCAAAGCCCATTCTTTATGAAACGTGGGCCTATAAGGACGGATCCGAAAAGCTCGCCTCCACCGGGATGAGCTACCGGCAGATGAACGCCACGCTACAGGACGCCTATCACCGGGCGGCGGAGTTGATCGGAGGGCGCATCGCGCCGGTCGGGGAGGCCTTTGAGCATATTCTCAGCGCCAAATACAGCCTCCATCTGATCAGCCACAACGACAACTATCATCCCTCCGCCTCCGGAAGCTACCTTGCCGCCTGCGTGCTCTTCCGGACGCTGACCGGAAAATCCGCCATCGGCCTTCCCTGCCCCTCCAGCGTCTCACTCTACAATCTGTCGGTCATTCAAAAAGTCACCGACACGATGGCATAAGGGATAAAGGCGCCGATGAAAATTTTTACCGTCTGTCTGAATCCCGCGATCGATATCTTTTATAGGATTCCGGATTTCCGCCCGTATCGGGAAAATACCGTCGCCTCCGCCGCCGTCTATACCGGCGGGAAGGGGGTCAACGTTTCCCGCGCCCTGCTGAAAAACGGCTGTGAAAGCACCGCCTTTCTCCTGCTCGGAAAGGAAAATGCTTCCGATTACGAAAGGGCCCTCCACGCCGACGGGCTTTCCGCCCGCCTCTTTTATACCTCCGGGCGCATCCGGGAGAATCTGACGATCCAGACCGACGGCGCACCGGAAACGCGGATTGACCGGGGCGGCTTTTCCGCTTCCCCAGCCGATTTGAAAACCGTGCTGAACGCCGTTCGGAAAGAGGCGGACGGGGACACGCTCCTCGTCTGTTGCGGAAAATTCCCCACCGGTCTGAGCCGAGAGGAAGCGGTCGGCTTCGTCAAGGAGCTGAAAAGGATTGCGCCCCGCGTCGTCCTTGATTCCGCGAGTCTTGACGCCTCAGACGTCGCCAAAATTCTCCCGTGGATGATCAAGCCCAACGAGGACGAAATGGCGGCGCTGGTCGGCCACCGGGCCGAAAGCCGAGAGGCGTGGATGAAGGAGGCGGAAGCTCTCCACCGCAAAGGGATTGCCCACATTTTGCTGTCGCTCGGCGGAAAAGGGGCCCTCTACTGCGGAGAATGGGGGCGTTGCTACGCCGAGGTGCCGAAGATCGCGCCCCTCTCCACCGTGGGAGCGGGAGATAGCACGGTAGCCGGATTCCTTGCCGCGTTCCGCGAACGACTGGGCATGGAGGAATGCCTCCGCCGCGCCTGCGCCTTCGGAACGGCGGCTTGCCTCGAACCGGGAACAAAGCCTCCACGCCCCGAAACCGTCGCGGAGATTCTGGGGGAAATTAAGATCAAGAGGGGATAAGGACGGCAAATGCGGCACGCGAAGATGTGTCAAAGCCGAAAGATAAGATTTGCGCACGGCAGATTCTGATATCCGCCGTGCGCAAATCTTTTTATTTACCGACATGAAAGAATTCGATTCTGCAACGGAAAGCTATCTTTCCAAGCGGTGTTGGTTCGGTTGGCGACATTCTTTGCCGTTTAGAATCTGATGCCGATCCTCGAAAATTACTTGCTTAAATAGGCTAACATTGAACAATGGTCATATAAAACTGTAACCTGATATTTCTCATTCCGCATTATTTCGCAAAAGACACGAGTACTTTCGTCTTGGGGTCCGACATAAAACAGGCTGTCCAATTGAAAAATTCCCATTTTATTCAATTCTTCTCTCATTTGTTCTTCGTCCGGCTCGCGAATCCATGCGCCGGCTGTTCGTATATTGGCTTGCAATGCATCGGTATATGCCTCTGAATGCCGTAAATAATACTGAAAGTTAGCATCGGACCATTCATGTACCAGCGTAACCGTGTCCCCCCTATCCTGCATATACCACTCCTCCGTGGCCCCGCGAATATCATCCTTTTCCCAACCGACCGATAGCGCATACGTCTGTACTCCGCAAGAAAACGCAACCGCAATAAGCAATATACGGCCAATCACCGTGCGAAAAGTCATATGCGCTTTCTCAAAGAATACGCTACAGCCGTATACTAAAGTAACAACTAAAACTGGAGCAAAGAAGAGGACATATCTGTACCCCAAATTGTTCGTCCCTTGTTCATGGTTATATCCGTAAAATGAGCAGGCAACCAAAATGAAATAAATCAAATAGAGTATACAGCAACAGACGAATAACACCCTCGCAAAATTATCCTTTTTCCAAACCGCATATAAAGTAAACAATAGCGCAAATAAAGATAGCAAACAGAAACAGGTTCCCAACGCCCCGCGAAAAAAGCCGGAACCCATAGTCAACACATAGTTATCCTTGAAAATCCTATGTATAATTAGATAAAGTCCTCGAACGAATTCCCAGATAGGATTTGAAGCAAAAAAAGGATTATGAGAGACCGCCGCAGTCCCTTGGTGAAGCATTTGCGGAATCAAAAAGAAAACAATAAGTGGAAGAACCGCCGCCAGCGCGATCACCCCGGTGCAGAGAAGAAATTTTCCACGCGTTTCGCGTGAACGAAGACACTTCACGGCCAAGACGCCATACAAAACCAACACCAAAAGCGCCGCTCCGTACTGACTGTACACAGACAAGCAGGAAAAGAGAAAGAACCCGTAAACGGATTTACTTCCACCTTTTAAGGTTCGGACAAAGAAAAACATCGTCCAGCTTAAAAAGCAAAGCATAAGATTGTATTCTCCGCACTCCAAGGCATAGTAGGCAATACCGGGGCAAAACAAATAGATAAGCGTCCCAAGAGTCGCCCACTTTCTCCCGCACAATTCCTTTAAACAAAAATAAATTCCGACCCCTCCGATTAAAGTGACTAAAATTCCGGGAAGCCGGAACGAAAAGTCTCCGAAATCAAAAACGGACAGCCACAGATGCATAAGAATATTATACAGCGGCGGCTGGTAAGTAGACAGGATGCGTTGATACATATTGGTAAGGCCGGGGGCACCCGGAGTTTCTCCCGTGAGATATTTGGAGAAAAAATATTCGATAGCCTCATCATACCACAAGGCCGAACGGGTAGAAGAAATCAGATAAACGACACAGGCCGCAAAAACCACGAGAAACAGCGGAAGATACTTATGTTTGTTTAGAAATTTTTTGATGACGGATTCCATATATTTTCCTTCTTCTTAAATATTTTATGCCCCACTCCGGGGATCATCCAATCGGGGGGGGGGAACGCAGCTTCTCCTTGCCCAAACAACAGAGAGTCAAATAAAAACTTCAAGGCAAAAACGCCTCAGTATTTCAAGGATTTTTCTTCATTTCCTTTCGGAATGAGCGGAAATCCTTTTGCGCCTTCCACCCGATTTTTGCTATCTTGGCAAAATCAATCGAATTCACACCCCCCTGTCTCGGTCGAAAGGTAATCTCCGAAAAGGCAATACGCTCTTTATAATACTTGAAATAAACGGTCAACATAATGTTGGGCAAATGATAATCCTGTGGCAAGCGCCCTATATATTTGTTCAGAACCGAGGTCTTCATTAAACGAAACGGGGCATTCGCGTCGGGAATTTTCACGCCAAAAAACAGCCTGAGCAAAAAGCACACGGTATGTTCCACAAGTGCTCGGTCTTTGCCGTCCTGACGGTGTGTCCGGTTTCCGCAAATCGCATCGTATTCATGCCGCATCTCCCAGAACTTTGCAAATTCCGCCGGATCCGTTTGTCCATCCGAATCCGTTTGAAAAACATAGTCTGCACCCATTTGAATTGCATAACGATACAAAGCCAAAACCTTGGGACCGTGCTCTTTTTTGGTATCGGACAAAATCTCCAAAGCCGGATATTGTTCAGATAACTCGAGCAACCGATCATGAGTACGGTCGGTACTTCCGCAATCGGCAATCACAAATTTTGAAGCCTTTGCTTTGCCCGAAAGAATCGGATACCATTCCCGTACAACATTTACAATGTTGTCCTCTTCATTATACGCGGGCATTACTAAATACAACGTTTCTGAATCCAACTTACCGCTTCCTTTCGCTTAACTGTGTTCTGTGATTGAGGCTAAAACATAATCCGTATTATGTTGTAGCCAAAAGAAAAAAAGTGGGGAGCGGGAAGTATCCCTTTTGAAAATTGGCGCAGGAAAATAAGCCTTTTCAACCTTTCAAAATTTGAAAACGCAAAAGGCTTTCTTGTCATGCTTTCATATAATAAAATTTTAAAGAATCGCCGTTTTTAGAGCTTTTTCTATTGCTTTTTTTGAAAATATATGTTATACTTAATCAATTAACAGAGGGATATGTATAATTTCTTTGCAACATAATACGGATTATGTAACAACCGGTCGGCTTTTTTATAATATCAGCCTCATCCTCTCCATCCTCCTCCGATGCTCCGTCCCTGTGGAAATGATATAAATTCGTGTCGTTTCGATACTGCTGTGACCGAGGATATCCGCCAGCTTGGCGATGTCCTTTTCGATTCCGTAAAATACCCGCGCGAACAGGTGGCGCAGGTTGTGGGGAAAGACTTTTTGCGGGTTGACTCCGGCTTCCCCGCATAGGCCCTTCATCTCTCGCCAGATGTTGGTGCGGCTCATCGGCTTTCCGGTACGGGTGACGAAAACCGGGCCG
>CANQQT010000003.1 GCA_947626065.1 uncultured Clostridia bacterium | reverse complement strand
CCGCGAGAGCGCCGTCTACCGCATCTCGGGCGTGATGACCGTCGTCATGGGGTGGTTCGTCACCGCCCTCGGCGGCGGCCTTCCTTCTCTCGGGGCCGCCGCCGAAAAAGACGCATTTCGCCCCGATGACCGACGCGGCATTTTCCGCAAGCTCGGCAATTTCCGTGCCGTAGGGCACCCGCAGATTGACTGCCCACGCAAGGCCGTTCCCCGTGAGCGTCACCCGACCCTCCGTCGCCGGCTTCCCTTCGGCGAGCGCCGAAAAAACCGCTTCGCAAAGGCTGGCGTCGACGACGGGATATCCCGCGTCCTCCACGCTTCTGCCGGCGTTGATTTCGAGGTTGAAAAGGGAGCTTATCAGCAGGCGGGGAATGTGCTGTGGGTACTTGTCGCTCACCGTCCGGACGCGAATCATCCTTCCGTTCGGGAGTCTGGATTCCAGCTCGGAGGCCTCCCGGTACATCCCTCTCGGCAGAGCGCAGACGGCGCGGCGGATGCCGTAGAGCTTCAAAAGAATCTTGACGCCACCGATAAGCTCTCCCGCCCGTTCGCGAATCAGTCTTGTGACGGAGGAGGAGGCCGGATCCTTTTCACAGCAGTTGACGACGAGGCATACCGGCGTCCCTTCCCCGCGCGGAGGAAGGGAAATGCCGAGGCGCCGGAGCCGGGCAAGGAGCCGCTCGGTCGGAACTTCAAAAATGCTGTCGGAAATCGGCGTGCAGTCGGGGGAGCGGTTCTGCGTCCTGTCGTTTTCCACCGTGATTTCCATGGCCCCGTCTTCCCCCGTCAGCCCCGTGACCCTGCCAGAAATGCCGCTGAGAAGAAACGCGCCGTCCTCCCCTTTCGGAGAGGCGAGAATATCCCCCTCCGCAAGGCGCTGACCGACGGCCACCGCCACCCGATACCCCGCCGGGACGGCGAGGCGGATTTTCGACGGCTCATAGGACTCCGAAAGAATGTTGGCCGCCGGATTTTTCAAGGAAAGCTTCATTCCGCCCCGGAAGCTGTTTGCCACGGTAAATTCCCCCCGTCGTCTCCGCTTTGCCGCGCGTCTGTGCTACCGACAAAAAAGCGTTCGGATTTTCCGGCATTTTTCCGTCATGCCGTTCTCTTGAAATTCATTATACCCCATTTTGAGCGGGAGTGCAAGTATCTTTTATGAACTTTTCATGTTTTTCCGGCTTTTTCCGGGGTTTCCGGCCTTTTTTTCGGCAAAAAAAGAGGCCGTATGCGGGCACTCATACAGCCGTAAGAATTTTTATTGCCGATATCTTTTCCGCCGGGCGTAGAATTTGTTTTGCTTAAGCTTTTTCAAACGAAACGCGGCGTCCGAAAAGCGCGACGCGAGGGAAACGCGGGATCCGGAAAAACGCCGCGCCCGGAACCTCTTCGGCTCCGGGCGTTGTTTCTTTGTTCCTTCGGCGCTCAGTTCTTCATGCAGAGAACCATGACGGCCTTCTGCGCGTGAAGTCGGTTTTCCGCCTCGTCGAAAATCTCCCCCGCGTGGGCCTCGAAGACCTCCGAAGTGATTTCCTCTCCGCGGTGCGCGGGGAGACAGTGCATCACCATGGCGCCGGGATTCGCCGCCGCCATGACCTCGGCGTTGATCTGATAGCCCGTGAAAATCTTCCGCCGCTCCGCCGCCTCTTCCTCCTGTCCCATCGAGGCCCAGACGTCTGTATAGAGCGCGTCGGCACCCGCCGCCGCCTCAAGAATGTTGTCCGTGCAGACAAACCGGCCGGTTTTCTCCGCCCATTTCATGATTTCGGCGTCGGGGCGGTTGCTCGTCGGGCAGGCAACCGAAACGCTCATGCCGGTTTTGATGCCTCCGACGATCAGGGAATTGGCCATGTTGTTCCCGTCCCCGATGAAGCAGAGCTTCTTTCCGTTGAGATCCCCCTTGTGCTCCCGCACCGTTTGCAAATCGGCCATGACCTGACAGGGGTGGCAGTAATCGGTCAGCCCGTTGATGATCGGGATCCCGCCGTATTCCGCCAGATCCTCAACCTCCTTCTGCGCGAAGGTGCGGATCATGATGCCGTCCAGATAGCGGGAGAGCACCCGGGCGGTATCCTCCACCGGCTCGCCGCGCCCGATCTGCAGATCCCGGGAGCTCAAAAACAGCCCGTAGCCGCCGAGATCGTGAATACCGACCTCAAAGGATACCCGCGTCCTCGTCGAGGACTTTTCAAAAATCATACCGAGCGTTTTTCCCTCAAGAAGTCGGTGAGGAATGCCCTTCTTCTTCTCGTATTTCAGCCGGTCGGCAAGGTCGAGCGCCTCGTAAATTTCCTCTGTGCTCCAATCGGCAAGCTTCAATAAATGTTTCATCTTTTCTCCGGGGAATGCCCCGTTCCTTTCGGTTTTTCTCAAATCGTTTTCCGCTGAATACCCCGTTTTCCGGATTCGGCGGCCTTTTAGCCCTTGCAGAGCGGCTTTTTTCGCACTTTTATGCGGCGGCAGGATTAAAAGCTTTCGCCCGGAGCCTCCGATTTCTTGTCGGTCGCGGCGAGCTGTTCCTTTACAAAGGCCACCTGCCGCTCATACGATTCCGGCCCACAGCCCCCGAGGGAGTTGCGGCGGCTCACGCAGGCCTCAAGCGAAATCTCCCGATACAAATCCTCCTCAAAGAGGGGATCGGCGGCCTTGTATTCCGAGAGCGGAAGCTCTTCAAGGACGGTGCCGAGGGAGAGACAGCGGGCCACAAGGCCTCCCACCGTCTTATAAGCGGCGCGGAAGGGCCTTCCCTTCCCGACCAGATAGTCGGCGAGATCGGTCGCGTTGATGAAGCCCTTTTTCGCGGCGGCGGCCATGTTTTCCGGGAGCGGCTTCATGGTGACAATCATCGGCGTGAAAACCGAAAGACAGCGGGAAACCGTCTCAAGCGCGTCGAAAATCGCCTCCTTGTCCTCCTGCATATCCTTATTGTAGGCGAGCGGCAGGCCCTTGAGCACCGTCAGCGTCCCGATGAGATCTCCGTACACCCGCCCGGTCTTGCCCCTTACCAGCTCCGCCATGTCGGGATTTTTCTTCTGCGGCATGATGGAGGATCCGGTGGTAAAGGCGTCGTCCAGCTCCACGAACTTGAACTCCCACGACGACCAGAGGACGACCTCCTCCGAAAAGCGGGAGAGATGCGTCATGACGAGGGAGAGCGCCGAAAGAATTTCGACGCAGAAATCCCGGTCGGAAACGGCGTCGATGCTGTTCTCGCAGATGCCGTCGAAGCCGAGGAGCTCCGCCGTATAGAGCCGGTCGGTGGGGTAGGTGGTTCCCGCCAGCGCACAGCTTCCGAGGGGAGAGACGTTCATCCTCCGGACGGCGTCGCTCAGCCGCCCGATATCCCGCAAGAACATCATGCAGTAGGCGAGGAGATGGTGCGCGAAGGTCACCGGTTGGGCCCGCTGGAGATGGGTATAGCCCGGCAGAATGACGCCGCGGTTGGCCTCCGCTTGAGAAAGAACCGCCGATATCAGGGCCTTCAGCTCTGCGGTGAGCTTCCCGACCTCGTCCCGGAGGTACATCCGGAGGTCGAGGGCGACCTGATCGTTCCGGCTCCTTGCGGTGTGGAGCTTTTTCCCGAGGTCGCCGATACGGTCGGTGAGAACCTTTTCGACGAACATATGAATGTCTTCGCAGTCGGTATCGAAATCCAGCGCCCCCGTCTCAAGGTCGGCGAGAATGCCGGCCAGCCCGGCGCGGATTGCCTCCGCCTCTTCCCCCGTCAGAATGCCCTGCTTTCCGAGCATGGCGGCATGGGCCATGCTTCCCGCAATATCCTGTCGGAACATTTTTTTATCGAAGCCGAGGGAGGAATTGAAGTCGTCGGCCTCCTTATTCAGAGCGCCCGTGAAGCGCCCCGCCCACATTTTCTCCATACCGTTTTCGCCCCGGGAGGCGTCCTTTCCTTAAAGTCGGCGATTTTTGCCGGGCCGCCCGGCGTCAAAAGCGGCAAGGTTGACGGCCTCTCAGCCGCCAACCCTCCGTTTTTCTCACTTCTTTTGATTCTTCTGATTTACCTGTGCCTGAACCTTGATGGGAAGGCCGTAGAGGTTGATGAAGCCCGTCGCGTCGGCCTGATTGTAGACGTGATCCTCTCCGAAGGTGGCGATTTCCTCGGAATAGAGGGAGTAGGGACTCCATGCCCCGGCCTTGATCATGTTGCCCTTGTAGAGCTTGATCTTCACGGTGCCGGTGACCGTCTCCTGCGTCTTGTCGACGAAGGCCGAAAGCGCCTCCCGCAGAGGCGTGAACCACTGGCCGTTGTAGACAAGCTCCGCGAAGGTGACCGAAAGCTCCTGCTTCTTGTGGGCCGTCATCTTGTCGAGGCAGAGGGTTTCAAGATAATTGTGCGCGAAATAGAGGATGGCGCCGCCCGGCGTCTCGTATACGCCGCGGCACTTCATGCCGACCAGACGGTTTTCGACGATATCGAGAAGGCCGATACCGTTCTCCCCGCCCAGCTTGTTCAGCGCGTAGATAATCTCCTTCGCGCTCATGGTCTTTCCGTCGAGGGAAACCGGCACACCCTTTTCAAAGCCGAGGGTGACGTAGGTGGGACGGTCGGGCGCCTGAAGCGGCGAAACGCCCATTTCAAGGAAGCCCGGCTTTTCGTACTGCGGCTCGTTTCCGGCGTCCTCAAGGTCGAGGCCCTCGTGCGAGAGGTGCCAGAGGTTCTTGTCTTTTGAGTAGTTGGTCTCGCGGTTGATTTTCAGCGGGACGTTATGCGCCTCGGCGTAATCGATCTCCTCCTCGCGGGATTTGATGCTCCACTCCCGCCACGGGGCGATGATTTTCATATCGGGGGCAAAGGCCTTGATGGCCAGCTCAAAGCGCACCTGATCGTTTCCCTTCCCGGTACAGCCGTGGCAGATGGCGTCGGCGCCCTCCGCCTTGGCGATTTCGACAATCCGCTTGGCAATGACGGGGCGGGCGAAGGAGGTGCCGAGCATATATTCCTCATACAGCGCACCGGCCTTGACCGTCGGGATGATGAAATCGTCGACGAATTCGTCGGTGAGGTCCTCCACGTAGAGCTTGGAAGCGCCGGTTTTCAGCGCCTTTTCCTCCAGTCCCTCCAGCTCGTCGGCCTGTCCGACGTTGCCGGAAACGGCGATGACCTCGCAGTTGTTGTAGTTTTCCTTCAGCCACGGGATAATAATCGAGGTGTCCAAACCTCCCGAATAGGCAAGGACCACCTTTTTGATCTCATTTTTATTCATCGTTGGTTCCTCCGAAAAAAGAAATTCCCGGGTCGACGGCGTCAGCGTTCCTTTCCGACTCGCCCGGGGACGTTTGCATGAATAATTATACACTTAACGTGAATAAAAATCAATAACTTTCGAGCAAAAAATTCGCTTTCTATGTTTTGCCCATTTTCTTCCCCGGCGCGAACGGGCAAAATGGGCAATATCGCCAGAGCGGCGGAAAATTTCGCCGCCCCGGGCCGGGGCTGGGGAAGCTTTTCCCTTTTTCGCCCGGTTTGGAAACGGGACGCCTTCCTTGAAAAGGCGAGAAGTGCGGCGCCCGGCAAGAAGCCTTTCGTCCCCTCCTTCCTGCCTTCTTTCGCTCCAATTTTAAAAAATATGTAACTATTTTGTAAGAAAAGAAAAAGAGCTATGGACAGGAGAGAAAAAAAGGGGTATAATACGAAAGATACGCGGGGCGAGAAATTCCCCTCCGCCGTCCCCGCGTTTTACCCGATTTGTATACCGTATACAGAAATAACGGCTGGTGCTTATGTTCGGATACGTCACTCCCCTCACGGAAGAGCTGAGAGTCAGAGAAAATATTTTCTATCAGAGCGTCTACTGCGGCCTCTGCCGGTGCATGGGAAAGCGCGTCTGCTCCGGCTCCCGCCTCACGCTCAGCTACGACACCGTCTTTCTCTTCCTGATTCGCCACGCCTTTTCGGAGGAGACTCTCACCTTCATAGAAAAGCGGTGCGCGGCCTCTCCCTTCCGTAAGAAAAAGATGCTTGAGCGCGGGCCGACGCTTGACTACTGCGCGGCGGCCGGCGCCCTTTTGGCCTGTTACAGCCTTGCCGACAACGCCGCCGACCGGCGGGGAATCAAAAAGCTCGCGGCGCGCCTCCTCCTTCTCCCCGCCCGCCGGATGAGAAAGAAGGCGAACCTCCCGGCCCTCGATTCCTTTTTGAAGGAGACGCTCGCTTCTCTTTCGGAGAAGGAAAAGCAAGGGGCCTCCCCCGACGCGCTGGCGGAAACCTTCGGCACCCTTCTCTCCGGCATTTTCTCCTTCGGGCTTGAAGGGGACGGGGAGAGAATCACGAGGGAGCTGGGCTTCCACGTGGGAAAATGGATTTATCTGCTCGACGCCGCCGACGATTTTGAGAAGGACCGCAAAAACGGGGAGTTTAATCCCTTTGACCGGGTGGAAAAGGAGCTCCTCCGCTGTGCCCTGAATCTTGAGCTTGAGGCCGCCTCGGCGGCGCTGGCGCTTGTTCCCTTCCGGGAGGCCGGCGTCAAGGACCTCGCCGAAAACATTCTCTTTCTCGGTATGCCGTCGCGAACCGAAAAGGTGCTCGCCCGCTATCCCGACCCTCCCGCGCCTTCCGACCCGGCCACGCCTTCCGCACCCGCCGCTTCCCATTCCTCCTCCGACACATAAGAAAGGAACCGTTCACCGATGTCCGATCCCTATAAGGTACTCGGCGTTTCCCGTGACGCCACCGACAACGAAATCAAAAAAGCCTACCGCGAGCTCGCGCGGAAATACCATCCCGACAACTACGCGAACAGCCCTCTTGCCGACCTCGCCAGCGAGAAAATGAAGGAAATCAACACCGCCTATTCCGAAATTCAGAAGGCGAGAGCTTCTTCTTCCTCCGAGGAGGGGAATCCCTTTTCCGGCGGGGGTGGAGAGAGCTACTACGCAGGGGAAAACGCGGAGCTCTTCAAGACCGTCCGGGAATACATCAACAAGGGCCTCTTCGCCGAGGCCGACCGCCTTCTCAACACCCTCCCCGAGGCCGCGAGAAACAACGCCGAGTGGAATTATCTCAAGGGCTGTGCCCTCGCGCAGAAGGGCTGGTTTTACGACGCCCAGCGCTTTCTTGAGACTGCCTGCTACATGGCCCCCGATAATCCGGAATACCGTGAGGCGCTGAACCGGATCCGGATGCGGTCGAGCAGCTACGGGCAGGGATATACCACCGTGCATACCGGCGGCTGCAGCGGTTGCGAAATCTGCCAAGGACTTCTCTGCGCCGACTGCTGTTGCGAATGCTGCGGCGGCGATCTGATTCGCTGCTGCTGACGGCAGGAAAGGAGTCCCCATGGGAAAACCGAATCGGAAAAGAACCCTGAAGCTCGCCTTCTCCGCCATGCTGAGCGCCCTCGGCGTCGTGATTCTCTACCTCGGCGCCGTCATAAACGTCCTCGATCTGACGGCCGTCGCCCTCACCTCTCTCTTCGTTTTCTTCGCCGTCATCGAGCTCGGCCCGCCCTTTCCCTATCTGATCTACGCCGTGACCTCTCTCCTTTCGCTTCTTCTCCTCCCCGACAAGTTCGCCGCCCTCGCCTACCTTCTCTTCGGCGGCATCTATCCGATTTTCAAGGAGATGTTCGAGAGGCTCCATTTTCTCATCGCGTGGATTCTGAAATTCAGCTTCTTCAACACCGTGCTCTCCCTGCTGATTGCCGGAACCGTCTACCTTCTTCACATAGAGGACACCGACCTCGGCTTCAAGCTGGGAGTCTACGCGCTGGCCAACCTGACCTTCTTCCTTTACGATATCGCGACGACGCAGCTTGTCACCTTCTATCTTGTCAAGCTCCGCCATCGGCTCCGCGTCGAAAAATTTTTCGGCGGCAGAGGAGAACAAAATCGCGGCAAAAACATTGACAAACCGCGCGGAAAAGAGTAAAATAAGAAGGAAAGCCGACGAAGGCGCGAAAAATGCGCGGGACGCGAAAAAATCCGCCGATTTTCGGGCCGACAAGGGCGTTTTGCTCCGCCGGATTCCACAAGGGGCCGCAACCGGCAAAAATCCTTGTCTGGCACTTCTGCAAGGGGCCATGACCAGTAAAAATCCTTGCCCGGCGGTACCTTCTTCAAAAATCTCACGACAAACAGGGAGGCTTCTATGGTAAAAAGCATGACCGCCTTCGGACGGGCGGTAGGAACGGCGGGGGGAAAGAGCTTCGTCTGCGAGCTGAAATCTGTAAACGGGCGCTTTTTTGACTGCTCCGTCAAGCTTCCGAGAGCCTACTCCTTCCTCGAAGAGAAAATTCTTTCTTGCGTGCGGGAAAGCGGCGTTTCCCGCGGAAAGCTCGAAGTGCTTGTCGGGATCGAAATCACCGAAAGCCCCGCCCTATCGGTAACGCTTGACACCTCCTACGCGGAGGGCTATATCGCCGCTCTGAAGCAGCTACGCGACACCTTCCGTCTCGCCGACGACATCAGCACCGTATCGGTGGCCTCCAACCGCGACCTCTTCCTTGTGCGGAAGAAGGAGGAGGACGCCGACCGCGTCTGGGAGGAGCTTTACCCCACCTTCAAGGAAGCGCTCGACGCCTACAATACCGCCCGCGAAAAGGAAGGGGAACGGCTGAGAGCCGACCTTACCGAAAAGCGCCGCCGCCTCGAAGCCCTCGCCGACCGGATTTCCTCCCGTTCGGAGGAATGCACAAGGGGCTACCGGGAAAGGCTGGAGGCGCGGCTTCGCAAGACGCTGGGGGATCTGAACATGGAATTCGACTCTCAGCGCATCCTTACCGAGTGCGCCATCTTTGCCGACAAAATCGCCATCGACGAGGAAATCGTCCGGTTGAGAAGCCACTTCAAGGCCTTCGACGAGGCCATGGAGGGGAAGGAACCGGTCGGGAGACGGCTGGATTTCCTGATTCAGGAGATGGGGAGAGAGATCAACACCTCCGGCTCCAAATCAAACGACAGCGAAATATCCTCCCTCGTCATCGAAGCCAAGTGCGAGCTTGAAAAAATCCGGGAACAGGTTCAGAATTTAGAGTAAAAGAAAGTAGAAACAGGTATGAGATTTATCAGTATCGGCTTCGGAAACATGGTCTCCGCCGGGCGCGTAGTGACGCTTGTCAGCCCCGATTCCGCCCCCGTCAAGCGCCTGATTCAGGACGCGCGGGAGGCCGGGCGGGTGATTGACGTCACCTGCGGACGGAGAACCCGTTCGGTCATCATCACCGATTCCGACCATGTGATTCTTTCGGCCATTCAGGCGGAGACGATTTCCAACCGGTTAAACGGCGAAAGCGCCGAGGTCACCGAGGCCGAAGAGGACGTTTGAGCAAAAGAGGTGCTTCCTATGACAACCCTTCTTCCCCCACGCGGCATTCTCCTTGTCGTCTCCGGCGCCGCCGGAACCGGAAAGGGAACGGTGACCGCCAACCTTCTGAAAAATCACGAGGGATATGCGTTTTCCGTCTCGGCGACAACCCGGCCTCCCCGTCCCGGCGAGGTGGACGGAAGAGAGTACCGCTTCATCACCAAGGAGGCCTTTGAAAAGGAAATCCGGGAAGGAAACGTCATCGAGTATACCTATTACTGCGGCAACTATTACGGTACGATGAAAAGCGAGCTTTCCAAGCTCGACGACGGGAAAAACCTCATCCTCGAAATCGAAGTGGAGGGCGCGATGAACATCAAGCGCCTCTTCCCCGAGGCGGTGACGGTCTTCGTTCTCCCGCCCGACTACGAAACGCTCCGGGCCCGGCTGGTCGGAAGGGGAACCAACACCGCCGACGACATCGAAAACCGGATGAAAAAGGCGCTGACGGAATTTTCCCTCATCGGGCAGTACGACTACGCGGTCGTCAACCGGACCGGCCACGCCGAGGAGGCCGCCGCCACAATCGCGGCGATTGTCGAAAGCGAAAAGCACCGCGTTTTCCGCACGCTCGACGACGTGAAAAGGCTTTTCCCCGCGCCGGAGGACTGAGAAACCCGGAAGCCGGGGCAACGCGGGAAACCGTCAGCCCGGCAAACCAGCAAACCGAAACCGGGATCCGGCGAAAACGGAGATTCGCCGGAAGCAAAGGCTCCCGACAGCTTCATAAGCTCATAAATTCCATTCATACGTAAAAAATTCTTTATCGGAAAAAGGAACGGTACCAAGCCATGATTTATCCTTCTGTAGACGAACTGACACAAAACAACAAATACAACCGCTACACCCTTGTGATCGCCGTCGCCAAGTGCGCAAGAATGGTGACCGACGAATACGTCAGCCAGCGGGAGAACGCCGAGCGGATGCTTGCCAACAAAGAGACCGACAAGAGCCTCGCTTCCCTGATCAAAAAGGACTTCCGGGACGAAAAGGCGGTGCGCATCGGGATCAACCGGCTCTATCAGGGAGAGTACAAGATCAACGACGACTCCCTCAACCCCAATCTGAACCGCTGACCCGCCGATGGCAAAGGAGAGCTCGGTGGCACGGGTCTATCTTCTCGACGCCCCGTACCACATTGACAAGCCGTATGACTATTATATTCCCGAGGAGCTGAGAGGCAGCCTCACCGTCGGCGGACTGGTGGCGGTTCCCTTCGGCAAGGGAAACCGGAAAAAGCTCGCCCTTGTAAGCGAGCTTGTTTCTGCTTCCGAATACGAAAAGCTGAAGCCCGTCATTTCCCCCGTCTGCCGGGACATCAAGCTCGACGGGGAGCAGATCGGCCTCTGCTTCTACATGAAGGAGCATTTCCTCTGTTCGGTGGGAGACGCGGTGCGGGCCATGATTCCCTCGGCGGCTCTGACGAGGCTCAAGGACTACTATTCCATCGTAAAGCCGGAAAAGAAGGAAGAAGACCAAGCGGAGGAGGACCGGGAGGAGGAGACGCTTTCCTCCCTCACCCCGCGGGAAAAGACTCTTTATCTGTATCTTACCGCGCACGGGCCGACGCAGGAGGAAAAGCTTCTCCGGGACTGCGGCCCCTCCACGCCCCGGATTCTCGACAAGCTGACCGCCGCCGGGATTCTGCGCCGGGAGTCGCGCTTCATCGACGCACGCATTTCGACGGTGGAATACGCGGAGCTCACCGAGGAATACCAGCTGCCCGACGAGGAATCCCTGCTCCGCTCCGTCCGTGGGGAAAAGCAGAAGGAGGCTCTGCGCGCCCTTCTCCTCTATGGGAAAACCGCCGTTCCGGAGCTTTGGAAAAGCTGTGGCGTTTCCCGTCCCACGCTCACGGCGCTTGCGAACAAAAAGATCGTCCGCCTCTCCACAGAGGCAATCTACGAAGACCCTTACCGCAGCACCGAGGTTGTCTTTCACCCGATCCCCGACGGTTTGAACGAGGAGCAGGAGGCCGCGAAGGAACAAATTCTCTCCCTCTGCCGCCTCGGCACGCCGCAGGCCGCCCTTTTGCACGGCGTGACGGGAAGCGGGAAGACCAACGTCATGCTGGCCGTGATGAAGGAGGTCGTCGAAGCGGGAAAATCGGTGATTCTCCTCGTCCCGGAAATCGCCCTGACTCCTCAGACGGTGCGGATTTTCCGCACGGCCTTCGGGGATCGCGCCGTCGTTCTCCACTCGGGCCTGACAAGAAGAGAGCGCTGGGACGCATGGCGCAAAATCGAGGCCGGAGAGGCCGATCTCTGCATCGGCACCCGCTCGGCGATTTTCGCGCCCTTCAAGAACATCGGCCTGATCGTCCTCGACGAGGAGCAGGAGCACACCTACAAGTCCGACATGGATCCGAAGTACCACGCGCGGGACGTCGCCCGCTACCGCTGTACCAAGCACAACGCCGTACTGCTTCTCGCCTCCGCCACCCCCTCCATCGAGAGCTTCAAGAAGGCCAAGGAGGGAAAATATACCCTCATCACACTCAAAAAACGCTACAGAGACGCTCCTCTGCCCGAGACCTTCTTCGCCGATATGCGGGAGGAGGCGCGGGCGGGAAACACCTCCCCCATCAGCGCGGAGCTGAAAAAGCGGCTGGAGGAAACCTTAAAACGCAAGGAACAGGCCATTCTCTTCATCAATCAGAGAGGCTACAGCCGCTTCCTCTCCTGCCCCCTCTGCGGAGAGGTTCTGACCTGCCCCCACTGCAGCGTTTCCTATACTTACCACACCTCCCCCAAGACGGGGCGGGGATATCTCTACTGCCATTACTGCGGGACCAAGACGCCGGTGCCGGAGAAGTGCCCCTCCTGCGGAAACGAGACGCTGAAAAGGGTCGGCTACGGCACGCAACTGGTGGAGGATGAGCTCGACCGCCTTTTCCCGGAGGCCGGCATCTCGCGAATGGACGCCGATACGACGACCACGCGGGCGGAATATGAGGAAGGCATCCAGCGCTTCCGCGAAAGATGCGTCGATATCATGGTGGGAACGCAGATGATCACCAAGGGGCACGATTTCCCCAACGTCACCCTCGTCGGCGTCATCCATGCCGACGCCTCCCTGTATCTGAACGATTTCCGGGCCAACGAGAGAACCTTCGACCTCATCACGCAGGTCGTCGGCCGCGCCGGACGGGGAGAAAAGAAGGGCTGCGCGCTGATTCAGACCTTCTCCCCCGATCATCCCGTCCTTCGTACCGCCGCTTCGCAGAACTACGAGGAGATGTACGAAAACGAAATCGCCCTGCGGCGCTCCCTGCTCTTCCCGCCCTTCTGCGACCTGCTTCTCTTCACCCTCTCCTCCGAGGCGGAAAACGAGCTGATGGCGGCGGCAAACTCCCTTGCGGAGCTCATAAACACCGTCAACAGCCAAAAATATCCCTCCCTCTCGGTCGCGCTCTTCGGCCCGATGGAGGCGCCGCTCTACAAAATCAACGAGATCTATCGCGTCCGACTGGTCGTCAAGTGCCGCTTCGGCCCCATGACGAGAAAGATGATCGCGGAAATCTACACAGAATTCTGCCGCACGGTCGGAGGGAAAATCACCGTTTCGGTCGACGTCAACCCCTCCGGGCTCTGATTTTTGACCCGGCAGAAAGGAAAAGGAATAAAGATGGCTATTTTAAAGATAATAACAAAAGAGGACGACATTCTGCGGAAGCACAGTCGCCCCGTGGAGGAAATCACCCCCCGCATTCTCCGGCTCCTCGACGACATGAAGGACACCCTTCACAAGGCGCAGGGCGCCGGACTCGCCGCCGTGCAGGTCGGCGTTCTTCGCCGGGTGGTGCTGGTGGAGACCGAGCCGGGAGAGCTTATCGAGCTTATCAACCCCGAAATCGTCTCGGCGTCGGAGGAGCGCCAGCAGGAGATGGAGGGCTGTCTCTCCATCCCTGACGAATGGGGCATTACCGACCGCCCGATGACCGTCACCGTGCGGGCCATGAACCGGAAAGGGGAATGGTTTGAGACGACGGGGTCGGGCCTGAAGGCGCGGGCCTTCTGCCATGAGCTCGACCACCTCGACGGCATTCTCTACACCGACAAGGCAATCCGGATGCTGGACGACGAGGAAGTGGAGGAAGAGGACTGAGTCCTTTTCCCGACAGGAGGTCTTTTCCGAATGAGAATACTGTTCATGGGGACGCCGGATTTCGCCGTCTCCTCCCTCGCGGCCCTATACGAAAGCGGGAAATTTTCCCTGACGGTCGTCACACAGCCCGACCGCCCGAAGGGAAGAGGGTATGCCCTGACGCCGCCCTCCGTCAAGGTCTGGGCCGCCGGGCATAACCTGCCGGTGTTTCAGCCGCAGACTCTGCGCGACGGGGCCTTTGAGGCCTTTTTGAAGGACTGCGACCCCGAGATGATCGTGGTGGCCGCCTATGGGAAAATCCTGCCGAAATTCGTCCTCGACTATCCCAAATACGGCTGTATCAATATCCACGGCTCCCTCCTTCCCGCCTACCGCGGCGCCGCGCCGATTCAGCGGGCTCTTCTTGACGGGAAAAGCGAAACCGGAATCACCGTCATGGTGATGGACGAGGGACTTGACACCGGGGATATCTTATATCGGATGCCGGTGGCCATCGACCTTGCCGACAACGCCGAAACCCTCTTCGACAAAATGGCGAAGGCCGGAGCGGAGGCACTGATGAAAATTCTGCCCGCGATCCTTGACGGAAGCGCCAAACGGGAAAAACAGAACCCCGCCCTTGCCACCTACGCAAAGAAAATCGAAAAAAGCGACTGCGAGGTCGACTTTAACCGGCCCGCGTGGGAGGTCTACAATCAGATCCGGGGGCTCTCCCCCTTCCCGCTCGCCTTTGTTACCCGAGGCGGCGCGGGACTCAAGCTGATTGCCGCGTCGCTTTCCGAGACGGTAAGTGACCTTGCTCCGGGGAGCGTCGTCGGGGTCGGGAAGGAAATCACCGTCGTCTGCGGAGATGGAAAATGCGTGGCGATCAGGGAGCTGCTGCCGGCGGGAAAGAAGCGGATGAGCGCCTCCGACTACACAAACGGGAACCGACTCACCGCGGGTGAGCGGCTGGCCGACAGGCGCCCGGAGGATTCCGCACCGGCGGACGGCAAGCGCCCCGAGGAGACCGTAGTGCATGACCATGTAGTGCATGACCATGCACAGCCCGACGCCGCACAGCCCGACGGTCGACGCCCGAAGGAGGGATAATATGTACTGGGATTGGACCTATTTTGTTTTCGTCGTTCCCTTTCTGATTATATCGATGCTTGCGCAGATCAACGTCAAAACCACCTACGCAAAATACGGAAAAATTCTCTCCCGGCGGGGCTACACAGCCGATCAGGTAGCCCGGCGGATCCTCGACAAAAACGGCCTGACCTACGTCCGCATCGTCCCGATTGCCGGGGATCTCACCGACCATTTCGACCCGCGAAGCAACACCGTTTCCCTCTCTCAGACCGTCTACGGGAAGAGCTCGGTGGCGGCCATCGGCGTCGCCGCGCATGAGGTGGGGCACGCCATCCAGCACGCCACCGGCTACTTTCCGATCAAGCTCCGCTCCGCCATTGTCCCGATCACACAGTTCGGCTCGGGACTCAGCACCCCGCTGATTCTCATCGGGCTCCTGTTCGGCTTCTATCCCCTCGCCTACGTGGGGATTCTCCTCTTCGGAACCGTCGTTCTCTTTCAGCTTGTTACCCTCCCGACGGAATTCAACGCCAGCCGCCGGGCGCTGGCGGTTCTGAAGGAGGAAATTCTTGAGGTCGACGAGGTCAAGGGGGCAAGGAAGGTCTTGACCGCCGCGGCCCTCACCTACGTGGCGGCGCTCTTCAGCGCCCTCGCTTCCCTGCTCCGACTGCTCGTCATCGTTTCGGGAAACCGCAGAAACGACCGCAGATAAATCTCCCTTCGCCTCTCTTCCCAAGCCCCCGGAAGCCCTTTTCCGGGGCGGGGAGGCGATTTTTTTGAAAGGACGTTTTTTTCATGGACGTAAGAGATGCCGCTTATCTTTCCCTTGTCCGCTGTGAAAAGGAGGGAAAATATTCCAATCTTGAGGTCGATTCCTCCATCAAAAGATACGGATTTACCGGCTACGACCGTGCCTTTTACACGGCCCTTGTCTACGGCGTCATCGAAAAGCAGATTTTTCTCGACTACGTCATCTCCCGCTTCTCCTCCGTCCCGCCGGAAAAAATCGAGCCGGCGCTTTTGCCGATTCTCCGCCTCGGCGTCTATCAGATCCTCTGCCTCGACCGAGTGCCGGACAGCGCCGCCTGCAACGAGTGCGTAGAGCTGGCCAAGCTTCATTCCCACCGGGGAGCCTCCGGCTTCGTAAACGGCGTTCTTCGTGCCGTGGCGCGGGGGAAGGAAAAGCTTCCCCTCCCGGAAAAGGGGAGCCTTTCCTACTATTCGGTCAAATATTCCTGCCCGCCGTGGCTCTGTAAGCTCTGGGCCGACCAGTACGGCGAGGAGCGGGCGGAGGGGCTTTTGCAGGGAATCAACCGCAATCCCCGCATCACGCTCCGCGCAAACACGCTGAAAACCGACCGGGAGGGACTGCTTGAGAGGCTCCGCGCCGAAGGGCTTGCCTGTGAGCCGACTTCATACTCCCCTGTCGGCGTTCTCCTCGACGAATTTACGCCGGTGTCCTCCCTCACCCCACTTACGGAGGGGCTCTGCTTCGTTCAGGACGAGTCCTCCCAGCTCTGTTCCCTCGCCGTCGGGGCAAGGCCGGGGGAATTTGTCGTCGATACCTGCTCCTGCCCCGGCGGAAAGAGCTTCGGCATGGCCATGGCGATGGAAAACCGAGGGAAAATCCTTTGCCTCGACCTCCACGCCTCCAAGCTCTCGCTGGTAGAAAAGGGAGCCGACCGCCTCGGCATCGGCATTCTCAGCACCGCCGTGCAGAACGGAACCCAGCGGAGGGAGGAGCTCCTTTCAAAGGCCGACCGGGTGCTCTGCGACGTTCCCTGCTCCGGCCTCGGCGTGATCGCCAAGAAGCCGGACCTCCGCCGCAAATCCCCGGAGGAGCTGTCAAGACTGCCGGAGATTCAGTACCGCATTCTCGACACCGCCGCCTCCTACGTAAAGCCGGGCGGCGTCCTGCTCTACTCCACCTGCACGATCAACAAGGAGGAAAACGAGGCCGTCGCCGACCGATTCCTGCGGGAGCATTCCGCATTTGCCCCCGACGCGGAGAATATGCCGTTCGGGGAGGCACGAGCCACGTTCTTCCCCGACGAACACGGCACCGACGGCTTTTTCATGGCCAAATTCCGCCGGGGCTGAGAAACAGCGGAACGCGGCGCGATCCCGCCCTCAAAAAATCTGCGCAAAAAGCCGCCGCGCCGAGAAACGCCGGGCCAAAAGACTCCCGTGTCAAAAACAACCGCGAAAAAAGATTGTCCACCATGACCGCCACGGGCCAAATGCCTCCAAAAATTCTCTGCGCAAAGAGAGAAACGTAAAAACGCCGCGTTAAAACCATCGCGCCATAAAAATCGCCATATCAAAGCCACCGCACCCAAAAAGCTCTGCACCCAAAAACGCCACATCAAAGCCCGACGCGCCCCACGAAAGAATGAAGAAAGCCCTTGACCGACCGCCGTCAGAGTCAAGAGCTTTTTCTTTGTCGTTTGTCATCCGTTGCCTGTCGCCTGTTACCCGTTATCTGTTGTCTGTTACCTGTCGCCTGTTGTCTGTCGCCGCGCCGATTTTCAGGATTTTTTCTTGTGTACGCCGAAAAATCCTTTCCCCTTCCCGCCGCGGAGGAGGGAGCCTTTCCGCGCCCCAGCGGCATTTTTCTCTGTCGAAAGTTTTTCGGCTGAAATCTCTTCGGCCGGAGGCTCTTCCCAAGGAAGAACCACGTTTTCCACCGAAAGGGTAAAATAATCCCCCGTCTGTTCGTTCGGGGAGGCAAACCCGTCGGTCACCGCGATTTTAAAGGGCCGCCCGTCAAAAAGCGTGATCTCCCCGGTCCCCGTTTTTTCCACTTTTCCGCAGACGGTATAGTCGACGCTGATGTATTCGACCGCGTCCCCCGATTTTGCCGCCGGAAGAGTCATTGGCAGGGTTTCGTCCGGCCTTGTGATATCGGCGCCGAAGAGCGCCAGAAATTCCTCCAACACCGGGAAGCGCCCGCCGATCTGCCGGTAGAAATTCCGGCAGTGCCCACAGCTGCAAAGAGAATGGCTTTTATAGTATTCCTCCGTCTTTCCCCTGTCGAAGACAAAGACGCAGCCGTCTTCTTCGTACCGTTCCCATCCGGAAGACGGGGCGTCCCCGCGCGGGGCGGTTGACGTGTTGTCCGGCGCGGGATCGGCAGTTTCGGCGGCGGTTTCTGCTGTCGTTTTCGCGGCGGTTTCTGTAACGACTCCTCCCGTGTGTGCGGCGGCCTCCGAAACGGCTTTGACTTCCGCCCCGGAAGCAACGCCTGCGGCAATATCGACGGCGTTTTCTTCTGTCGCCTCGGCGGAGGTCGGCGCTTTCTCTCCCGGTCGTCCCGGTTTCTCCCCGCGACTCGTTTCTTTTGCCTTTTTCGTCCGCGCTTTTTTCCCAAACGCCATACCGTCCTCCTTTCTCACTTTCTCAAAGGCTGTAAGCGGCTCCCAAGCCCCATTACTCCCGAAGCGGGGCAAAATTCAGCAAAGCGGCGCGAAAATCCGGAGGATTCCGTCAACCATCCACCTGAAAAAGCCCTTTTTCACGTCCCCGGCCTTTCTTTCTTCGCACTTCTCCTGCGTCTCAAGAAAGTCCTTTTTCAGCTCCGTCAGCAGCGACGCGCGGTAGAAGAGCGCGTTGTTCTCAAAATGCAGGAAGAGACTGCGGTAATCGAGGTTGACGGTTCCCACCGTCCCGACCTCCCCGTCAATCAGGCAGGCCTTGGCATGGACAAAGCCCGGCGTGTATTCGTAAATCTTCACACCGGCGTCGAGGAGAACCGGATAAAAGCTCCTTGACATCCTGTAGACAAGCTTCTTGTCGGGAATGCCGGGCATGATGATGCGGACATCCACCCCACGGGCTACCGCCCGGAGAAAGGCGTCAAGCAGAGCGTTTCCCGGCATCAGATAAGGCGTGAAGAACCACGCCGTTTCCTTCGCCTGCGAGAGCAGATCGATATAGAGCCCGTTCGACACCGCGTCCTCCCGGAGCGGGGAGTCGTAATAGCTCAAAACCAGCCCGTCGGGAGAGTCCTGTCCGGTGGAATCGTCCTTCCCGACCGGAGCCGCGCTCAGAAATTCGTCGGGGATTTTCTCTCCCCCGAAGGCGTTCCAGAACTGCGCGAACATTTCCGTATAATTCCGAACCGCCTCCCCGGTGAGGCGGAAGCCGACGTCCTTCCAGTGGCCGTACTTTTCGATATGATTGATATACTCGTCGGCCAGATTGACCCCGCCGCTGAAGGCGACTCGGCCGTCGATCACCGTCATTTTCCTGTGATCCCGACAGTTCAGCGTCCCCTTGATCAGAATCAGGGGATTGAAGGAGACACAGCGGATTCCCTTTTTTCTCAGCGCCTCGGCCTCTTTCTTCGTGTAGGTCGAAAGGCTCCCGAGATCGTCGTACATGACGCGAACGTCGACTCCCTGCGAAGCCTTTTCGGCGAGAATTTCGGTGATGGAATCCCACATTTTCCCGCTTTCGACGATAAAATACTCAATGAAGATGAATTTTTCCGCCTTTTTCAGCTCGGAAAGGAGGTCGGGAAACATCGTGTCGCCGAGGGGATAATAGGTCGCGCCCCGGTTGACCGCGAGGGGAAAGCCGGTTTTCTCCTCCACCCAGCGAAAGGTTTGGGAAAGCCGGCGATTCTCCTTTTCAAGGGCCGCCGAAACGGCGGGGGAAGAACTTCGCGCCGGAAGAGGCGGGGCCTTTTCCAGCTTCTTCCGGAGGGGCCGGGTGGTTCTTTTGTTTCCGAAAAGGAGGTAGAGAAGAGCGCCGGGAAGGGGAAAGGTGAGAATTATCAACAGCCAGAGGATTTTATAGGTGCTCTCCTCCTGCTTCGTGATGAGATAGAGCACAAAAATCAAGGCGAGAAAGGAGAGAAAGACGCTGATCGCCGTCGCCCACGGGGCAAGCCAGCGGAAGAGAATCAACAGCCAGAGCGCCTGCAAAAGAAGCGCCGGTAAAACGGCAAAGACGCGGCAAAGGATTTTATTCATCGCTCAGCTCTCCTTCCTGCTCCGGCCCGTCGGGCAGGGGCTCCGGGACTTGAAAAGGCTCAACGTCAAGCTCAATGCGGGAGATCCCGCTCTCTACTGTGAGGAAATTGCGAAGCGTCTCCCGCTCGTCCTCGGTAAGCGCCGCGTTTTCCTTGCCGGTGAGAAGGAGCGTCGGGCCGTCGCTTCCGTACATCAGCCCGCACCTCAGCTCCGACAGCTTGGTGAAAACCGCCGCCGCCTTTTCGGAAAGCGCTCGGCAGTCGATCTGCCCGGCCATATTCTCCGACAGGGCCTCGTTCTTCTTTTTCTCTTCCTCCAGCTGCTTCTGAAGCTCCCGGATGGTGTTTTCCTGAACGGCGATGGTCACCCGGTCGCCGTCGGCCCCTTCAATCACCTTGTTCTGCGTGACGTGAAGCGTATACCCCGACAGATCGTACTCCTCCATCTTTTTCTCCAGCTCCGCAATTCTCTCGTCGGAAAGCTGGGCGCCGACCAGAGAGACGGAGATCACGCGGTTTCTGTTGTCGGCACTGCTCTGCACCATCTGCGTATCGGCGAAGACGAACTCGGTGTCGAGATAATTCTGAACGTTGCGGTCGAGAACCGAGAGGTAAACGGTATAAACGCCTCCCAAAAGGCTGGGAAGCACCGTGATGACGATCAGCGCCGTGATGATTCTGTTGATTTTCTTCCGCCTTCTTACATCAAGCTCCTTCCGAACCGGCACGCCGAGCAGCTTGGTGACAATCAGCGCGGAAAGCGCGATGAACAGCGTGTTGATGGCGAAGAGATAGAAGGCGCCGATGATGAAATTCGGCTGTCCCGTCGCAATCCCGTAGCCCACCGTACAGAGAGGCGGCATCAGCGCCGTCGCAATCGCCACGCCGGGGATGACGTTGCTCGTCTTCTGCCTCGTATTTCCGATGCTCCCGGCAATTCCCCCGAAAAGCGCGATGAGCACGTCCCAGATCGTCGGGCTTGTCCTTGCGATCATTTCCGACGTCGCCACGGTGAGCGGGGTGACGGTGAAATAGACCGTGGAGGTGATCAGACTGATGACCACCTGCGTGGCGAAGCGCTCCGCCGCCTTGCGGAGCATTTGCAGATCCCGGATGGCAAGGGAATAGCCGATGGTGAGAATGCCGCTCATCAGCGGGGAAATCAGCATGGCGCCGATGATCACCGCGGTGGAATTGACGTTGAGTCCTATCGAAGCAATCAGGATCGCCAGCATCAGAATCCACATATTCGCGCCGTGGATGATGGTGTTCTCCTCCATCATTTCGTGGAGCTCTTCGTAGGAGAGCATATTGCTCCGCATATCGAAAAGATTTCTGAAATAGGCCTTTACTCTGTGTTTTTCTTCCGACGGTTCGCTTTCCATGATTTTGTCCTTTCCTTTCCGTAACGGATTTTTTATCTTCTCTTCCCCGGCCTCAGAGTCCGTCCCGCGACGCGCCGTCCGACGCGCCGCCATCCGGAGTCTCGCCGTCGGGCGAAAGAATGACGATTCTGGTGGCGTTCAGCCTTTTCAGCGTCCGAGAGGCCAGACGGGTGCGGGGATTTTCCACGATCCAGATGTTGGCCGCCTCCCAGACGGCGAAGGAGCCGACGATGGAAATCAGCTCGACGGGGAGAGAGTTGAGAACGCCGTCAAGCAGAATGGCCGCCGTGACGAAGACAACGCCTATGCAGAAGAGCCAGAGCTGTTTCAGAAGGTTGGCCCGCTTCTGATTGGCGTTGCGAACCTTCTGCTCCCGGATAAGCTCCTGAAAAGCGCCCTTCACCCGCTCAAAATTCACCGGGCCGTCGCACTTTATCTTTAAAACGATCTCCTCCCCGATGCCCTTCTTACCGTATTGCCCGGCAAGATAGTCCGACACCTCCCCGCTCAGCGTCCGACAGCTTTCGTCGAAGGGGCTGTACAAGTCCTTTTCCTCATGAATTTTCAGATGGATTTCATACATCGTCCCCGCTCCCCTTTCCTTCCCCCTGTTGTGACAAATTTTCGTCATTGACCGATTTCCGGAAACGCCCTTATTATAGCACGAAATTATGACTTTTTCTACCCTTTCGGCAAAAAAGCCGGGGAAACGGCAACTTTTTTCGGAAGCGGCGGATTTTCCGGCCCCGCGCCGCCCTTCAAAAAACGGCGCCCGCGGATTTTGCTCCGCGGACGCTCTTTTCTTTTATACGGGGGAAAACACTTTATTTCTTGCTCGCTTTGAACTCCTCGTCCGCCAAGGCCGAGAACTTCTTGATGATCTCAATTTCCTTCGGGTCGTAGGGGCGATGGTTCGGACGGTAGAGGTCGTGGAACCATTTGGTGAAATCGTAATCGAGGCTCGGATTCTTTTCATAGGCCTGCCAGGTGCCTTCCCAAGGCTCGTAGGTCTGGTATTTCCCGGCGACAAAGCCCCAGTTGTAGCAGCCGATCTTCTCAAGATAGAAGAGCGGGAACATTTCCTGTACCGTGTTGTGAAGGACTCTTCCTAACCACTCGGTGTTGACGATCGGGCGACCGTATTCCTTGAGGCGCTTGATGATGCGGATGTTGGTCTGATAGTCGTGGTAATTATGGTAAGAAATGATATCGGAGTTCTCGATGCAGTACTGCTCGATCTCGGGAATCTCGACGCTCCGGTCGGGACTGCAGCGCCAGGTGCAGGCCGTCAGCGGCTGAGAGGGGTTGACGTCACGCGCAATCTCAAAGAATTTCTGGAGATGCTTCATCGTCGCGGGAGCGCGTTTGGAGTTTCCCGCCTCGTTGTAGATGTCCCACATCACGACGCGCTCGTCGTTCTTGTAGGTCTCCATAATCTCGCGAACCCACTTGTAGTGGCGCTCAGCGATTTCCGGCTCGTCGAGAAGGTGGTAACCCATCCCGGCAAACTGCCCGTGCTGGGAATGCTTCCGCCCGCCGTGATAACCCCAGTCGTAGGTCTGAGGCCCCAGATGAAGAGGCTTCCAGAATTCCGATTTCGGGGGCATACAGTCGTTGCCGAAGACGACCATGGCGGAAATGCCGTGCTTCCAGGCCGTTTCAAGATAGCGGTCGAACCGCTTCATGAAGCCGTCGTGCTCCTGATCCCATACGATAAATTCAAGAATAATCCGAATGCTGTTAAAGCCGGTTTCGGCGGCGAGCGCCAGCTCCTCGTCAGCGGTCTTGAGGCGCTCCTCAAAGCCGAGCTCCTGCCATTGATCGATCCGGTTGGCGCAGTCGCTGCCCATGAAATTACAACCTCTCAACCACGGGTGAGAATTGTACCACTCCCACGCCTTTTCCTTTGACCAAACTCCGTTCATTTCAAGTTCTCCTTTGTCTGTAAAGTTGTCTCCATTTTATCATAAGTTCTTCTTTTTTTCAAGCCCTCGCGGGCATTTTTCTTCTTTTGAGGAAAAGTTTTTTTCTTTTTTCTGCAGTTTTTCCTTTTTCTATAGGTTTTTTGCCGCCCGGCGCCGCAAAAAAACTCCCCCGGCCAAGGCCGGGGGAGAAGACTTCCGACAGGAGGCGGAAAACCGCCCGCCTCGATAAAATTTTCAGTTGCCCTTTTCCCGCTTGAAATCCTCGTCGGCAAGCGCCGAGAAGCGCTTGATGATCTCAATTTCCTTCGGGTCGTAGGGCCGCAGGCTCGGCCTGTAGAGGTCGTGGAACCATTTGGTAAAGTCAAAATCGACTTGCGGATTCTTCTGCACCGCGCCCCACATCCATTCCCACGGCTCGTAGGTCTGCATTCTCCCGGCCACAAAGCCCCAGTTATAACAGCCGATTTTCTCAAGATAGAAGAGCGGGAAAAGCTCCTGCACCGTGCAGTGAAGAATTCTTGCCATCCACTCGGTGTTGACGATCGGGCGTCCGTATTCCTTGAGGCGCTTGATAATGCGGACGTTGGTCTGATAGTCGTGGTAATTATGGTAAGAAATGATATCGGAGTTCTCGATGCAGTACTGCTCGATCGCAGGAATCTCGACGCTCCGGTCGGGACGGCACCGCCAGGTACAGGCCGTCAGGGGCTGGATGGGATCGATTTTCCGCGCAATCTCGAAAAAGCGCTTCAAATGCTTCCCGGTCACGGGGTCGCGGTGGGAATTCCCCGCCTCGTTGTAGAGATCCCACATCAGAATTCTTTTGTCGTCCCGGTGGGTCTTTATCAGATCCTCCACCCAAAGATAGTGCCGCTCGGCCATCTCCGGCTCGTCGAGGAGGTGATACCCCATCTCGTCGAAGGAGAGAAAAGGGGAATGCTTCACGCCGCCGTGATACCCCCAGTCGCACCGCTGTTCCCCCAGATGAAGAGGCTCCCAGCCCTCCGTCTTCGGAGGCATACAGTCGCTACCCAGCACGACGAGGGCGGAAAGGCCGTACTTCTCCGTAAGAGTCAAAAACCGATCGAACCGCTCCATAAAGCCGTCGCGATCCTTGTCCCAGACGATGAATTCCGTCACCAGCCGCACGGTATTGAAGCCGGTTTCGGCGGCCAGCGCAAGCTCCCGCTCGGCGGTTTGCATATGCTCCTCAAAGCGGAGATCCTGCCACTGCTCGATGAAATTCACACAGTCGCTGCCGATAAAATTGCAGCCTCTCAGCCACGGGCGGGCATTGTACCACTCCCACGCCCTCGCTTCCGACCATCTTTCTCCCATGCTTCTTTTTCCTTTCTTTTTTGCGAAATTTTTGAAAATCGAAAGATTTTTGAAAATCGAAAGATTTTTGAAAATCGAAAGATTTTCTTACTAAAGTATAACGCGTCGGCCCGCACCCGTCAATGAAGAAATCGGACGGTTTGTCCTTTTCGGCCATTTTTTCGCGCTTGCCCGGCGCGGACGAAGAAGGTCAGCGCGGATATTCTCCCCGAAGCCCCTCCGGCGCCCCCTCCCAAGAGGCGGCCTGCTGTTCAAACGGTGACGTCGCCGGAAATGCCGCCGGGGATACCGCCGAAGACTCCGCATCCGGCGTCCCCTTGGGAGAAGCCTCTTCCCCGGCGCGGTATTTTTCGGCCTGAACGCGGAACATCTCCGCATACTTGCCGTTCTTTTCCATCAGCTCCCCATGCGTGCCCTCCTCCACCAGCTTTCCCTGCGCGAACATATAGATGCGGTCGGCCATCCGGGTGGTGGAGAGGCGGTGGGAAATGAAGATCACCGTTTTCCCCGCCGCGTTCTTTAAAATCGACTGATTCAGCTCATACTCCGAAATGGGATCAAGGGCGCTGGAGGGCTCGTCCATGACGATCAGCTCAAAGGGCCGGGCGAAGACGCGGGCGATGGCAATCTTCTGTGCCTCCCCGCCGGAAAGGGCCGCGCCGTTCTTCTGAAACTCCCTTGTGAGCTGGGTCTGAATGCCGTCGGGCAGGAGCTTTAACCGCTCGGTAAAGGACGCGGCCTCCAGCGCCTCCTTCACCACCGGCTCCTTCTCCTCGGAGTATTCCCCGCCCAACACGTTTTCCGCCACCGTGGCGGCAAAAATCTTATAATCCTGAAAAACCGCGCCGATATGCCGCCGGTACTCCTCGGGGGAGTAATTCTTGATATTGACGCCGTTGTAGAGAATCTCCCCGCTTTCAGCGTCGTAAAGCCGGAGAAGGAGGGTGACAAGCGTCGTTTTCCCGGCGCCGTTATAGCCGACGAAGGCGATCTTTTCCCCCCGGTGAATCGAAAGATTCAGATGGGAAAGCACCGGCTCCCCTCCCTCCGTAAAGGGATAGGTGAAGCTGAGATCCCGGATTTCCAGCGACTCGAAGGGCGGAACCTCCCGTATTTCTCCTTGGATTTTCGGCTCATAGCCCGTGAAGCGCCGGACGTTTTCGATGTACAGACTGTGCTCGTTGAACTTGTTCAGGCAGGAGCCGAGATCGTTCAGCGTCCGGAAGAGCTTGTGGCTGGCCTGAATGCTCGCCGAAAATTGGCCGAGGGAAAGGGTGGGATCGAGGATGTAGCGGAAAATCAGATACCCCGTCATTCCCGCCGAGGGGACGACTCCCGAGAGAAGAGAGGCGAGGAGGGAGAGGAAGAAAATCTTCTTTACGTATTTCTTGATACAGGAAATTTCCTCCTCCACCGCCCCGGCATATTTTTCCCGCAGAAGGGAGGAAATCTTCCCCTGCCGAAGCTCCTTCGCGTATTGGGAGAGGTAGAAAACCCTTCCGACGTAGCTTTTCTTCCTCGCAATGGGATTCAGTTCGAGCTTTTTCTCATAGCGGACGCGATTCAGACGGTTCCGGACGAAAAAGCCCGCCAGCACCGCGCAGAGGAGGAAGAGCGCCGCGTAGAGATCCATCGACGCAAGAAGGCTCCAGATGACGGCGCCGGAGAGAAGCCGGTTGAGAAACAGGCTGATGTTCTCCATAATCTGCACGGTTCTCTTGTCCGATTCCCGGATCGCCCAGATGAAGTCGTTGTAAAATTCCGGGTCGTCGTAACAGCTTTGATCCAGCTTCCGCGCCTTTTCGTAGAGCTCGTTCTGTATTCCCTCGTGGAGAACCAGCTCCACCTTCGGAAGGTAGACCGAGAGGCGCCACCTGCTGAAAAGCAGGAAAACCGCGTTGTAGCCCGCGTAGAAGAGGAGGAAGGTCACGACGCGGCGGAAGTCCTCCCCCGCCTCGATCGCGTCGAAGAGATAGCGGGTAAAAAGCACCCCGGCGACGTGCCAGCCGCCCTTGCCAAGCGCCTCAAGAAGGGTGACAAGGAGATACCCCGGCGCGTAACGGAGCACGTACCGGATCATAAACCAGACGTTTTTGGCGGTACGGAAGGGGCTGTGCCGCACTTTTTTCCTCGGATCCTGACGGTTCATGCCTCCCCCTCCTCTCCCGTATAGGCGTCGGCCTGCTTGTGCCACATTTCCGCATACCGGCCCCCGAGGGCAAGAAGCTCCTTGTGGCTTCCCTGCTCGGCAATCCGACCCTTTTCAAAGAGATACACACGGTCGGCGGAGACGGCCCCTGAGAGGCGGTGGGAGATATAAATCACCGTCTTCCCCTCGCAGGCCTCGAACATCCGGCTGTACATTTCCTGCTCCGCAATCGGGTCGAGGGCGGAGGTCGGCTCGTCGAGAATCACCAGCGGATGCTTCCCGGCGAAGATTCTCGCGAGGGAAATCTTCTGCGCCTCCCCGCCGGAAAAAATCGCGCCCTCGCTGTCAAATTCCTTCGTCACCGTCGTGTCAATCCCATGGGGAAGCGCCGCGACCTTTCCTCCGACGCCGCTTTTTTCAAGCGCCTCGGTCACCCCCGCACGGTCGGCCTCCGAAAGATCTCCCCGGAGAAGGACGTTTTCGGCGACGCTCACGGCGAAAAGCTGATAATCCTGAAAAACCGTCCCGTAAAGCTCCCGATAGGAGGAGAGGCGGTATTCCTTGATGTTCCGACCGTTCAAAAGGATTTCCCCTTCCGTCGGGTCGTAAAGGCGGAGGATAAGCTTGGCGAGGGTGGATTTTCCGGCCCCGTTCTCCCCGACCACGGCAATTCTTTCCCCGGCGCGAACCGTCAGGTTGATCCCCGTCAGCACCGGCTCCTCCTTCCCCTCATAGGTAAAGCCGAGCCCGCGAAGGGTCAGCACCTCGGGGGAGGGCGCGGGGTCGGCCCCTTCGTCCTCGGGGATTTTGCTCTTGTATTCCAAAAAATAGCGGAGATTTTCCACGTAGAGGGAATTTTCGTCGAGCTTCAAAACCGTGCCGCCGACGTTGTTGATATCCTCCGCCAGCATCGAAACCGAATTGATGACGACAAAGCAATCCTCAAGAAGAAGCGTTTTCGCCACAAGCGTCCGGAAGGAGGCGTAAAACACCGTCCCCGCGTAAACCACGACGTCGAAGAGAAAGTCGAAGAGATTGCGGAACCACATCAGGGTATAGCCGTAGGTCTTCACAATTCCCTTCATTTCCTCAATGCTCTCATGCATCCGCCGGAACATCACCCGCCAGAGCTCGGTAAGGCGCATTTCCTTGGAAAAATCCCTGAGATAAAAGGTTCTTTTGACGTAATCCCGCTTTCTCGCAGCCTCGCGCTTTTTCATGTCGTAGGTATAAAGAATCCGATTCCGGCGCTTGCCGACAAGGAGCGTGACGAGAAAGGGAAGGAAGGCCGGGAGAAGAAAAATCGGATCGACGGTGATGAAAATCGCGCCGATTGCGGCGAGATTCACCGCGTCCCAGACGACGTTTAAAAGATTGTTCATCACGGAAAAAGCCCGATCCGACGCCTCCCCGATGGCCTTCACGTAGCTGTCGTAAAAGGAGGAATCCTCGAAGCAGGAAAGCTCGACCTCCACCGCCTTCTGCTGCAGCTTATCCCGGATGTAAGCCTCCACAAGCGGGGTTTTCACCTCTATGTAGCAGTTCGCCGCCTGCCGGGCGACCGAAAGCAAAACGGTGCCGCCCAGAATGCTCCCGACGGTGAGAAGAATTTCGGGAAGCGCGCGCCCTTCCCGCAGAGCGCCCAGGGCGTACTTGTATAAATAGGTATTCATAAGAACCGACTGCACGGCGCCCCAGACGGTAATCGCCAAAGAAACGGCAAAAATCCCCGGGCAGGCGCGGAGGACAAAGCCCATCATATACCCGTTGTTGCGGAAGGTTCGCTTCCAGTTGGTTTTCTCGGGCCTGCTTTGCGCCTCCCCGCCGCCGGAGGAGGAATCCGCCGCCGGTCTGTGATGCTTTTTCGGCTCTTTTGTTTTCTTTTCTTTCACGCCCGTCCGGCGCTCTTTTTCTTCCGTCCGATCCTTCTTCTCCTCTTTCACTGTCTTCTCCTTCTTTCCCCCAGCAGGCGTAATTCCGTCGGAAACCGGTCAAAAAACGGTCAAAATAGAGGTTAAATCAGCGCCGGGCTGCACCGATTCGCAGCCCGGCGCTTCCTTTTCTCCGGTTCCTTATTCGTCGTCGTTCTCCCAGTTGTGGAAAACATTCTCTACGTCGTCGTTCTCCTCGAGCTTTTCGAGGAGAAGCGTCATGTTCTTGATGTCGTCCTCGTTTGTCAGCGTTACGGTGGTGGAGGGAATCATATCCCGATCCGCCGAGACGATTTTGTAGCCCTTGGCCTCCAGAGCCTCACGAACCGCGCCGAGGTCGTCGGGCTCGGTGGAGATTTCAAAGGCCTCCTCCTCGGAAGAAAAGTCCTCCGCTCCGGCCTCAAGCGCATCCTCCATCAGCTTATCCTCATCGACCTTGCCGTCGTTTTCGATCACGATAATGCCCTTTTCGGTGAAGAGGAAGCCGACGCAGCCGGTCTGCCCCATGTTCCCGCCATATTTGTCGAAGAAGTGGCGAACCTCGGCGGCGGTGCGGTTGCGGTTGTCGGTGGCCGTCTCGACGATGACGGCGACGCCGGAGGGGCCGTAGCCCTCGTAGGAGATTTCCTCATAGGAGGCGGCGTCGGCGGCCGACGCCTTCTTGATGATGCGGTCGATGTTGTCGTTCGGTACGTTGTTGTCCTTCGCCTTGGCAATCAGATCGCGAAGGCGGCTGTTGGAGACGGGGTCAGCTCCGCCCTCCTTGACGGCAATCGAAATTTCCTTTCCGATTTTGGTGAAAACCGAGGCTCTCTGCGCGTCGGTCTTCTCCTTCTTGTGCATGATATTTTTCCATTTGCTGTGGCCTGACATGAAATCGAATCCTTTCTGATTTTCTGACTTTCTTTACTTTCAAAACGGTGGGAGAACGGTTGAGGCGCGGTCTGCACGCCCGCCGAACGTCGGCCTTGCGGAGCTTAAATCCGCGGCGTCTTTTTCAGGCAAATCAGCCCGAAAGCGTTGCCGAGCACGGTTTTTACACAGGCGCTGAGGCGAACGCGGAAGGCGCGGGCCGCCTCCTCCGGGGCCGAGAGAATCGCGCAGTCGTGATAGAAGCGGTTGAAGGCCGCGCAGACGTCGATGATATATCTCGTGATCACCATCGGCTCGCTGTCCCGGATGGCGTCCCCGATTTTCTCCGGGAAGAGGGAGAGCACGCGGCAGAGCGCCGACTCGGCCTCGCAGGGGCGATAACCGGCCGTCCGACCCTTCTCGGGCACGCCTCCCGCCTTTTCTATGATGCTGCAGCAGCGGGCGTATGTGTACTGCGCGTAGGGGCCGGTGTTGCCCTCGAAGGAAAGCGCGTCCTCCAGATTAAAATCGGTGTCCTTGATGCGGCTGTTGGAGAGGTAGTAGAAGACCACCGCGCCGACGCCGACGGCCTCCGAAACGCTGTCCTTGTCGGGGAGGTCGGGGCTCTTTTCCTCCATGATCTGACGGGCCTTTTCAATCGCCATGCGGAAAAGATCCTTCAGGAGAATGACGTTGCCGGTTCTCGTCGCCAGCTTTTCCCCGCCGATGCTCAGAGTCCCGTAGGGCACGTGAAGCAGCTGATCGTACCAGTCGTAGCCCATCAGCTCAACGACCTTGAACCACTGCTGAAAATGGAGGATCTGCTGATTGGAGGTCACGTAGATGCACTTGTCAAAATGGTAGGTCTGCTTTCGGTAGACCGCCGCCGCGATATCCCGCGCCGGGTAGAGCGTCGAGCCGTCCCGTTTCAGAATCAGGCAGGGCGGCATTCCGTAGGCCGAAAGGTCGACAAGAGAGGCGCCGTCGTCGATCTTAAGAAGCCCCTTTTCCCGCAGGCGCTCCACCTGAGCGTCCATTTTATCGGTGTAAAAGCTCTCCCCCGTGTAGGCGTCGAAGACGATTCCGAGCTGACGGTAGGTTTTTTCGTACTCCTCAAGACTGACCGAAAGGAACCACTTCCAGAGACGGAGATTTTCTTCGTCCTTGTGCTCCAGCTTGGTAAATTCCTCCCGCGCAAGATCGTTGAGGGAGGGGTCGGCCTCGGCCTCCTTGTGGAAGCGGACGTAGAGGGCGACCAGCTCGTCGACGCCGCCTTTTTTGACGGTCTCCTCATCGCCCCAGCGGCGGTAAGCGACAATCATTTTCCCAAACTGCGTTCCCCAGTCTCCCAAATGGTTGACGCCGACGGTCTTCCAGCCGGCAAAATCGTAGAGGCATTTCAGGGAATGGCCGATGACCGTGGAGCCGAGGTGGCCGATGTGGAAGGGCTTGGCCACGTTGGGGGAGGAATAGTCGATCACCATCGTCTTGCCCTTCCCGCTGTCGTTTCGCCCGTACCGTTCCCCTTCGGAAAGAATCCGGTCGGCCACGGTATCGGTAAAATAGGAATCGTCAAGGAAGAAATTGAGATAACCGCCGGCGGGCTCCGCCTTTTTCAGACCGGGAAGGCTTCCCAGAGCCTCGGCGAGGGAGGCCGCGATGACCGGCGGCGCCTTTCTTAAAATCCTGCTGAGCCGAAAGCAGGGGAACGCCAGATCGCCCATCGACTTCTCGGGCGGATATTCCAGCATGGAAGAAAGCTCCGCCGCCGTCGGGGAAGAGCCGGGCGCCAGCGTTCCGATGGCGGCCTCAAGGGCGGCCGCCGCCCTTTGTTTGAACTGTAACACAAAAAACCTCCGGGTTCTTTTGGGGATCCCCGCTTCATAGCGGGTTCTCCGCCTTATTCTATTATTTTACTACTCTTTGCGGGGTTTGTCAATCCTTTTTCCGAGGGAAAAAGGAACAATCCCGTCTCAGCGGCGCTTTTCAAGCGCAAAAAGAAGAAAAATCCGACGCCGGGCGGACAAAAGAGCCGGGGCGCACGCAGAAAAACCGCCCTTCCCCGCCGACGAAAGAGACGGAAACGCGAAAAAACGCCGGGCAGAAAAGCTCTGCCCGGCGGCGGTCATAACGGCAAGAAAAAGGAAAATCTTCTTTTCTCAATAATAGACGCCATATTCATCCTGCTCCAGTAAATTCAGAAGCTGAACGCCATCCGGGATATTGGAGAAGGAAAGATCGCCTTCGTAACGTATATAGGAAAGATCTTCCAGAATCGAGAATCTGGAGCAATCGATTTCCCCTTCCGGGACGATCCAACGATCAAGCAACCCCGCACGACCGAGAGCGTCGAGAACCTCGCCCCGCTCATTTCCCGTTTCCACGAGTAGAAAATAGCAGTTAAAATTCGCCCACGGAGTGGTTTTTTGAACTTCCTCAAGAAGCTTCTGCGCTTCCTCTCGCACCTTTTCCCGCTCTTCTTCGGTCTCAGCGGAAGGATATTCCATATAACGGTAATGCTCCCGGACAGTTTGCCGCAGGGTTTCGTCTTCGATCGTAGCAAGAAACGTTTCAAACGCTTCCTCATCATCGAAGCAAAGCGGAAACACTCCGGCCCCAGAGTCTCTGTACACATGCTCAGGGGTATGTACTGTGATGATATCGTCAAAATATTCGCGAGACCCCATTTCATTCAGATAAACGCTGAGAAGCATTTTCCCCTCCGGAAGCCAATCGGCGTCGCCAACCTCCTCCCGGACAAAGGTAACCGTTGCGCACCGATCCATCCGCCAACGGGAATTGTATAAATATCCAAAAAGACGTCCATCTTGACCGCTACCTGCCTGAATCAACGCTTCACCAAACGCCGAAAGGCCCGTAGTAAAACGCGCGTCAACCGCTTCCACTCCGGAAGGCAGATGAGATAGGGAAATTCCATCGTAACAAACGGTTTTCAGATTCGGTAAACAGGAGAACGCGCTGCAGTCATATTCCCCTTCCGGATAAAGCCACTTATCCAGTACCCCAATTGTAAGACGTATTTTGGTCAGCCAATTAAACTCGCTCCGATTTATCCGCGGATACTCTATATAAATTGCTCCTTGTTCGGCTTCCGGATAAGCTGTGAGCATCTCAAGCTTCTCCCTATTAGAAAGAGTCGGATCCTCTGGATCCTTTAACTCAAAAAAGGCCCTATATCTATTTTGGATGATTTGATCTTCAATTTTCTTTAACTCTTCTTCAAAACGCCATTTTTCTGTATACCCCGGTAAAGAACCGCCAAATTTCCAGTCGTCGTTGATGTATACGTCCAAGAGTACCTTCCCGGCCATCTTTTCCCCGTCGGGATCTCCTTCCGAATACGGATTGATGCCGGCAAAAATCGAAACCGACGTCACCTTTTCCAGCATTTCTACCGTCAGCTCCTCCTCGGGGGAAAGGCGGAAATAAATCCGAAGAGCCTCTTTCAGGATGGGATCGTCGACAACGGGCAGACCGTTTTCGTCGGTTTCCGGCGTCGACTCCTGACCGTTACCGGAGCCCACATTCTGACACGCGCAGGAAAAGAGCAGAGGAAACACAAGCAAAAGGGCGGCAACAAAGCTCAACCATCTCTTCATTTTTCAAATTCCTTTCGTCACTTCCGGCGGCGGCAGATTTTTCGACCGCGCACCGCGTTTTTATTAGTATAGCACATTTCCCCTCCCCGAAACAATGGGCAATGTTATGATTTTTCCCCACGTGGCGGCCCTCTGCCGGGCAAAACGCATAACGGACTATGGCCCTTCCCCAAAAACGGCCCCATTCGGCGCAAAAAACGCGAAAAAATCATTGCCACGACGCGCCCCTTGTTTCTGTTTCCTTTGTTCCATCATTATTCTGCAGAAAAATCAATGTTTTTTATAATAATGTATTTTCCTTCTGCTTATCGCGTGATACAATAGAAAATGTAATTTTGATGCGCCTCCATATCTTATTTTAGTGGGAACCGACCCATTTTTGTCTGCTTCGCAGACTCCGTGAATTTTATTACGATTTGTGCCGCCGTAAAGCGGCGGAATGGAGATTAAAATGAACACACCGAACGCCTCCGCGCATGGCGGAGAAAACAAAAACGACGAAACGCAGGCACTGCGAAACAGGTATCCGTACAATTCTGTTTTTACCGCTTCCGATGGACTAGCAACCGTAATGGTTTATATCCCGAAGTTTTATCTGGACGAAGTGATCCGGGGCGCATCTCACTCGGTGCATCCCGCGTTTCTTGTAAATGGGAAGGAGCTGGACGGTATCTATGTATCGAAATTCCAAAACGTGGTAATCGACGACTGTGCGCATTCCTTGCCCGATCGTGATCCCGCCGTACATATCAATTACGATACGGCAGAGCTTGCTTGTAAAAGGTGCGGCAAGGGCTTTCACCTGATGACCGCCGCGGAATGGGGCGCCCTTGCCTTGCTTTGCCAAAAAAACGGGTGGTTTCCATACGGGAACAATGATTTTGGGAAAGATATTCGCGAAACAGAGGTCACAGCGCGTATTTCTTATCATACCGACGAGGGGAGAAGGGTGTGCAGAGTCGCTACAGGCACAGGGCCCGTCGAGTGGAGCCATAATCGACGTGCCGACGGCATTTATGACTTGAACGGCAATGTTTGGGAATGGACCGGCGGGATTCGGCTGGTGTATGGTGAATTGCAGATGACACCTGATCAAAAGGCGGATTGGCGTGCTCTCGATGCCCAAACGGGAGAATGGTTATCCCCGGACGGCAAGGGAACCACGGAAAACAGTGTCAAGTTGGATTTTGTAGACGGTGCGTGGCAGTTCATAAGCGGAACGATCACTTCCCTTGTCAACGGAGCACGTTTTTGCGCCTTTGCCGACGTTACGGCGCATCCGTCACTCTGCGAGAGCGTCAAGGAGCTACTTTATACCTACGGACTGTTGCCAAACGGCGAATGCGAAGAACAGAAGGTGGTATCGCTCTATGCGAACAACGGCGCCGCCGAGCGCATGGCGTTCCGCGGCGGAAGATGGGGACAGGGCAGAAACGCAGGCGTTTTGAAAATATGCTTTGACGACCCAAGAAGCTATGCAGGGGAAGCCGTTGGCTTTCGCTCGGTATACCGTCCGTATATGAATCAATAAGTATTGTCCGCCGTATATCGGCCTCGGGTGGCGGCAAATTGTCCTCGCTCATGAGCATGACGATAGTCCCGCCGGAAAACGCAAAAAGGCGCCGCCTGCGAAAGCCTCGACACAGCGACGCCGTTTTGCGTTTTTTATTTTTATGAAACGGGAAATCAGGTTTCAAGCTGTTTCCCGAGAAATCCCGCCGCCGTCTGCACCAGCTTCCCCTCCAGCTCCGCCTCGGGGCGCTCGGATTCCTCACGCGCCGCGCTGATCACACAGCCCGTCACGTCTCCCGCGGTGATGATCGGCATGGCACAGCTCACAAAGGAATCGGTGGCCTCCTCGGTGATGAAAATCTTCCGATCCCCTTCTTTGTACCGGTAAAAGCCCCGGCTCTCCATAATATGCTCAATATCGTTCGACACCGGCTTTTCCCCGTATTCCTTCTTCGGAAGCCCGGAGCAGGCAATCACCGCGTCGCGGTCGCAGACGGCCACCGCGAGGTTGCAGGTCTTGTGCATCGTCTCCGCATACTGCGAGGCGAAGCTGTTCAGCTCCCCGATGGGGGAGTATTTTTTGAAGATAACCTCCCCTTCCCGATCGGTGTAAATTTCAAGAGGGTCGCCCTCCCGGATTCTCATGGTTCTTCTTATTTCTTTAGGAATCACAACGCGACCGAGGTCGTCGATCCTCCTTACAATACCGGTTGCTTTCATACACGCTTCTCTCCTTACTTTTTTTGTTCGGCAGAGTTATTGTTTGCATTTCATGAAGCTTTATACAGTACTGTATAAAATTTTTAGGAAACAGAAGGCGGCGAAAGCCCCCGGCGGTTCCTTTTCGGATCCCGCCGGGGGCCTTTTTTGGGGGAACAGCAAGCGGTCACCGCGCCCATTGGGACTTGCGGCAGCCGTGACGGCCACTACAGGCGGTAGCCGCGCGAGGATATCGTGTGCGGCTACTGCGGCGGTAGCCGTGCGCGGGTATCATATGCAGATATCGCGTGCGGATACCGCTTATTGTCCGGATAAGCCCGGCAAGCCGTTCTTTTATCCCTTATACACCGCCAGATACCACACCCCGTCCTTTTCCACGCCGTAGAGGCCTTCGCCCAGCGTTTTCACGGAGGTATAGCCGTCGGTCAGCTTATCGGAGATGACGTTCATCGAATCGTCGACGACGTAGACCTCGCCGCCGTCCCGCACAACGGCCTTGCCCCGGACGAAATCCCCGGCGCTGTCGTACAACCGCTCGGTTTTGCCGTCCCGGGAGAGGAAGCCCTGCTTTGCCCCGTCGGTCACAAGGAACCACTTTTCAAGCGCGTTAGTGGAGATATCGTCGTAGCCCTTGCCCGTCAGGAAATAGTCGGGAAGGCTTTCGTCCTCATAGGAATTCGGCAGGGTTGCAATGTCCAGAAGATATTCTTTCCCATTTCCCTCGGAGCCATTATCTGCACGGCAACCCAGAAGCATAAGCGTACCCACCCGGTCGTAATATTCGTAGTAGACGTCTTCCAATTCATCCCAACCGTAGGAGTAGTCTTTCGTCCCGTCCAGACTTGTAATCTGCACGCCGCCCCGACTGTAATTACCGGCCGAAACGTAATATCCGCCCCAAGTGGAGGTGTACCATTCTGCCGTTGCGTCGTATAGCGCCACTTGACGCAAAACCTCTCCCTTGCTGTTGTAAAAGGTCAAGTAACCGGAATAATTCACGTTGGGATCGGTTGCGGAGGAAACGACAAAGCAGTCTTCAAAATTGCTGATGCTGACCTCACAGGCGTATTCTTCCGTCAGAACCGTTTTCCCGGTAGAGAGCTGTTTGACGGTAATGTGCGAAAAGGTGTCGAGATCGCCTCCGCCGTCGAAGGATACCTCTCTGGTAATCAAAATATCGTTACCAAGAATGAAACCGGAAGATGCGGTATAAATCTCCTTCCCCTGCGAGTCAAAAACCGTATAAACCGTCTTTTGCGTGTCGGGATCCTTCCTCTCTGCCAACAGATGCCCGGAAGCGGTGGGAGAGGAAATCCAGTCGTAGGCAAAGGGAACTACCGCCTTGCCGGTTTCGTCGACGACGCCCCATTTTCCGCCCTTTTTGGCCAGAAACACCCGCACGTCGGCCACCTCGGCAACCGCTATGGAATTAACCTCTTCATATCCCCCCGGAAGTACAACAAAATCTTTCTCCGGCAGAGGGTCGGGAAGCCCTTCGGTACCGGGAACCGATTCGATCAGCGGGGACGATTCGATAACGGGATGCTTGGCCCCGTTGTGGCTCAGATGCAGACCGAGACCGACGGCCCCCGCCGCAACGGAAGCGGCCAGCACGCCGGCAAGAATTTTGGCGCCCAGCGAAGCGAAAATTCCCGCCTTCGCGGCACCCGCAGCGGCCCCGGCGCTCACGGCGGCTCCGGTCGCGGCACTTGTGGCGGCTCCGGTAGCCCCTGCGCTCATGGCGGCACCGGCGGCACTTGTCGCGGCCCCGGCAACACCTGAGGTTCCCGCGCCCATGGCGGTGCTTGCGGCGGCTTCGGCTCCTGCTGCACTTGCCGCTGCGGCGTTTCCGACAGCGACTCCGGTCTTGGCCATAATGGCCCCGAAGGCCGCCTCCGGCGCGCCTCCCACCGCCGCCTGCGCGATCTGATTCCGGAAAAGGAAGACAAGGAAGGCCACCGGGGAGAGGGAGTAGAGCTTGGTGCCCTTTTTCTCCAGCTCCTCCACGCTGGTTTTGATCTTCTTCCGCCCGTAGTTCAGACGGCTCTTGACGGTATTTTCGCTGACGGCCAGCTCCTCGGCAATCTCCGCCACCGACATATTCTGATAGTAATACATACCGACGGCTATACGCTGTTCGTCGGAGAGGCCGTTCAGAATCTCGTCGACAAGACGGGCCGTTTCGTTTCTGTCGACGACTGCCTCCGGCATATTCTCGGCGCGTTCGTCCTCAAAATCCGGCTCGTTGCCCTCCTCGTCCGCCATCTGGGAGAAGGAGATTTCCTGTTTCTTTTTAAACCAGTCCTTCGCCTTGTTGACGGCGATTCTCCGCATCCACGAGACGAAGCTGTCGGGGCTTTCCAGCTCGGACAGGTTGGAAAAGCCCTTGACGAAGGAGTCCTGCACAATGTCCATCGCCATATCGTCGTCCCGGATCATGGATTTTACCGTGCGGTAAACAGCGTCGTAGCTGTTCTGATACAATTGATAGAAGGCATCCTGATCATCCGCCTTCGCCCTTTCGATTAAGTCGCTCCACGTGAGTTCCATTTTTGTCTCCTCCTCTTTCGTTTTTCTTTTCCCGGGATTCCTGTACCCGTACTAAAATTGACACAAACATTTTTTTGGATCGTTCGGCTGTGATCTGATAAAACTGCATCCAGCTTCTTATCAGCTGCCGATAGTCCGGCGCCTTGTTCACTTTCTCCACCTCCTTTCGGGGTAAAATTGCCTTCACTATACCGACGAAAAAAGAGGCGGGGAGGTTTTATTTTGCGAAAAATTTCGGTACGAATGCGCGAAAATTTTTCGACAGGGTCAGAGAAAAGAACAGAAGATAAGGGCGCGTGCGGGAAAGCGCGGCGCGTCGGCAAGAAATCCCGCCGGCGGCTTTTTTATTAAGGAAGGCTCGGGAAGTAGCGCCGCGCAAAAAATCCGGGACGGCGCTTCTCTTCTGTAAAGAAGACTTCCGCGAGGCCTTCGGCCAGGGAAATACGGGACGGTGCGGGGAAAAAAGGCGCTCCGTTCGCTTTCCTTCCTATTATATCATAGAGCGGGAAGGAAAGCAAGACCCAAACGGGGCCGAAAAGCCTCCGCCGAGGACTTTTTGAGGGAAGGCGGAGCCTTTTAAAGAAGATTCTCGACTTTTTCTTCCGTTTTTCCGAAAAAATCGAAATTTTTTTAAAAATCTAAAACCTGCCCGCGTTTTCTTTCGTCTATAGGGTGTAAGGCAAAAAAGCCAAAGACAAAAACAAAAAAACTTTTCATCACAAAGGAGAAACGTCATGAACACGCAGAACACCAACCTCAACAATTCCCCCGTCAAGGCCCCCATTACCCCCACCGCGAAGTCGAGCATCAACCCCGTCCGCCTCGTCACCCTTCTCACCACCCTCGCCGCCCTGCTGGCGTTCGTGCTCCTCTTCCTGCCGGTGGTAAAGGCGCTGGGAAGCACCTTCACCTTCTCACAGGTTGAAAAAATGGCCGATACGGAAGGCATCTTCGCCATGCTCCTCGTCTTCTTCGGAATCTCCGTTATCTGGGCCGTTATCCCGAAAAAATGGGCCGCCGTCGTCGGCGCGATCTACGGACTTCTTCCCGCCCTCCTCATGATCAGCCAGACCCTTGACTGGAAAAAACAGGACCATATGTCCCCGACAGCCGCCAGCACCTTCATCTGCATCTTCTCGGTCGCTTTCATCGTTCTGTCGATTGCCAAGCTGGTTATTCTCATCAAGAACAAAAAGCCCGCCGCAAAGGCCCCTGCCGCCATGCCTCAGCCGCCCTTCCCGGCCAACTGAAACGGAAACGGAAAACCGTCGCGCCGGCTGTTTCCTCAAAAAGGAGACGGCCGGCCTTGTTCTTGCCGCGGCACCCTCTCCACGATCCTCAAAAAAGCAAAAATCTTTTCAAAAACCTTCCAAAATGTGACGAAAAGACTTGATTTGTCCCGTCGCATATGCTATAATGAGACAAAGTATTCCCTTCATCCCCTTTTCGGAAGCCCTTGCGCAGGCGCCTTTTTTCCGGGAAAATAATCGGCTCTTATCGGGAGCTCCTTTTCCGAAAAAGAAGCCGCGAAAGGCCCGCGGGGGAAATCCATTTCATTTTAAGGAGAAAAAGTCATGAACGCCTACTATGCGCCCCCGAAGAAAAAGACCTCTGCGGCGACGGTGATTTTCACCCTTCTCACCGTAGCGGCAACGATTGCTCTCACCGTCTTCTGGTTTTTGCCGATGGTGTCGGTGTCAACCATCTTTGGCACCGATGAGCTTTCTTTCCTTGATATGCTCGAGGATTCGTCCTTTTTCCCTGAGGAACTGTCGAAGGTTCGCATCGAATTCTGGATTGCGGTAGTCGTCAGCGCCGTTTCCGTCCTCTGGGCGATTATCCCCAAGGTGTGGTCCTCCTTCGTGGGGCTTCTCTTCGGCGCGGGATCGACCCTCCTGTGCTATGACCTCGTCCCGCCGACGAACGAGGGCGAAGAGATTCTGACTCTCGTCTACAAGATGATGTTCCCCATGGCCATCGTCATCGCCGCCCTGTTCCTCATCCGGCTGATCTGTACCGTCGTCGACAGCGTGCGGAACAAAGAGGCCGCCGTCGCCTACGCGCAGGCTCAGCAGGCCGCCTACGCGCAGACCGCTTATGCGCAGACTCAGCAACCGCAAAAGACACAACAACCGCAGCAGCCGCAACAGCCTCAACAGCCTCAGCAGGCCCCCGCGGCAAACGGACAGCCTCCCTACCAGCCGCCGGTGCGCCAGCCGCAATATCAGCCGCCTCAGCCTCAGCCCCAGCAGGTACAAAGGCCGCAGGAGAGAAAAGCGCCCGCCGAAGTCGCCGTCCCGCCGCTCTCCATCGATCCCGCCCTGCCCTATGCGGAACAGCAGGAACAGCTGAAGCAACAGCAGAGGGCTCAGCAGGATCAGCTCCGTCAACAACAGCTCCGCCAGCAGGAGGAGATGAAGCAACAGCAACAGGCCGTTTTGCAACAGCTCCGCCAACAGCAGTTGGCTCAACAGCAGGAGCTCCTCGACAGGCAGAAGGAGGAGCAGGCACAGCTTCGTCAACAGCAGATCGGACAGCAGCAGGAGCTTCTCCGTCGTCAACAGCTGCAGGAGCAGGAAGAGCTCCGTCAGCAACAGCTCCGCCAGCAGAGAGAGGAGCAGGAAAGACTGCACCAGCAACAGCTCCGCCAGCAGGAAGAGCTTCTGCGACAGCTGGAAGAGCAGGAAAAGGCTCCGCAGGGAGCGTCTGCGGATTCGGAGACTCCTTCGGCGTCGAAAGCGTCTGAGCAAGCAGAGGCCCCGCAGGAGAAGGGCACGGAGGATTCTCAGTAACAAAAATTCTCCGGCACGTTTAAAAGGTTCCTTTTTGTCCAAACAACCCCCGGCCTTCGTCCTTTCGGGAGAAGGCCGGGGGTTTTCGGGTAGGGAGGGGGATTCACTATATGCCTAAAAACACAGAAAAAGCTCTTGACAGCATGGCCCCCTTCATGTTAAAATCGGAAGGAGAGGTATCGTTTCCCGCACGGAAAATTTTTTCAAAGGAACCCTCAGGATTCAAAAATTGATTAGGAGGAAGTCCCATGTCCTATCCGAAACCGCTATCCGAAAAAAGCCTCGCCCGCCTGTATGAAGAAGCCGGACTGAAAGAGGAGCAAATCGCGTTTCTGCGCACCTTCTTTTCGGCCTGCGCCAATCTTTACGGCGTGATTCCTTCCGAAGACGCCTGGGACGTCTATCGGGAGCTCTCGACAAAAGCGGAAACCGTCCTTCTCCACCGGCGGGAGCTCTATCAGGCTTTGGGAATTTTGCGCCGGGAGGAGCTGCCGTTTTACGTTTTTGAAGCTGACGAGGTATACTCCGAAGAAAAGCGGAGGGATTCCCTTCGTATCGTCGCACATCGGTCTCTTATCACTCACCGTTACGGGAAATTCCACGACCTGTACGCCGTACAGGACGAGGCAACGGGAAAGCCTTATTACGTTCCGGCCAATCTGCTGTCCTTCGTATCCCCTCCGGAAAGCCCGCAGGAGAAAAAACTGCGCCGTCTTTTAAGCGACCTCAAATCCACGCTTGCCGAATATACCGACGAGGACGGAAACCTTCACCCCTGCCCGTATGTCGGCAAGTATCTGCGGGATTTTTCCTATATAAGCCCAAACGATGACTTTGCGCTACGCTGTCTGCGCGGGGAAATTTCCGGGTGCCAGGCAAATCCGCAACAAGCAAAGGAATTTGAGGAAAAGCTACACAGCGTCAACGCCGTGCAGTACCTGATCGACGATCTCAAAACCCCGAGAAACATCGGCCACGGAATACAAAACGCTTCCATCGACGCTTTTTTTGCGAGTCTGAACGCCATGGGCGTGGAGCTCAGCGCCAAACAGACGGAAACGCTGCTGGAGGCCGTCTTCGCGATGGGCAACAATCAGCGCCTTTGGTGCAATCGCGGCTGGACGCCGGAAGAGCTTTATCCCCGCATGAGGGGCTGGGGAACACCGGTTGTCCACTTTGGCCCGGGACTGCAAAAAGCCCTCGCAGACGGGGCGATAGATAAAGACGAGTTTATCCGTATGCTGCGGGAAATGGGGCTGAAAACCGAATAGAAGGGAAGCAGGAAGTCCCGCGCCTCTATGCCGTGGTATTTTCCGGAACCACCTCTTTCATTCCTCAAAGAAACATCCGAACCAGCTTGTCTATCACAAAATCTACGACGCTTTACAGATGAAGAAAGGAACCCCCTATGTTTGAAATCAATGGAAAATACGCCTCGGCCAAGGTTTTTGCCGACGTGGCGGAGCCCTCCGCGATTGGACAGATTACCGCGCTCTGCAATCAGCCCTTCGCCGAAAACAGCAAAATCCGGATCATGCCGGACGTGCACGCCGGAAAGGGCTGTACCATCGGCACCACCATGACGGTGACCGACAAAATCGTGCCGAATCTGGTAGGCGTGGATATCGGCTGCGGGATGGAAACGGTAAAGCTCAAGGAAAAGCGCATCGATCTTTCGAGGCTGGACAGCTTTATCCGACAACAGATTCCCAGCGGCTTTTCGGTGCGCGAGAGGCCGCCCCGCGGCCACGAAAAAATCGATATCGAGCGGCTGCGCTGTTTCCGCAAGGTGGATACCCGGCGCGCTTTGGAAAGCCTCGGCACGCTGGGCGGCGGCAATCATTTTATCGAGGTGGACAAAGGCGAGGACGGCCTGTATCTGGTGATTCACACCGGGAGCCGGAATCTGGGGCTCTGTGTGGCGGAATATTATCAGGATCGGGCCTACCGCGATTTATGTGCCGAAGGGCAAACCGACGTTCCGTATGCGCTTGCCTATCTCACCGGGCAGAGCATGGCAAGCTATCTGCACGACATGGAGCTGATGCAGGAATTCGCCGCGCTGAACCGTAGGATCATAAAGGAAGAAATCCTTGACGGGATGCACCTGACGGAAGAGGACAGCTTTTCCACTGTGCATAATTACATCGACCTACAGGCGGGAATCCTGCGAAAAGGCTCTGTTTCCGCCAAAGCGGGGGAAAAACTGCTGATTCCCATCAATATGAGAGACGGCGCGCTCATCTGCACGGGCCTCGGAAACGAGGATTGGAACCAAAGCGCTCCGCACGGCGCGGGGCGCCTGATGAGCAGGAAAGAGGCAAGGGCGTCCTTTACCGTCTCCGCTTTTAAAAAGGAAATGGCGGGCATTTTTACGACCACGGCCGACGCCGACACCCTGGACGAATGCCCCATGGCCTATAAGTCTATGGAGGAGCTTTTAAAGAACGTCACGGCAACCGTGCGGGTAGAGAGTGTCATCCGCCCGATCTATAATTTTAAAGGAAGCGAGCATCCCGGGAGAAAACGCCGCCCCCAAAAAGAAGGCAAACGAAGATGAAAAAATTTGTACCCTTTCAAAAGCTGTCAAAGAAAAGGCAGAGTGAGGAAAACCAAAAGCGCCGCCGCGGATGGGGCGCCTTAAACCCGGTTACGAGAAAGCCTCCGGATCCCAAGGCCTATAACCGGGCAAAGGCAAAGCACTGCGCGGCGAAAGAAGACGGAAAGAACGACTGACAGAAGAAACTGCGTGAATCATACACAGAAAAATCCTCATCGCTTTTATAAAGCGGCGAGGATTTTTCCTTTCAAGGGATAAGGAGCCTGTTTTTCCCGCCTATATCGCGACGGACACGATTTTGCACTCCGAGCGGATTCTTTCGATATCCACCGCCGAGAGAAGCGACTTTTCGGAAAGCGCGGCGGCGAGCTTTTCCAGAAATTCCGCGTTGAGCGCAAGGATTTCCTTGGCCTTGCGGAAATACTTTTCCACCTCGGAGGAAATCGCCTGCTCCTGCTCCGCCACCAGGCGCTGGGAGTCTTCATACCCGCCCGAATGGAGATGAAGCCCGCAGGCGCAGTCCTCTGTCACCGAATTCCGAACGGCCCGGAACGCGGCGTCGAGGTCACGGCTCCCGCCCTCCTCCACAAGGCCGAATTTCTGCTCGGTGGCGGCAATTCCGCCCAGCGAGCCGATGATGCGGCTTTTCCGCCAGTAAAGACCCGACCTTGTGCGGTCGTTGTAATAATTGGTAAAACCGCCGCGCCCCGCGCCGCTGCGTGCGCTGACGAGCGTGACGCTTCCCGGACAGAGAACCTCCGAAACGACGGCGTGCCCGGCTTCATGCCAGACCACCTGCCGGCGGATTTCCTCCTCGGAGGACAAATCCTCGCCAAAATCGTCCTCCGACGCCGGTTCGTTCATGACGGTGCGCAGATAGGCCGCCATGAAATGCTCCAGCGTAATCTGCTCCGCCCGCTCATATCCCGCATAGAGCCCGGCCTCGTTGATGACCGTTTCAAGCTCCGCGCAGGAGCATCCGTCCATCAAGTGCGCGACGGCCTTCACGTCGATGTCGCGGGCAAACTTCTTGCTCCGGACGTAGTAAGCGACGATCTCCTCCGCGTCCCGCCCGTGCGGCGGCTCCACCTTGATTTTGCGGTCGAGCCGACCGGCGCGCAGAAGAGAACGCGGCAGACAGCGGATATTGTTGGCCGTCGCCAGCACGAAAACCGCTTCTTTCTTCACCTCGTCGATACAGGACTGTACCGTGACGTATTCCTCAGCGTCGGGGTGGCGCTCGTCCCCGTTTGCGAATTTGTCCATATCGTCAAGATAGACGATGGCCGGGGCGTTTTCCTTCGCTTCCTTGAAAACCGTCTTGATCTCCTTGACAAAATCCCCGTTCGGCCGATCCTTGCGGAGGAGAAAATAGCGGAGGCCGCTGTCCGCAATCACGGCGCTCGCCATCAGGGATTTCCCGAGGCCCGGCTCCCCGTAGAGGAGCAGTCCTCTCGGCGCGGAAACGCCGAGCTTTTCGTAGGCCTCCCGGTTCTTCAGCGTGTCGCTGATCTGCATTAGCTCTTTTTTGATGGAGGAATACCCGATAATCCGATCGAATGTGTTCATGAAAAAAGCCCTCTCCTTCTTTGTTTCTGACTCGAATTATACCACCTCGGATGTCCCAAAATTGGGGCATCCGAGGGCCTCTTCCTTTTTTGCGCCTCTTCATGCAAAAAAAGGCCCGGGATGGCCTCGGGCCGGTGACATGGAAGTATTAAAACCTCCCTCTTTTGGATAGCGGTAATCGAAAGCCGGGGTTTGCCTATCGTATGCAAACTAAAATTGCTTTTTATTTCAGCTCCGATTTTAACTTATCCGCATAATTTGAAGGCTTAAAACCGCCTCCTGAGGACGGATGGCGCATACCGAATACGGTCAGGCTCTTATTCAACAAAACGTCCACAGCGGTATGTTCGGAGTCGGCGCAATAACGGCATCGGTCAATACGGTCGTCGACTTTTCCGATCTTTCCGCATTTTATACTATCCACTTGCTCAAAAGCACGCACCTTCGCATCTTCGGAAAATTCGGGCAATTTCTTATAAACCAGCCGACTAAAGCAGAAGATCACGTCAATACCCTTTTCGTTTGCAAATTCAAAGAGATGGTTGTTATACTGCCTGCGATTTTCGGCATTCTCCAATAACTCTGCGGCATTACCCGTTTTTATGCCACATAATACGGGGATGTAATTCCCGAAATAGACCGTTTCCCAGAAATTCTCCCTTGCGCCCGGAAGCTCCGGGTCGTATCCGAAGGACTTGATAATCTTATCGAAAATCCGGTATTTGGGATTGTATGGGTCTCGATAATAATCCTCTCGAATAACCGATTCGGTGGTATATTCCGCCTCTTGCCCCAGACAATCCCTGTTGTAATCGCCTACATGGTGAGATTCCCCTAAAATCAGTACTTTCTTTTTCTGTTCTGCCGCGTGTTTTCCGATAAATACGCCTTTGTGCATGATTTGACGCCTCTTTTTTGCTCGTATGGCGGGTTTTTATCCGGTCTGTGACGCGCCTTTGCGTACCGGTTTTGAATTGTGATATATCTTCCACCATTATAACCGTTTGAAATTTTAAATTAAGTTGGAAAAGAAAGATTTCATATTTTGCTGTTAAAGCTGTGTGTTTCCCGCTGAAAATCTCATATAAAATTCAACGGGCAATTTATTGATTATACTTTTCCAGCCCCTTTTCCAGCGCCTTTCTGACGGTCTCCCTCAGCGATTCCGGCGATATGATTTCCACGTGAGCGATATACTGCATCGCCCAATGCACAATCGCATTGGGGCTGGCGGTAACGGTCGCCTCCACCTTCCCTTCATCCGGACATTTTAGAAACCGCACATCGTCGCCGAACCAATCGACGATCTGATCGACGATTCCGACGTCGGCAAGGAAGGTGATCCGCTCCGGCTTGTCGGAGTACATATACGGCATGGCGGTGGCGAGCCTTTTGTAATCCATTCCGTTTTCGTATCCCGGGACCTTGGACAGCGGCGTCGCCTTTTCCTCCGTCAAGCTCATATCGGTGATGCGATCCAACCGGTGAAAGACCATGTTTCCCCAATATTCGCTGTAGGCCATCAGATAATACCGCTGATTGTGCAACAGCATTTGGTAGGGAGTCACCACTTGATAAGAGGAATTATGCAGCTTTTTGTCGATTCCGATTTTATTGTAGTCATAACCGATGCGGCATTTTCGTTCGATTGCCGTGTCGATCATCTCAATGTTGTAAAACAGCGCCGGATTTTCGGTTTTGCTCCAGTCCCCGACCGAACAAATATTTTTGACGTGGGAACGGAAATATTTGTTTGAGAGCCTACAGAGCCGGTCAATCAGATCCGCCGAATGCTTGGCGGTGACGTGCTTGCTGCAGAGTACGCCGTCGATCAGCAGATGAAGCTCTGAGTCCTCAAAATCCCGGCAGAGCAGATAGCTCCCCTCCCGGGAGGATTCGATTTCGGCGCCGGCTTCGCGCAGTAGCGAGAGATTCCGGCCGATCGCCTTGCGCTCAAGGTCGATCCCATATTCCTTCTGTAGCCGCTCTGCCATTTCCTCCTGCGTCAGCGGGTGCTTGTCGTCGCTGTGCTCCCACAGAATCTGCCAAAGGCGCAACAGGGCCAGTTTTTTCGGTTCAAAGCTGTCCATGGTTCTTCCTTCCTACGGCAAAGGTCGCCGTTTACTTGAATTTCCGAAAGGCTTCTGCCACCGCTTTCACGTACGACTCCTTTTTCCGAAGCTCGAGTGGCAGAGGACGACCCCGTTTTCTGCGTAAAAGCCGGTCGCAGGGGCTTTTTCCGAATCGGCAGGCAGGAAGGATATCCCGCGCTGTACCGCCTCATAGGCGAGGTGGTAAACGGCGGTTCCCCGCTCTGAAAGGAAACCGTCGTTCTGCGCCTTTTTGCAATCGGCATACGCGCGGCAAATCGCCTCCGCTCCGCCTAACAAAACCGACAGGGCGACAGGCTCGTCCTCGGTCACCGAGTCAAAACGGGCGCCGAGGCAGGCGGCATAAAAGTCCGCCGGATAATGGATCTTATACCATCCCAGCCTTACCGCCGCCATCATATAAGATGCGGCATGGGCTTTCGGAAACAGATAACGGATTTTCGCGCAGCTGTCGAGGTACCACTCCGGTACGCCGCCGGCAAGCAATTCCCCACGAACCTCCGGGAGTAGCCGATGGCTCTGCCCTTTCCGGATATCATCCATCACCTCGTATGCCTTTTCTGTCGGAAATCCTTTGCGCATCAGATACAGCATCACATCGTCGCGCAGGGCGATCACGTCGGAAAGGGAGCAAATCCCCTCGGCGAGTAGCTGTTGGGCATTGTCCTTCCACACACCGGTCCCGTGGGACAAGCCGGAGATCTTCATCAGGTCGGAGAAGCTTTTCGGCCGGGTCCCCATCAGCATTTGCCGGACGAATTCGGTTTCCAGCTCCGGCAGACCAAGGGTGCCGGTTTCGCAATCGATGTCCTCCGGGGTGACTCCGAGCGCCTCCGGCGAGGTAAACAGGCTGTATACCTCTGGATCACACATCGGTACGTCGTTGACGGAGACGCCGGTCGCATCCTCCAACGCCCGGTAAACAGACAGCACGTCGTGGCCCAAAAGATCCTGCTTGAACAGACCGGAAAGGCTGTAAAAATCAAAATGAGTGGCAAGCGCGGCGCTTGAGGGATCGGTTTCGGGGATTTGTACAGGCGTAAAATCTTCCGCGTCGAAAGCGGCGGGAATCACCATCCACCCGCCCAGATGGCATCCGGTTCCGCGCTTCACCCCCTCAATGCGTTTTGCCAAACGCGAGATTTCCTCTTCGTCCAAGGGGAGGGAATGCTTCTCCGCATAACTGAGCACATATCGAACGGCGCGTTTCCCAAGAACCGTGTCGATCGTTCCACCCCTCAGAACACGTTCTTTGCCGAACTGCGATTGCAGGAATTCATAAGCGGCAGGCAGATACGCCGGCGCAAGGTTCAGATCAATATCCGGCGCTTTCTCTCCGTTAAGACCGACAAATACTTCTGCGGGAATATCCTGACCGTCCCGATTCAAAGCGGCTCCGCACTTCGGGCAAGCCTTTTCCGGCAGATCGAACCCAGAGCCGACTTTTCCGTCCGACAAAAATTCTGTAAAGTGACCGTGAGGGCAAACGTAATGGGGCGGCAGGGGATTGACGTCCGCGATTCCGGCAAGATGGGCGACCAGTGAAGAGCCGACCAAGCCGCGGGAAAAGGCATGATATCCGTGCCGCTCGGAATCCTCCACAATCCTCTGCGCGGTCAGATAAAACCCGGCATATCCGTGCGCCTCAATTTGAGACAGCTCTCTTTCCATCCGCGCGCGCACAATCTCAGGCAGCGGTTCGCCGTACCGTGCTTTTGCGCTCTGCCGCACAAGGGTGGAAAGCCGCTCTTCCGCATGGTCGATTTGCGGCGGATAAACTCCTTCGGGGATGGGACGGAGCGACTCGATTTGATCGGCAATGCGATTGGGATTTTCCACCACGAGCTTCTCGGCGGTTTCTGCTCCCAAATAGGCGAAATCCGCCAGCATCTCCTCAGTCGAGCGCAAATAGAAGGGCATCGGCTCCTCCGCGTCGGCCTTTGCGGAGGCATCGTGCAGAATATGCCGCAGGATTTCATCCTCCGGCGAACAGAAATACACGTTTCCCGTTGCGCAGACGGGAATATTCAGCGCTTCTCCCAACCGCACGACCGTTTGGTTCGCTTCCCGATCGAGAAAAGGCTGGATTTCCAGATAATCATAAAATCCTGCAATTTCCAAAAGGCGACTCCACGGCTGTCCGGACAGGACGGCCTGCATCAGCTCGCCCTCACGGCCGCCGCTGCCGAAAAGCAGTCCCTTCCTGTGCGCCGTCAGCTCGTCTTTTGAAATCTGCGGCTCCTCTTCGCCGGTATTTTTTGTGTGACTCAGCGTAACCAGACGGTAAAGGTTTTTCAGGCCCTCTTTGGTCTGCGCCAAAATCGTCATCCGGAAAGCGTGGCCGCCGTCCGCGCAGTCTACGTCCATCCCATAGAGAACGCGAACGTCGTACCCCTGTGCGGCAAGCCTCGCGACCGCTTTGGCCGCCTCCGGAAACGCCTGCACGCCGTTTCGGTCGGTGATGGCCATGGATTTTATCCCCAGTTCGGTTGCCCTTCGGATTAACCGTTCCGCCGAGTCAACCCCGTCCATGGCCGACATATTGGTGTGCGTATGCAGTTCTACTCGCTGTTTCATATTCTGTTCCTCTTCTCTATAAAGGTTTATGGATCCATCCGGACCGGGCTTACAGCCGATCCCTTGCAGGACGAATGGGCGACGGGGAAGCCGTTGTCAACCTTCCCGGTAGGAAAAGCCGCTTTTCCATTTTGAATTCCATGATGTTTTTCTCTTTACAATCCGATTTGCAGTGAACGGCGACGATGCCACTTCTTCATTTTTATTATAAAACAAAAGCCTATTCCTTGTCAACAAGCAATTACCTGAAGCTCTCGCTTGTTTCTCGGAAAACGCCCGCGTGAATACCTCCTCTGCTCCTCCCAAGATATATTCTTCTGCAAGCGTGTGATTTCGGCTTTCTTACTCGATATAAATCTCTTCCAGCGTATCCAGACAAAGGCACCCGAGCGGATGGCCGAAAACTGCTCCGCAGTCGATGGCGATATGATGGTTTCCCCGCCAGATGCGCCCGGCGCTGGCAGGATCGATCAGCCCCGTCGGCGTGTGACCCGTCACAAACAGCGTATCGCTCGCGTAAACCTTCGTGTAATCCACCTCCCCGAAGAGAAATTCCAGAAAGGTGACGTCGTGGATCGGGATCGCCGGATCGTAACTAGGAAGGGTATGCGACAGGTGAAACTTCCGACTGTTCACCGTAAGCTCCTCATAAATGCCGAAGGATTCGATATAGTCGACGATCGCCTGCTGCCTGTCCCGCGTGAGCGCACAGAACGCTTGAATTGTGGGTTCGCCGTCCGACATCCGCCAGAGTACGCCGGCCTTTGTTTTGCTTACGGCCCTTTCATCCAGCGAATCGCGGAGGATCCGCTTCATCGCCCCGAGCGCCAGCGACTCGTGGTTTCCAATCAGCGGCCTCACGTTGGGGCGCGACCTCATGTCGAACAGAATCTCGATTCCGCCGTCGCCCCGGTCGATCACGTCCCCCAGCACGTACAGCGTGTCCACGTCCCCGAGGGAAACGGTTTTGAGCAGATTTTGATATTTTTCATAGCATCCGTGCAAATCGGAAACAACGTAAATCATCGGGCCCTCTCCTCTCAACGGCGGAGCATCGCTCCGCGCCCCTTTGTTTCTCTGCCTTATTAAGAATACCTCGTCGAATGGGACGTTTTTGGTACATGACTTCTGAATTTTCGGGAAAAATCAAAAAATTTCAAAAAAATCGGCAAGCCTCTTGCATGGTTTGCCGATTTTTTACGGATCGTAGAGCTCCCATCCAAGCCCTACCGTCTGGGTATAAAGTTTGGCGGCAAGCCGTCTGCCCCCGATGTGCGGGAGCGGCAGCTTGCCGCTGGCGGAGAGGAAGGGATTCGAACCCTTGTGGGCTTACGCCCAAACGGTTTTCAAGACCGCCTCGTTATGACCGCTTCGATACCTCTCCTTATTTTCCGATCCCCCGGTGAGGAAAAGACGCTCTTCTTTTAAGGATAATTTTTAAAAAAGCGCCGCTTTCAGCGTCCTTCTTTTTGGAAGGCCGCTCCCGGAAGATCCCGATTTTCCCATAAAAAAGGAACTTTCTTCCTTTTCGGAGGGGAAAATACAGTTTTATTATACACCTTTTCGACCCGCTTGTCAAGAAATCTGAAAATAATTTGAGAAAATCTCGGATAACTCTTGCATTTCCGAAAAAAGTATGTTAGAATAGTAAGGCTTTATAAAATACGGGTAGTGCCGTTTGAGATACGTTGTGACGGCAAATGCTTGAGAGGAGTTTATATATGGATCTGACTATTGGCATCATACTGATTGCGTCCGCGCTGTTCCTTATCGTTACCATTCTGCTTCAGTCCGGCAAGGAAAAAGGGCTTTCCGGCTCCATCGGCGGAGGATCCTCCGACACCTTCTTCGGAAAGAACAAGGGTAGCACGAAGGAAAAGCGTCTTTCCAAGGCAACCACCATCGTCGCCATTATTTTTGTTTTGGTGGTTCTTGTTTCCTTTATCATTCAGGACGACACCGACCTTGACGAAATCTACAGCCAGCTGACCGCCACCGAAGCGGCTACCGAATCGGTTGCCGAATCGGAGAGCGCGGCGGGAACCGAAGCCGAGTCGAAGGAGGAATCCGCGTCCGCTGAGGAAACGGCAGAGGCGGAGGATACCGACGCCGCGTCGGACGCCGTTTCCGAAACGGCTGCCGGTGAGGACACGTCCGCGGCCTCCTGAACCGATCCGGGCGCGTTCCGGAAGAATCGGTTTTTTAAACCATGACACCGTCGAAGCGCCTCTTGTGCGGGGCGCTTTTCGCGTTTATCTCCGGGGCCGGTCCGGCGACGCGCGTTTTTAAGTCTGCGTAGGGAAACCCGCGACCCTTTTGTGCCGTCTTCAAGGCCGTCTGCCTCGCTATTCTTTACCGTCTCCCGCGCCGTCTTCTCCAAACCGTCTTTTGTCTGTCCTTTGGACTGGCCCCTGGACTTTCCCCCGCACTGTTCTTTGGACTGTCTTTAGTCTGTCCTCCGGACTTCCTTTTGCTCTATCTTTCCGCGCCGTCTGCCGGGCGGACTGTTTACCGGACTGCCTGTCGGGCATCCCATCGGACAGAATGTCGGACAGAATGTCCTTCCGCCTTTTAAAATTTGAAAACGCTTTTCCCACCGAATGATTTTTGATCCCACGGAGGTTTTTCATGATTCAGCTCATCAACCACGGCGTCTACTACATAAACGGCGCCTTTACCGACTCCTGCCCCGTCCCCGCTTTGGAGGCGCGCAAGGGCACCATCGCCCACTCCATCCTTGCGACCCACAACGTTTCGGGTAACGAGGAGGAGCTTTCGCTCCGCTTCGACGCCATGGCCTCTCACGATATCACCTACGTCGGCATCATTCAGACGGCGCGGGCCAGCGGCCTGACCGAATTTCCGGTTCCCTACGTTCTCACCAACTGCCACAACAGCCTCTGCGCCGTCGGCGGAACCATCAACGAGGACGACCATCTTTTCGGCCTTTCAGCGGCGAAGAAATACGGCGGGATTTACGTCCCGGCCCATCAGGCGGTCATTCACTCCTATATGCGGGAGACAATGGCGGCCTGCGGCAAAATGATTCTCGGCTCCGACAGCCACACAAGATACGGTGCCCTCGGCACCATGGCCATCGGCGAGGGCGGCCCTGAGCTTGTCAAGCAGCTGCTCGGCAAAACCTATGACGTTCCCGCCCCGGAGGTCATCGCCGTCCGTCTGACCGGCGCTCCCCGACCCGGAGTCGGCCCCCACGACGTAGCCATTGCTCTGATCGGCGCGGTCTTTGCCTCCGGCTTTGTCAAGAACAAGGTGCTGGAATTTATCGGAGAGGGCGTTTCCCATCTCCCGATCGAATACCGCAACGGCATCGACGTCATGACCACCGAAACGACCTGTCTGTCCTCCATCTGGACGACCGACGCCGAAACCGAAAGATATTATCAAATTCACCGCCGCCCCGAGGCGTACCGCGAGCTGAAGCCCGCTCCCATCGCCTATTACGACGGCGCGGTGGAGATCGATCTTTCGGCTGTGGAGTGCATGATCGCGCTTCCCTTCCATCCCGGAAACGCCGTGACGGTAAATGAGCTCCGGGCCGACCCGCAGGGCGTTCTTGCCAAATTCGGCCTGAATTTCGACGACAAAATCGACGGGGAGGGACGCCTGCACGTCGATCAAGGCGTCATCGCCGGATGCGCGGGAGGCACCTACGACAACCTTTCCGCCGCCCGCGACATTCTCCGGGGCGGCTCGGTCGGAAACGGAGGCTTCGCCCTTTCCGCCTATCCCGCCAGTCAGCCGGTCTTCGCCCGGCTTATGCGCACCGGCATTGCCGCCGACCTGCTCGACGCCGGCGTAACGCTCCGCACCGCCTTCTGCGGCCCCTGCTTCGGCGCCGGGGACGTCCCCGCCAACGGCTGTCTCAGCATCCGGCACTCGACGAGAAACTTCCCGAACCGGGAGGGATCAAAGCCGGGGAACGGCCAGCAGGCCTACGTCGCCCTGATGGACGCCCGCTCGATCGCCGCGACCGCCGCGAACGGAGGCATTCTGACCCCCGCCACCGACCTCGCCGTCGATTATGAGACTCCCGACTACCTCTTTGACGACACCGTCTACCGGAACCGGGTCTATAACGGCTTTGGAAAGGCCGATCCCTCGGTCGAGCTTCGCTTCGGCCCCAACATCGCCGACTGGCCCGCCATGCCGGCTTTAGGAGAGAATCTTCTCATGAAGGTCTGCTCCTTCATCACCGACAACGTGACGACCACCGACGAGCTGATTCCCTCCGGGGAAACCTCTTCCTACCGCTCCAACCCCCTGAAGCTGGCCGAATTTGCCCTTTCCCGCAAGGATCCGGGCTACGTGCAGAGAGCCAAGGAAGCCGTCTCCTCCCCTCTCCCCGCGCCGGTTTCCGACGCCGTTTCCTCTCTTCTTGACGGGAAAACGCCTCAGATCGGCAGCGTCATCTACGCAAGGAAGCCCGGCGACGGCTCCGCCCGGGAACAGGCGGCCTCCTGCCAGCGGGTTCTCGGCGGCTCCGCCAACGTCGCGCTGGAATACGCGACCAAGCGTTACCGCAGTAACCTCATCAACTGGGGAATGATTCCCTTCCTCAGCGAAAGGGAGCCGGATTTTGCGGTCGGCGACTTCCTTCTTGTAAAGGATATCCGCCGCGCGATCGAGGAACAGGCCGAAACCGTCGCGGCCTTCGTGATAACGCCCGACGGAAGCGTCAGGGAAACGACTCTTGCGATTCCCTCCATGACGGGAGCCGAACGGCAGATCATTCTTGACGGCTGTCTCATCAACTACTACCGGGGCGGAAAAGCATAGCCCTCCCGGGGACAGGCCGGGCCCCTTTCTTCCCTCCGGCCTCCGTTTTTGAGACTCTTTCAAGAAAAACGAAAAAAACTGTTTACAAATTTCCAAAATCTGATATAATAGAAGTAAAGAAGGCTTTCCGGGAAAGGAAACCCCTTCTTTGGGAGGAAAATTTTGATTATTCAACTGGATGAGGCCAAGCGCTCCCTGAACTCTGTCCGCGCCTCTGTGGAGGATCTGAGAAGCGCGCTTCGCATCGACGATCTCGAAAGGCAGATTCAGGAGCTGGAGGCAAAGACTCTTGTCCCCGATTTCTGGTCCTCCCCCGATTCCGCCAAGATTCTTCAGTCCATCAAGGACAAAAAGACGACCATCGGGGATTACGAGGCCCTTGTCGGAAAGCTGGAGGATACGTTGGTCCTCTGCGAAATGGGCATTGAGGAAAACGACGAAAGCGTTCTTGACGAGGTGCTTTCCGGCGTGAAATCGGTGCTTGAAACCGAGGAAAAAATGCGCCTCGGAACCCTTCTCACCGGAGAATACGACCGGAACAACGCGATTCTCTCCTTCCACCCCGGCGCGGGCGGGACGGAGGCGCAGGATTGGGCGCAGATGCTCTACCGGATGTACACCCGCTGGGGAGAAAATCACGGCTACACCGTCCGCCTTGTCGACTGGCTGGACGGGGACGAGGCCGGGCTGAAAAGCGCGACGATCACCATCGAGGGGGTCAACGCCTACGGCTTCTTAAAAAGCGAAAACGGCGTGCACCGGCTGGTACGGGTCTCTCCCTTCGACGCCTCGGGCCGCCGCCACACCTCCTTTGCCTCCGTCGAGGTCATGCCGGAATTCGACGACATGAACGACGACATCGAAATCCGCGACGAGGACATTGAGGTCACCGCTCACCGCTCCTCCGGCGCCGGCGGACAGCACATCAACAAAACCGACTCCGCCATTCGGATTCTCCATAAGCCGACCGGCATCGTCGTCGGCTGTCAGACACAGCGCAGTCAGCTCCAGAACAAGGATTTCGCCATGAAAATGCTGAAATCCAAGCTGATGGAAATCAAACAGCGGGAGAACCTGCAGAAAATCGACGACATCAAGGGAGTCAAAACCGACATCGAATGGGGAGCGCAGATCCGTTCCTACGTTTTCATGCCCTACACGCTCGCCAAGGACGCCCGCACCGGCTATGAGGAAACCGACATTTCCTCCGTCATGGACGGGGGGATCGACGGCTTTATCAACGCCTACCTCAAGATGAACAGCGCCAAAAGCTGAGAAATCATATCTTATCATTCAAACGGAGGGTATTCTTATGATCAAACAGACGCGTTTCTATTTAGGACTCATGCTGATTGTCCAATCGGTCTCCTGCTTCTTCCTTGTCATCTGCTATCTCTTCAAGGACAAGAAAAACACCGCCGGCCCCTTCACGATTCTCGGCGTGATTTCGGCGGTCGCCGGAGGATTTCTCGTCGCGGAGCGGGTCAAGGAGCGCTTTGACACCGAAATGATTCTCGATTCCTTAAGCCCCGAGGATCGCGACGCCGTCATCATGAGGCACGACATTCCCGTCGACGACACGGCGGACGAAGCCGAGTTCAACTAAAGAAAAAAGGCCGGTCGCACAAGCAAAAAAAGCTGTGCGACCGGCCTTTTTTCTTTATTGGTTCTCGTAGGTCCGGATCAGAAACTGCGAGACCTCGGTTCTCGTCTGCCTCAGATCCATCGCCTGTTTCTCTATGAATCGGTGGGCGCTCTCCTCGTCCATGCCGAGCTTTGAAATCAGAATCCATTTCGCATGATTCACAATCCGGATTTCCTCCATCCGCTTGAGAATCGATTCGGTCTTTTTCTCGGCCCGCGCCAGCCGGTCGTGAACCGCCGCGGCGATATGCACCGCCTGCACAAGGGCCCCGCCGGGAAGCGGCTTTGAGAGGACGATCGTGCCGGATCCCTCCGCCTTATAGCAGATGGGATCGTAGACCTCGTTTTTCACAATCAGAATCACTCCGTAGGAGGCTTCCTCGGCCAGACGGATGGCAAAATCCGCGCCGAATTCGTCCTTCAGCGGCGTGTTCACCACGACGACGTCACAGTCTCCCGCGTCCAGCTTCCGCTTTGCCTCGGCGACTCCGTTCACACTGCCGTAAACCTCGAAAACGGGGGACGGAAGCGCGGAGGCAAGATAGTTGCTTCCCTTTTCGGACCCTGAGACGACGAGAACTTGACGCGGTTCTCTGTCAAGCATCATAAGTCCCCCTCATGCCTCCGAAAGATAGACGTTCCGCAGGGCGTCGGGCAGAACCTTCCGGAGAAATTCGCTCTCCGCCGCGGCCTTCGTGGCCTCCGCAAGGGTTGCGGGGAGCTTTTTCAGTCCCCTTGTCAACTCCTCCCCCGCCTCGTAGAGGTTGACGTTGCAGGCCTCGCCGGGCTCCAGCCCTCGCCGGACGCCGTCCAGTCCCGCTTGAAGAAGCAAGGCGAAAGCCAGATACGGATCGGCTTCGCAGTCTGCCGAGCGAAGCTCCATCCTCCGGTATTCCCCGTCGGCGGCGGGGATCCGGATCAGTTGAGAGCGGTTTTGCGGCGACCAGGAAATGTATTTCGGCGCCTTGAAGCTCCCCAGCCGTTCGTAGGAGTCCGGCGTCGGATTGAGAAATCTCGTGATTTCCGCGATATGAAGGAGGATGCCCGCCATAAAGCTCGGCATGACGTCCTCTTCCCGCCCCGGCGCCCTGAGAGAAATGTTGATATGCATTCCGCTCCCGGCCTCTCCCGGAACCGGCTTGGGAGAGAAATCCGCGAAAAGCCCTTCGGAGGCGGCAGAGGCCATGACTACCCACTTGAAGGTCATGGCGTTGTCCGCCGCGGCGAGGGGATCGCTGTACTTGAAGTCGATTTCGTTCTGCCCCGGCCCCTCCTCGTGATGGGAGGATTCCGGCCGGATGCCCATCTTTTCAAGCGTCAGGCAGACCTCCCGCCGGAAGTTTTCTCCCCGGTCAGCCGGCGCGATGTCAAAATATCCCGCCCGGTCGTAGGGCTCGGAGGTCGGATTTCCCTGCTCGTCGGTGCGGAAGAGATAAAATTCAAACTCCGGGCCGACGCTGCAAAGAAGGCCTTCCTTCGCGACCTCCTCCGCCGTGCGCCGGAGAAAGCTTCTGGTATCGGCCTCAAAGGGCGTCCCGTCGGGGTATTGGATGCGGCAGTAAAGCCTTATCACCTTCCCGTGCGAGGGCCGCCACGGCAGGACGGCGAGCGTCGACGGGTCGGGGAAGAGCAGAAGATCCGATCGCTCCACCCCGGTAAAGCCGGGAACCGCGGAGGCGTCAAAGGAGATGCCGGAGGAAAAGGCCCTTTCCAGCTCCCCCGCCATGATGGCAATGTTTTTCGGATGACCGAACGCGTCGCTGAAGGCAAGGCGGATGAATTTCACGTCCTCCTCCTCGACAAACTGAAGCACTTCTTCTTTTGTATACATAAGGCATATTCTCCCTGCATAAGAGATTGGATTTCCGTCTATCCTTATTATACAAAAACGCGGCGCATTTGTCAATACAAAGGAGGCAACTGCGAAAAAAAGTCGCGCTTACAGGGGACACAAGTCCCACCCGTCAGGCGTGCGCTCCGCCCCACCGCCTATCACAGTCGGGAAGCCTCGCAACGCCCGAGGGAAGCCTGTTCGCGTCATATTTTCGTCTTGATTTCCTCCCGCAGACGGGAGATGATCCTTTTTTCCAGCCGGGAAATGTAGGACTGCGAGATGCCGAGGAGATCGGCGACCTCCTTCTGCGTCTTCTCGCTCCCGCCCCCGATGCCGAAGCGGAGCCGGATGATGGTCTGCTCCCGGGGCGTCAGCTTTTCAATCGCCTGCTCCACCGTGCGGCGATCCTCGTCGCTCTCCATGTCCCGGTAGACGGTATCCTCGTCCCCTCCCAGCACGTCGGAGAGGAGAAGCTCGTTCCCGTCCCAGTCGGTGTTCAGTGGCTCGTCGATCGAAAGCTCACAGCGTCGGTTGCCGGTCTTGCGAATGTACATCAGAATTTCGTTTTCGATACAGCGGGAGGCGTAGGTGGCAAGCTTGATGTTTCGGTCGGGTTTAAAGGTATTGATGGCCTTGATCAGCCCGATGGTTCCGATGGAAATCAGATCCTCAATGCCGACGCTTGTGTTCTCGAATTTCTTGGCGATATAAACCACCAGCCGCAGATTCCTTTCCACCAGCACCGACCGGAGAGACCCGTCCCCTCCGTCCAGCTTTTCAAGAATTTCGCTCTCCTCCTCATGGGAAAGCGGAGGAGGGAGCGTTTCCGGCCCGTTGATGTAGAAAACGCCTCCCCGCCTCGTAAGAAGGCGCCTCAGCGCCTGCTTCAGGGATGAAAATAACGACATCGTTTGCCCCGTCCTTTCTTTTTGGATGAAAATACGACTCCGGGAAGCGCTTTCAGCCTCCCGTGCAGAGGAGTGCGGGAACCAGCGCCTCCGCCCCACCAAAGCTCTCGGTTCCGGAAGGAGCGCAGGCGATCACCGCGCTCCTTTCGATGCCGTCGACAAGAATCCTCGCCGGGAGAAGCCCGGGAAGAAGGCGGCGCCCACCCACCGATTCGGAGGGAATCAGCCTGACCGCGCGGAGGTACTCCCCGGGAAGATCGGCCATTTTCGTGACGTCCTCCCCGGAAAAGAGCGGGAGGAGCGGCTCGGGAAGAAGCGGCAGAAGGGCCCGCTTGGCCACAAGGACGACCGGACGGCCACTCGCCGGATCGGAGAGGAGATTTCCGCTGTCGCAGAGGCCGCGAAGGCTCTTCCCTTCCTGCCCCGGGAATACCGACACCGTGAGGAGCACCTCGACCGCCGTCCTCCGCTTTCGTTCATACCTGCCGAAGGCAACCGCCGCCGCTCCCGCGCCCGCCGCCGCCACGGCCATCCAGCCGAGCGGAATCCTTCCCGGGAGAACCGTCCCTCCGCTTGAAAAGGTGGGGACGCCTCCCGCGAGGTTGCTTATCAAGCCGAACAGCGCCGTCAGAATCCCGCCGAGCAGGCAGCCCGTACCGTAGAAAAGGGCGCAGCAGGGAAGAAGCCTCCCCTGGAAGACGATCCGGCACATCAGAACCGAAACCGCGAGATGAACGGCGATTCTAAAAAGCCAGATGCCCTTCATAAAACAGGCCGCCACCCCGTAAAGAGCCCCGACGGCGGCCGCCGCCGCAAGGCGCTTCGTGCTTACGCGCCGGTGCAGAATCTGCGCCGTGACGAAAAGCGTCAAAAAGTCCATCGTGAAATTCACGAGGAAGAGAACGTCCCCGTACAATGTCTGCTTCATTTTCCCATCACCGTATCCGATTATACCGCATTTCCTCCGCGAAGTCTGCCGAAGCGGGGTGTAGCATCCCTTCTATTTCGGGGGGAAAGGCGGGGCATTTTGTTAATTTTCTTTTTTTCTGTTGCGATACGGAACATTTTATGATAAAATGTAGAAAAAGATTCCTTTCAAACCTTCTCAGCGTCAAAAGGAACCCTGTCTTCCGCCCAAAAGGAGCTCCGCCATGAAAAAAATCGCCTTTCTTCTCGCCTTCCTCCTTCTTTCCTCCCTGCTGTCCCTCAGCGGGGCCGCCGTTCCGGAGGTTTCCGAGACCGACGACGGCATATTTTACAGTATAAGCGACGGGGAGGTCACCGTCGAGGGCTTCAACGCCGTCGGGACGGTCATGAATATTCCCGAGACCATCGAGGGAATGCCGGTCCGGCATATCGCCCCCTTCGCCTGCCGGGGAAACGCCGCCCTTACCGAGGTAAAAATTCCCTCCTCCGTCCTCACGGTAGGGGAATATGCCTTTGCCGAGGCCAAAAATCTTGTCACCGTCCGCTTCGACTCCGGAACCGAGGTCATCGAAGCCAGCGCCTTCCGGGACTGCACGGTTCTTGCCTCGCTCACCCTTCCCGACACGCTCAAAACCCTCGGCGATTTTGCCTTTTCGGGCTGTCTGATGCTCGGGAAAACAAAAATTCCGGCCTCCCTCACCGAAATCGGGGTGGACGTCTTCACCGGATGCGAACGGCTGATTCTCCTTGTGAAGGATAACCCGACCGCCGCCTCCTACGCCAAGCAATACGGCATCGCCACCTCCTTCACCGACACGTGGCTTTTCACCGTCCTCTGCCTCTGCTTTGCCACCGCCCTTCTCGGCGCCGGAATTTTCGCCGCCGACCGCTATATCCGGAAGAAAAGAAAAAAGTCGCTCTCTCGCGGCTGACGGCCTCGCGGCTCCAGATTTCTTGCGGGCGGCCCCGGCTTTCTGCGGCGACTCCGATTTTCTGCGGGCAATTCCGGTTTTCTGCGGCGACTCCTGCTTTCTGCGACCCGGTTTTCTGTGGCAACCCGGCCTTCTGAGACGTCTCGGAAGTCTGCGGCAACCCCGGCGGCCTGCTTTCCCGGCCCCCGTATTTGACGAATTTTCAAAATCTGGCGTATTGAAGGTTCCTTTTGCACCGAAAAGGACAGCGAAAAAGCGCCTCACGGATTTGAACGGATTCTCGTTCTTCCGTAGGCGCTTTTTGATTTTGAGGTTTTGGGCTCTTTGAGAAAAGGAGCTTTTTGCCTGTTGAAAAGGCCTTTTTCGCTTGTTCAAAAGAGGCCTTTGCCGGTTCGGTTCGGAAAGGAGCTTTTCGCCCTTTGAGGGACTTCCGAAAAAGGGAAGCCTCCGGCGGTTTTTCAAGCCTCCCCGCTCCCGTCTTCTCTGTTAGGCCCCTGCCGCTTCCGCAGTCTGCCGAAAAAATCCGAAAGAAGGCGTCGGCATTCCTCCTCAAGAACCCCTCCCACGATCTCCGGGCGGTGGTTAAAGGGATAGGCGGAAAGGTTGATGAGGCTCCCAAAGGCCCCCGCCCGGCTGTCGTAAGCCCCGAACACCACCCGCTCGACCCTTGCGTTGATGACCGCTCCCGCGCACATCGGGCAGGGCTCCATCGTCACGTAGAGGGTACAGCCGGGGAGCCGCCAGCCGCCGAGGAGCTCGCACCCTCGCCTGATGCAGAGGAGCTCCGCGTGCGCCGTCGCGTTTCGGTCGCCTTCCCGGCGGTTGCGGTCGGCGCAGAGAATCTCCCCATTCCTCACAAGAAGAGCGCCGACCGGCACCTCTCCCTGTCGAGCGGCGGCCTCGGCCTCGGCAAGCGCCAGCTTCATAAAATCGCGGTCGTCCATTTTACCCCCTACCGTCGGTTGAGGCCGCCGCCGGTATTTCCGCGGCGAATGCTTCCGATGCGAATGCTTCTGTGGATTTTTCCGCTGTGGATTTTTCCACTGTGGGTTCTGCCGCTTGCGCCTGTGCGTGCACTTGCGCGTGTGCTTGCACTTGCGCTTTTTCCTTCTCCTTTTCTCTTGCGTAGGCGAGCATCAGCTTCAGCCGGTTCTCCTGATTGACCGCCGAGGCTCCCGCGTCGTAATCGATGGCGACGATGTTCATATCGGGATTCCTCTCCTTGATCGGCTTCATCATGCCCTTCCCGCAAATATGGTTCGGTAGGCATCCGAAGGGTTGGGTGCAGACGACGTTCTTGACCCCCATCTCCGAAAGCTCCAGCATTTCGGCGGTAAGAAGCCAGCCCTCCCCCATTTTGGTTCCGGTGTCTATGTAGCCGTCGGCCAGCCGGATCACGTGGCGGAAATCGGTCGGCGGGCGGAATCTTCCGTGGGAAACGGTGGCGGCAATCAGATCGTTTTTCTTTTTACAGAGGAAGGAGAAGGCCGCCTTGCTTACCGCGTGGCTCAGCACTCCGAATTTGTAGATCCCGTAATCGTGCAGAGAATTGTACACACAGTAGAGGAAAAAGTCGACAAGCCCGGGAACCACCGTTTCGGCGCCCTCGGAAATCAGAAAATTCTCAAGATTGTTGTTTCCGAGAGGAGAATATTTCACGAAAATTTCCCCTACGATGCCCACCCGGACGGTGTCGCGGGGAACGGTGGGAAGGGAAGCGAAATCGTTTAAAATCCGGGAATAGTTTTCCTTTACCTTCCTGTAGCGAATCGGCTTCCCGCTCCCCAGCTCCTTTCCGAGCCTCTCCGTCCACTTCGCGGCCAGCGCCTCGGCGCTTCCCTTCACCTTTTCATAGGGCCGTACCTGATTGACGGTGTTCATCAGCAGATCCCCGTAAAGGAGGCCGTAGATCAGCCCGTGGAGCATCGGAAGGGTCAGGTGGAAGCCGGGATGCTTTTCCAGCCCCAAAAAGCTGATGGAAATGACCGGAACGTAGCCGTATCCCGCCTTTTTCAGCGCCTTGCGCAGGAGGGAAATGTAGTTGGAGGCCCGACAGCCTCCGCCGGTCTGAAAATATATCAGCGCGGTTTTATGGGGATCGTACTTTCCCGACTCCAGCGCCGTGATAAACTGCCCGATGACGAGAATCGCCGGGTAACAGGTGTCGTTATGAACGTACCGCAGGCCGGTTTCGGGAATATCGGGGGAATTTCCGTCGAGGAGCTCCACCCGATAACCGAAGCTGTTGAGAACGGCGGCGACCATGCGGAAATGCATCGGAAGCATCGTCGGTGCCAGAATGGTATAGGTTTTTTTCATCTCTTCCGTAAAGGGAATGTAGGAGCCGCTCACGGCATCACTTCCTTTCTTTTTGGGAAAGCCGATCGAAAAGGGCTCAGCCCTCGCTTTCTTTTCGGTTTCTCTCCCTCTCCTCGACGGCTCCAATCAGACTCCGCAGACGAATGCGGACGGCGCCGAGGTTGGTGATCTCATCGATTTTGATCTGCGTGTAGAGCTTCCCGTGGGACTCCAAAATCGCCCGCACCTCGTCGGAAGTGATCGCGTCGATTCCGCACCCGAAGGAGACCAGCTGTACAAGCTCGGTATCGGGATGCTCGGTGGCATAGGCCGCCGCGGCATAGAGGCGGGAGTGGTACGTCCACTGATTCAGAACCCCGACGCGTGGGGGCTCCGCCATGTCGCAGACGCTGTCTTCGCTCACCACGACGAAGCCGAGGGAGGCGGCCAGCTTATCGATCCCGTGATTGATTTCGGGGTCGCAGTGATAGGGCCGACCGGCGAGAATCATCACGCGCTTTCCCTGCTCCTTTGCATAGCGGACGGCGCGTTTTCCCTCTTCGGCAACCGCCTCTCGATAGGCCCGATAGGCGGCAAGGCCCTTTTTCACCGCTGTTTTCATCTCGCGGCGTCCTATCTTCTCCCCTTCCCTGTTCAGCGCCTTCCGGAGGCCCTTTGCCAGAACTTTAGGGCGGTTCAGGTTGAGAAAAGGAGAGAGGAAGCGGACGGATTTCAGATCGTCCATATTGCCCCTGAGAAGCTCGGGATAATAGGCTACGATCGGGCAGTTGTAGCAGTTGTCCGACCTTCCCTCGTCGACGTTATAGCTCAGGCAGGGATAGAAGAGGAAATCCGGCTTTTTCTCAATCAGCTCCAGCATATGGCCGTGCATGATCTTCGCCGGATAGCAGGCCGTGTCGGAGGGAATCGTCAGCTGTCCCTTTTCGTAGGTGGCGCGGGTCGAGAGGCCTGAAAAAATCACCCGATAGCCGAGGGAGGAGAAAAGCGCCTTCCAGAGGGGCGCCTGCTCCAGCATCCCGAGGGCCAGCGGAATCCCGACCGTTCCGCGCCTCCCGTCCCCTTCTTCTTTTTCGGATAGGGAGGTGAGAAACGACTGCTTGAAGGCGTAGAGGTCGGGGAGCGATTCGTCCCGACGGCCTCCGAGACCCCTTTCGCACTGATTTCCCGAAATGAAACGGCGGCCCCCGTCAAAGGTATTGACCGTCAGGCGGCAGTGATTCCCACAGCCCTGACAAACGGTGCCGGTGGAACGGTGGACGAAATGCTTCAGGGCCTCGGCGGTGAGAATTTTGCTCTTCGAGAAGCGCATGGCGTGAAGCGCCGCCCCGTAGGCCCCCATCAGTCCCGCGACCGAGGGACGGATAACCTCGGTTCCCACCTCTTTTTCAAAGGCCCGTAAAACCGCGTCGTTGAGAAAGGTTCCCCCCTGAACGACGATGTTTTTCCCCAGCTCCTCCGGGGAATGGGCGCGGATGACCTTATAGAGCGCGTTTTTGACGACGCTCACCGAAAGCCCCGCCGAAATATCCTCCACCGTCGTCCCTTCCTTCTGGGATTGCTTGACGGAGGAGTTCATGAACACGGTACAGCGGGTGCCGAGGTTGACCGGCGCCTTGGCGGTGATCCCTTTGGCGGCAAATTCCGCCGCCGAATAGCCCATCGACCGGGCGAAGGTCTCGATAAAGGAGCCGCACCCGGAGGAACAGGCCTCGTTGAGCATGATGGAGTCGATGGCCCCGTTCCGGATTTTGAAGCATTTGATGTCCTGTCCGCCGATGTCGAGGATAAAATCGACGTCGGGACGGAAACGGGCCGCCGCCGTATAGTGGGCAATCGTCTCGACGACGCCCTCGTCGAGGGAAAAGGCATTCTGTATCAGCGTTTCCCCATAGCCCGTCGAGGCCGCGCCGCAGATGACGGTTCTGTCTCCGCAGAGGGCATAGATTTTCTCAAGCTGTTCCTTCACGACCGAAACGGGGTTGCCGAGATTGGGGCTGTAATAGGAGTAGAGAATCTTCCCCTCCTCTGAAATCAAAACCAGCTTGGTCGTCGTGCTTCCGCAGTCGACCCCGAGCCACGCCCGCCCGCGATAGGAAGAGAGATCCTCCTCCCCGACGGTATCCTTCGCGTGGCGCTTCCGGAATTCCTCGTAATCCTCCGGCCCGTCGAAGAGAGGCGGCAGGCGGCGGCTCGTCTTGATGTCGGCGCTTTTTTCAACCGCCAAAAGAAGCTCTTCGTAGGTATATTCCTTCCCTATGCAGAGCGCCGCGCCGAGCGCGACGGCATGGCGTCCGTATTCCGGAAATTTCGCGTGCTCCTCATCGAGGCCGAGCGTCTGCCGGAAGCGGAGCCGGAGCCCCTGGCAGTAATAGAGCGGCCCGCCGAGGAAAAGCACCTTTCCGCGAATCTTTCTCCCCTGCGCGAGCCCCGCCACCGTCTGATTGACGACCGCCTGATAGATGCTGGCGGCGATGTCCGGCTTGGAGGCCCCCTGATTCAGAAGGGGCTGAATGTCGGACTTGGCGAAAACCCCGCACCGGGAGGCAATCGGATAAATTCTCTCGGCAGAGAGGCTGGCCCTGTCCATCTCGTCTACCGTCATATTGAGCAAAACCGCCATCTGATCGATGAAGGCGCCGGTACCCCCCGCGCAGCTTCCGTTCATTCTCTCGTCGCGTCCGCCCTCAAAAAAAATGACCTTGGCGTCCTCGCCGCCGAGTTCAATGACGCAGGAGGCGTCGGGCTCCTTCCTTTTCACCACCTCCGCGGTGGCGAAAACCTCCTGAACAAAGGGAACCCCCGCCGCCTGCGCCAATCCCATGCCCGCCGAGCCGGAAATGGCGGCGGTAAAGCGCTTGCCCTGAAGAATTCCCTCAGCGTCGCGAAGAAGCTCCGTCAGCTTTCCCCTCGCTTGAGACATATGGCGCTCGTAACGGCAGAGAGTCGGCTCGCCGTTCTCGGTAATCACGAGCTTGGCCGTAGTGGAGCCGATATCGATTCCTACGGAGTAAACAGTGGACATAAGTCGTTCGCCCCGACGGGGCTTCCTTTCTTCCGAAGCGTAAGAGGCGTCCCCTCCTTACGGGGCGGGGCTTCTCCTCCGGCCCGCTTCTCCCGCCCTCTTTTGGGGACGGGGAAGCACGCCGGTACGCTTGTTCCTATTTAATCTGCGACAGGTCGAAGGGCGTGGTCTGGTATACGAAATAGTTGAGCCAGTTGGAGAAGAGCAGGTTGGCGTGCGCCCTCCAGGTCACAAGGGGCGTCTTCGACGGGTCGTCGCCCGGGAAATAGTTGACCGGAAGGTGCGGCCTCTTTCCCGCCGCAAGATCCCGCTTGTACTCCTCCGCGAGCGTCGTCGCGTCGTACTCCGAATGGCCGGTGATAAAGAACTGCCGCTCGCTCTTGGCCGAGACCGCATAGACGCCGGCCTCCGGGGAGGAGGCGAGAATCCGGAGCTCGGGGACGGCCTCGATATCCTCCCGCCGCACGGTGGTGTGCCTTGACTGCGGAACCGGGAAAATATCGTCGAAGCCGCGCAGCAGCATGGAATTCTTGTAATCCGCTCTATGAAGGTAGACCCCCGACAGCTTCTCGGGAAGGGGAACCTTGGGGATTCCGTAATGGTAATAGAGCCCCGCCTGCGCTCCCCAGCAGATGTGAAACGTACTGTGAACGTGCGTCTTGCTCCACTCCATGATTTCGCAGAGCTCTCCCCAGTATTCCACCTCTTCAAATTCCAGCTGCTCGACCGGCGCGCCGGTGATGATCATGCCGTCAAAATTCCGGTCGCGCACCTCCCGGAAGGTCTTATAGAATTTGAGAAGATGCTCCCTTGAGGTGTTCTTCGACTCGTAGGTCTCGGTGTGGATCAGCTCCATCTCGACCTGCAGGGAGGTGTTTCCGAGGAGCCTTGTCAGCTGAGTCTCGGTTTCGATTTTTTTCGGCATCAGATTGAGAATCAGAATCTGAAGCGGGCGGATATCCTGCGTGCTGGCCCGGGTCTCCGACATGACGAAGATGTTTTCCTTCAAAAGAATGCCGGCGGCGGGAAGCTCATTGGGAATCTTGATAGGCATAACGGTCACCCCGTATCAAATCGTCGCTAGGGAGTACTTTGAAAAAATAAATTTTTTCAAAGTACCCCAAAATGCTCTTTCTAAAGGTGCGCTCGAAGAGTGCTTCCTTCGATACTCGCTTTTTTCAAAGCATTCTTTTCCAAAGCGCTCTTTTTCAAAGCTCACTTTTTCTAAAATATCTTTCTCCAAAACGCGCTTTCTTCAAAGCTCTCTTTTTCAAAGTACTGCTCTCCCAAACGCGCCTGTTTCAAAACACGCTTATTCCAGCGCCTGACGGATATCCTCAATCAGATCGGAGGCGTCCTCAAGGCCGCAGGAGAAGCGAACAAGATCGCCCGGCACACCGGCCGCCGCCAGCTCCTCCTCGTTCATCTGCCGGTGCGTGGTTCCGGCGGGATGGAGACAGCAGGATCTTGCGTCGGCGACGTGGGTTTCAATCGCCGCGATCTTCAGTCGGCTCATAAAGCGCTGAGCCGCCTCGCGACCGCCCTTCACACCGAAGCTGACGACTCCGCAGGAGCCGTGCGGCAGGTATTTTTTCGCCCTTTCGTAATAGGGGGAGGAGGGCAGCGAGGGATAATTGACCCACGCGACTCTGTCGCTGCTTTCAAGGAATTTCGCGACCGCCTCGCCGTTTTCGCAGTGCCTCTTCATCCGGACGTGAAGCGATTCCAGCCCGAGATTGAGCAGATAGGCGTTCTGCGGGGACTGCACGGTTCCGAAGTCTCTCATCAGCTGCGCCGTCGCCTTGGTGATGTAGGCGCCGCCCAGGCCGAACCGCTCGATATAGGTGACCCCGTGGTAGCTCTCGTCGGGCGTACAGAGGCCGGGGAATTTTTCGGCGTGCGCTCCCCAGTCGAACTTCCCGGAATCGACGATACAGCCGCCGACCGCCGCGCCGTGGCCGTCCATATATTTTGTGGTGGAATGGGTGACGATGTCGGCGCCGAATGCAAAGGGCCGGCAATTGACGGGGGTGGCGAAGGTATTGTCCACAATCAGCGGGACGCCGTGGGCGTGGGCGGCTTTTGCAAATTTTTCAATATCGAGCACGGTAAGCGCGGGGTTGGCAATCGTCTCGCCGAAAACCGCCTTGGTGTTCGGCCGGAAGGCGGCGTTCAGCTCCTCCTCCGTACAGTCGGGATCGACAAAGGTGAAGGAAATTCCCATCCGCTTCATCGTGACGGCGAAAAGGTTATAGGTTCCGCCGTAGATGGAGGCGGAGGAAACGATATGATCCCCGCAGGAGGCGATATTGAAAACCGACAGGAAGGAGGCGGCCTGACCGGAGGAGGTCAGCATGGCGGCGCTCCCGCCCTCAAGCTCGCAGATTTTCGCGGCGACGGTATCGCAGGTGGGATTTTGCAGGCGGGAGTAGAAATAGCCCGATTCCTCAAGGTCAAACAGCTTTCCCATCGCCTCCCCGGTGGTGTACCGGAAGGTCGTGCTCTGTATGATCGGAATCTGACGGGGTTCCCCGTTTCCCGGCGTATAGCCGCCCTGAACGCAAACGGTTCCTATCGAATGTGACATTGTAAATTTCTCCTTGCTGTATCAAAAATTCCGGGCAAAGGGCCCGCTTGTTCCTTGGTTATTCTCCGAACACGTAACGGTAGTAGTCATTGGTGAGAATCTGGAAGGTATATTTTTTCTTCGTCGTAACGAGATTCGTCATGCTCTTCACGTAGGATTTCAGCGCCGTCGCGTCGGCTGTATAGCCCTCGGCGGGGACAAAGCCCGTCTTTGTACTGTAGGAGCCGTAACGGTTGATCCATCCCCAGTAGGGGCCGGCGCCGTTGCAGTTGATGATGACGAAGGGATCGGTATCGGAGAGAAGGTCGGTTCCAGGGAGCAGACGGGAATCGTATTCCAGCCCGAAGAGGTTGGAGACCGTCGGGATGATATCGATGGCGGAGCAGGGCGCGTCGACGACGACCGGCTCCTTCATGCAGGCCGACCAGATGATCAGAGAATTGCGGTAAAGGTCGTAATTTGCCTCGATGTTGTCGACCGGGAGGCCGTAGAGCTCGGCAAGCGATTCGTGGGAGAGGCCGTAGGGATAATGGTCGGCCTCCATGACAAAGACGGTATCCTCCAGAATCCCCGCCTCGTCAAGATAGTCGACGAGCTGCTTCACCATCAGCTCAACCTCCAGCTGACAGGCGATATAGGCCTTGACCTCCTCCGAGTAGTCGAGGTGCTGAACCTCGGCGCGGTGGAGCTTGGACATGGCGTTGCCGCCCCAGTTATAGTTGCAGTGGCCGCTGATGGTCATATAGTAGACGTGGAAGGGCGTCTTGTTGATGTATTGGTCAATCGTGACGTCGGCGAGCTGCAGGTCGGAGAAGGGCCACGATTTCGTCATCACGTTGCCACTCCGGTCGGTGAGATTCTCAATGCCGTTGCCTCTGCCCAGATAGGTATAGCCCATATTGGGATGGGAGAGGTTACGGGAATAGTAGGTATAGGTATTGGCGTGATAGGCAAGAGTCGTATAGCCAAGCTTTGAGAACTGATTCCCGAGGGCGAAGGGAAGGGAGATGGAGGCGCTCTTTTTCAGGCAGGAGGCGCTGTTGTAAAAGAGTCCCGTCATGTTGGCGTATTCCCCCGTCGCCGTGCTTCCGCCCCAGCAGGAATTATAGAAATTGGGGAAGACGAAGCCCTCCGTCGACATTTTATAGAGGGTGGGGGTGAGCTCCGGATCGATCACCTTTCCGCTGAAGCCCTCCAGCGTCATGAAAATCAGGTTTTTCCCCTTGAAGAAGCCTGTATAGGCGTTCTTCGCCGTCGGCTTGAGGGAGGAGAAATACTGGTGCATATCCTTGATGGTCTTGTCGGTTTCCTCGGCAATCAGCTTCTCAAAGTCGATATCCATGACGTTGTCCCCGAGAGGCACCGGCGGAAGGGGCGGCTCGGTCACATCCCCGGGATCCCCGGTTTCGGTTCCGGGGTCGTCTCCCGTCCCGGTTCCGGTGCCGCCCGGGTTGTTCCCGGGAAGGTCGAGGAAGGGGTTGTCGATATCGTCGGGATTGACGATATCCCCGCCCGGCTCGACGGTGCTGTCTCCCCGCATCAGAAGCTGTAGCCCCAGCCGCGTGGAGGTCATGATGCCGAAATTCATCGACGATTCGTTGATGGTGGGATAATCGTAGAGGAAGAGCGCACCGCCCTCGCTTTTATCTGCGTAAATCATCACCGCGTTGAGCGAGAAGGAGAGGAAGACGGCAAGGACGAGAAGCGCTTTCTGCTTTCCCGGCACCCGTTTGAAATGGGAAAATTTTCTGAAAAAGAGCAGAAGGAGGGCAAAGGGAACGAAGAGAAGGAGGATGCGGGGAATGCACTTTCCGATGGCCGTCAGCGCCTCCCGCCAGAAGTCGGTAAGCTGTCCCGCCATGCCGACGGAATCCCAGCTGAAATAGGTCTTGAAGACCTCGTAATAGACCGTCTGCGCCGAAAAAATCACCGTAATGACGCCGAGCAGGACCGCGGCGGTGATTTTTCGCGCCTTTTTATTCGTGATGAAGGAGAGGCCGAAGGAGAAAAGCGCTCCCCACGAGACTGTGAAAAGGAGGATATAGAAGAACTGGATAGGCCGCATTCCCCCGAAGGTAAAGAGGCGAGTCAGAATTTCAAGCCAGAAAATAGCCGGCGTGAAAAAGATCATGCTGACCGCAATATCCCGCCTTGCCAGCACGCGGCGGCGCTCCGCGCCTTCCCGCGGAAGAGGAAATCCGGTTGTTTGCTGTCGGTTGAGAGGCACTCTCTGACACCATCCTTTGTCTGAATTTCAGGCCTTTGGCCCCGCCGCGTGAATTTTTCGCGGCCAATCCTGTTCACGTGAAAATTTTTTCAAGTGTAACTTGCTTCAGGTGTGAATTGCTTCGGTTGCGCATGGCCTCAAGCGTGGAAACGCTTTGCGGCCTTGGCCGCCGCGGGCCTTGCGCCCGACGAGGTATTCGCGCATTTGCCGTGCCGATTCCCCGCCGTTTCCCCGAGCCGTTTGGCCGAAAAGGCGTCGACCGCCGGTATCTCCCGGGAAAAGAAAAGCTATAAAGATAAGTATATAACTTTTCTCTTAATAAATTGAAGATATTTTGTTGCCAAAGTGTCAATTTTTTAGCCCGGAATCATTTCCCAGCCGATTTCTGACGAAATATAAAAATTCCGTGAAATTTTTGTTGACAATTTCTCTCCGCCGTGCTATAATGAAGCAAACAAAATCTTTAATCCGGTACAGAGAGACCGGCAAGATCTGCATAGTGGGACAAGTCTTGCCGGCGGCAGGACTTTTTTCTGTATTCCGACCGGCCGGGGGAGAGGCGAATGGAAACAAGATACAAATCGCGCATCATGGACGGGGCGGCCCTGAACCGGGCGCTGGTCCGGATTACCCACGAAATTCTCGAGAGAAACGGCGGTGGGGACAACCTCTGTGTCATCGGAATCCGCACGCGCGGCGTGCCGATGGCCTCCCGCATCGCCGAAAACATAAAAAAATTTGAGGGAACCGCCGTCCCGGTGGGGAGTCTGGACATCACCCTCTATCGCGACGATCTGACGCTCCTTTCCGATATGCCCGTCGTCCGGGGAAGCGACATTCCCTTCCCGATTGAGGGAAAAAAAGTGATCCTCGTCGACGACGTTCTCTACACCGGTCGCACCGTCCGGGCCGCCATCGAGGCGCTCTTCCGCCTCGGCCGACCCGCCGCCATCCGCCTTGCCGTGATGATCGACCGGGGCCACCGCGAGCTCCCCATCCGGGCCGATTACGTCGGGAAAAACGTGCCGACCTCACGGGCGGAAACCGTCGCCGTGCGCCTTACCGAGACCGACGGGGAGGACGCCGCCGACCTCTATGAAAAAAGCGGAGCCGCCGACGCTTCCGCGCACTCCTGACAAAAAATCTGACAAAAGCGATAACGCTCCCCGGCGAAGGCTTTGACGAGGCCCTGCCAAAGACTTTTGCCCGAGGCTCTGGCAAAGGCAACACCTCTCCCGGCGAGGGCTTTGGCAAGGACTCTGAAAAAAAGTGAAGAAAGGTTGGGCAACGGCTCTGTAAAGGTTCCGAAAGACCCTGAAAGACTCTTCAAAGGCGCTTTCCTACGATAAATTTTTAGCCGACAGGCTGAATTATAAAGGAGGTCCCCATGAAACTCACCTACAACATCAACGACAGGCCGAAATTCGGCCAGCTGATCGTCTTTGCGATTCAGCAGCTCCTCGCGATTATGGCGGCAACGCTTGTCGTCCCCGTCATCGTCGGCCACGACATGAGCCCTGCCGCCGCTCTCTTCGGCGCCGGTGTGGGCACCATCGTCTATCTGCTCTTCACCAAGGGCAGAAGCCCCGTCTTCCTCGGATCCTCCTTCGCCTTCATCAAGCCGATGGCCGCGGCCTTCGCGGGAGGCATTTCGATGGGCCTCGGATACCTCGGCCTCATCCTTGGCGCCGTTTTTGCCGGAATCGTCTACGTCATCATCGCGTTGGTCGTAAAATTCGTCGGCGTCAAATGGATTAACCGCCTGATGCCCGCCGTCGTCATCGGGCCGACCGTCGCCATCATCGGCCTTTCCCTCGCCGGAAACGCCATCGGCGACCTCGGAAACGTCAACCACACGACCTGCTACGACGCAAACGACTATCAGATTATCGAAGTGGTAAAGAAGGACAGCATCGAGGGGAACGACGTCGTCGTCGGAACGGAATACCTTGTCGCCGACAAGGACGTTGACCCGGCGGCGAGAGAAATCCCGGAGGACAAGCTCCACCCCGAAATCACCGTCACCGTGGATGACGACGGGAACTATACGCTCAGCTCTGTACAGGGCTCCGTCTACGTCGCCCTCGTCTGCGGCCTCATCACCCTCTTCGCTACCGTTCTCTGCTCCACCTACGGAAAGAAATTCATCAAGCTGATTCCCTTTATCGTCGGTATCTGCTCCGGCTATGCCGCCGCCTGCGTCTTCTATCTCCTCGGCCTTGCCCTGAAGAATCCGGCGCTGATGATCGTCGACTTCTCGCCCTTCACGGCCCTTCTCAAGGACGGCGCGGTCTCCCTTTCCACCTTCTTCGCGCTCCCCGACTTCACCTTCCTGACAGCCTTCAAGAGCGTCCGCGAGGTCTCGGCAAGCTATCTCCTCACCCTCGCCGTCGCCTACGTGCCGGTGGCCTTCGTGGTCTTCGCCGAGCATATTGCCGACCATAAGAACATCTCCACCATCATCGAAAAGGACCTCCTCGTCGATCCCGGTCTGCACCGCACCCTCCTCGGTGACGGCGTCGGTTCGATGGCCGGTGCGCTCTTCGGCGGCTGCCCGAACACGACCTACGGCGAATCGATCGGATGCGTCGCCATCACCGGTAACGCCTCCGTCGTCACCATTCTGGCGGCTGCGGTCGGCGCGATGATCATCGCCTTCCTGTCTCCCTTCGTCGCCTTCGTCAACTCCATTCCCTCCTGCGTCATGGGCGGCGTCTGCATCGCCCTGTACGGCTTCATCGCCGTGTCGGGCCTTAAGATGGTTCAGAAGGTCGACCTTGAGGAAAACCGAAACCTCTTCGTCGTCTCGGCGATTCTCATCGCCGGTATCGGCGGCCTGACCGTCAGCTTCGGAAAGGTGGAGCTCACCGAGGTTGCCTGCGCGCTGATTCTCGGAATCATCGTCAACCTGATGCTCTCCCGCAAAAAGGCGAAATAACCTTCTGCCGCACCGCGGGGAAGCCCCTTCCCCGCATCAATTTCGATCGCCTCTCCCCGTCCACCGGGGAGAGGCGGTATTCTCATACACGGAGGAACCGTTTTGTTTGTTTTTCATGAAAAATTATCTTCCCTGCCCACCGACAGGGACATCGTTCTCTTTGCCGAAAAGCAAGCCGTGACCGACCGGGTCGAAAAGGAATATTTCGTCTCCCGTCTTCTTGAGGAGGAAAACGTCCTCTCCGCCCTCTGTTCCGAAAAGAAAATCCCGGGGGAAAGCCTGAAAAAGGCCACCCTTGCGGATCTTGCGGAGCTCTTCTCACGAAAGAGGGAGCCGGGGCCGCTTGCCGATTATCTGCCGTCCGTCAGGCGCACGCTGCCCTTCCACGAGTATCAGGAATCGTTTGAAAAGCTCGTCGCCGCCGACACGCCGGAGGACTTTCTTGCGGCGCTGATTGCCCACTATACGGCCTTCGGGGCGGGAGAGGCGGCCAAATACCTCGCCTTCCGGTGGGAAAACGGCCTCGTCGGCATCGAAAACCCCGATCCCATCCGGCTCGACAGCCTCTTCTGTCTTGAGCGGCAGAAGCAGGAGCTGACCGACAACATCCGCGCCTTTTTGGAGGGGCGGCCCGCCAACAACGTGCTCCTCTACGGAAACAGCGGCTGCGGAAAATCCTCTATGGTCAAGGCACTGCTGAACGAATACTACCGGGAGGGCCTCCGGCTCGTGCAGATCCGACGGGAGGACCTTGCCGAGCTTCCCGCCCTCGTCCGCACGGTAGGAGGAATGCCCTTCCGTTACATCGTTTTTATGGACGACCTCTCCTTCGAGGGAGACGACACCAACTATAAGGCGCTGAAAACCATTTTGGAAGGAGGCATTGAGCGCCAGCCCGCCAACCTCCTCTTCATCGCCACCTCCAACCGCTTCCATCTTGTGAACGAAACGTGGGAGGAGCGGCAGGGGAGCGACGTGCACGTCAGCGACACCCGCAACGAAAAGCTCTCCCTCTCGGAGCGCTTCGGCATCCGGATTTCCTTCGTCAGCCCGGGACAGAACGAATATCTGAACATCATCGAAGGGATTCTTCGGGAAAACGAAATCGCCTTCACCCCCGAAATCCGGGCGGAGGCCCTGCGGTGGGCCGCCTTCTACAACGGAAAATCGGGCCGCACCGCCTCCCAGTTCGCCCGCGCCGTGGTGGCAAGAGCGTAAGCGCCGGGCAAATCGCTGTGTATGGCCGCTGAGCGTACCTTTTCGTGTATCTTTGAGCGTATCTTTGAGGTACCTTTGGGCGTACCTTTGGGGTACCTTTGGGCGTACCTTTGAGCGTACCTTTGAGCGTTCCTTTGAGCGTTCCTTTGAGCGTTCCTTTGAGCGTTCCTTTGAGCGTTCCTTTGAGCGTAACCTCTGGGCGTACCTTTGAGCGTAACCTCTGAGCGTGTCCCTCGCCCTTGTAAGGCGGCTCCCTACCAGCGAATGTCGCCTTTTCGCAGAATAAAAGCGCAGGTTTGTGAAATTTTCACGCACCGGCGCTTTTCTTTTGCTTTCATTTGTTTTCTTCTTTCCTCCCGAGAAGCGCTCTTCTCGCGGGATAATCGGGGAGAACCGATCCGATCAGCCGATAAAAAGCGGCGCCGTGGTTCTTATACCGGATATGCGCCAGCTCGTGTACGACTACGTAATCGACCGCCTCTTTGGGGCTTCTCATCAGATACAGACTGAAACAGAGAGCGTTTTTCCCGCTGCAGCTCCCGTAGCTCCTTTTGGCGGAGGTAATTTTCGCCGAGGCCGGGACAAGCCCCATCTGCCGGGAATAAAATTCCACCCGCCCGGGAATATAGACCTTCGCCTCCCGCCTCAGCTCCTCAAGCGTCGGCCCGCCGTTTCCCTCGCAGCGGATTTTTTCCCTGTGACGGAGAATCCAACCCCGGTGCCTTTCAAGAAAGGCTTCGATCTCCTTTTCACCGGCTCCCCACGGGGCCCGCAGAATCAGCTCCCCCGCCGCGTTGATTTCGAGACAGAGGGAGCGCCTTCCCGAGCGAACCGTTTTCGGCATCGGAAACGCTTGCGCCAACAGTTCCCCCGGAAGCGCTTGCACCGCCTGCGCCGGCAGTTTCTGCGCGGAATCGCCCTGTTCTGAAATCGCGGTCTTTTTCAGGGCTTCCTCAGTTCTGCTTCTGTACGCTTTTGTACTCATCGTAATAACGGAACATCGGGCACTCCCCCGTGTGGGAAGAGAGAAAATCGCCCATCTCGTCCTCGTCAAGGTCCGCCCGGCAGACGTCGTCCCCGTAAAGCTCGTCGTAATCGTACCAGACGCAATCCTCACAGCGCGACGGTCGGCCTCCTGCCCTCTTTTTCCCTTCCGGTTCCTTCATCTGTTGATCTCCTTTCCGTTCAGGCGGGCCTCCACCAGCCGGTCGCCGCGGTAGACGAGCTTCATGAGGAAGAAGGGCGCCCCCTCCCGGAGCAAATCAAGGAAGAGACGATCCCCTTCCCACATCGGAAGGTCGGACAGCTCCTCCTTTTTCTTCCACGCCAGCGTTCCCTCTTCGCATTCGGTCAGCGTCCCGGTAAAGCCGTCGGCGGTGAACAGATACATCTGCTCGGTCTCCCAGAGGTCGGAGACAAAGGTCACGATCCCCCGCAGGGCATAGGAGGTCAGCGTAAGCCCCGTCTCCTCCTTGACCTCCCGCAGAAGGCACTCGTCGGGGCTCTCGCTTTCCTTCAGCTTTCCCCCGACGCCTATCCACTTCCCGCGGTTGCCGTCGTTTTTCTTTTTGTCCCGGAAGAGCATCAGAACCTGCCCCTCCCGTTCAAGATAGCAAAGGGTGGAATGAAGCATAAAACCCTCCTTTTCCCCGTCCCGGGGATTTTTTCTTCCGGCGTTTTCGCGGCGGAAATTCCGGTTTCCCGGCCCCGCCGCTTTGAATTTTTTGCCTTTTGCGGCTCCGGTCGTTTCTTGCGGAAAATTTTTCCTTTTGCGAATAAAGCGAGGCGCCGACGACGATACTCCTTTCGAGGCCTTGAAAATTGGATTCCGGATGCGAAGGAATCCGAAAGAACACGAAAGGGCGCACGGTTCCCCGGCGCAATTTGAAGCCATGAAACACTTTTCCAAAAAAGCAGGAATTCTTTTCCTTCTTACCGCCCTGTTGGCGGCTTTCCTCTATGCTCTTCCCCTTCACGGCGAGGGGGAAATCTATCAAAAGGTGCTTCGCCTGCACGTCATTGCCAATTCCGACTCCGAGGAGGACCAAGCCCTCAAGCTTAAGGTGCGCGACACCGTCCTCTCCCTCGTCGCCGAATGCACCTCGGAACTGAAAACCCGGGAAGAGGCGGAGTCTGCCGTCTCCTCCCGCCTTGAGGAGCTCCGCGCCGCGGCGGAAGAGACGCTTCGGGAAAACGGATGCCCCCTTCCGGTGAGTGTTTCCCTCGGCAGGGAGGCCTATCCCACGCGGGAGTATGAAGACCTTCGCCTTCCGGCGGGGATCTACAGCTCCCTGCGGGTGAAAATCGGGGAAGCGGAGGGCAAAAACTGGTGGTGCGTCCTCTTTCCCCCGCTTTGCACCGGAACGGCGACGGCACGGGAGGAGCTGGTACAGGCCGGTTTCACCCCCGGACAGGTTCGGGTTCTCACCGACTCCGAAAGCCCCGAATATGTCCTTCGATTCAAAATTCTTGAATTTTTCGGATCGCTCTTTTCCTAAAAACCGTTTTTACAAACCGTTTCAAGGAAATTTTTCTCAAGACTTTCCCGAAAATTTTATCCGGGGCCTTCTCTGAAAATTTTTCCTGAAAACCTTTTCTCAAACCGTTTTCTGAAAATTCTTCTCGGGAAACCCGTTCCCAACCGGCGCGGAAAATCAAATTTTCCGCAGAGAAACCTCCGTCAGAGGCTCAAGCCCCAACGCCCTTGCAAAGGAGAGCGTCCTCTCCTGCCCGACAAGGTCGGAAAGCGCCTCCGGGGAATGGGCGTCACAGCCGACGACAATCTCGTTCCCCACCTCGGCGGCGATGCGGAAGAACCGCTCGGAGGGATAGGGGCGGTCGGTGACAAGGCCGAGCATATTGACCTCCAGCGGAATCGCCATCCGCTTCGCCTCTTTACAGAGCCTTGTCATCTCTTTTTGATACCATTCCTCATCCCCGGTATAACAAATCACGTCGGGGTGGGCAAGATAGGTAAAGGCGCCTGTCGAAAGCCCCTCGATGACCTGATCCACATAGAGCGTCAGCCATTCCCGACTCGGATTCGGTTTGAAGCACCAACGGTCGGGCTCCTCCCGAAGAAGCCAGTGCTGACCCATAATCAGGTAATCGACGCCGAGCCTCCTGCAAAGGGCGGTCAGATCCCCGAACATTTCCTTTGCATACTCCGCCTCAAACCCGACCAGAAGCTCGATATCATCCCGGTATTCCTTCCCCAGCTCCCGTAGCTTTCCCACGTATTCCGGCGCCTCCTCCGGCGTCATGCGGACGCCGGAAACATATCCGTCGGGGAAGATTTGCGGGGTGTGATCGGAGAAGCCGAGCACCTGAATGCCTCCCTTGATCGCGTTTTCTATATACTCTCTTTCCTCCCCGACCGCGTGGTGACACCGCGCGGTATGGGTGTGGTAATTTGCCTTCATCATAACTCCCGTCTTTTTTGGCCCTTGGCCTTTTTAAAGCTCTGTCACCGTCTCGCTCAGCGGCTTGCGCAGGGAATGCCTCTCGGAGGGCCCACCCTCCTTCGCCGGGTAGCCCAAATCAAGGAGGCAGACCAGATGAATGTTTTCGGGGAGCGCAAAGGCCTTTTCGATATCCCCCGCCTTAAATCCCCTCGCCCAGAGAGAGCCGACGCCGAGCTCCGCCGCCTGCATCATCATGGCGGTCGTCACGATCGAGGCGTCCATCTCCCCGGAATCGTACGTATCCCCGTAGGGCGTCGCCTTCCAGCTGACCTTTTCGTCGTAGCAAACCATCAGAACGACCGGCGCGTTGTAGGCCATTCTTGTCACGCCGCGCAGCTTTTCCAGCGCCTCCCGGCTTTTCAGCAGATAAATCTTCTGCGGCTGGGCATTGACGGCGGTCGGCGCAAGCCGTCCGGCCTCAAGAATCTTCTCCAGCGTCTCCTCCCCGACCGGTCGGGGATCAAAATTGCGAACCGAACATCTTTCGTGGGAAAGCTCCAAAAAATCCATGTGATTCTCTCCTTTCAAAGTTCAAAACGCTTCCGTTTTCATCTCCTCCCCTTGAAACGGGAAGGCGCGCGGGGCACCGCATAACGCCGTGCCCCGCGACTTCTTCGGACGGTTGTAACAGGCGTTGGGTTCGGCGCTTTCCGCTTTCGCCTCGACACGCCGTATCTTACGCCTTATTACAACGCCTTGTATTACAATTACACCTTGTAAAGCTCTTCCAGCTTCTTCAGATGCTCGTACTTCGCCTTCGCCGTTTTCTCCGCCTTGGCAAAGAGCTCCTCGGCTCTCTGCGGGAAGGCCTGAGCCAGACGGCTGTAGCGGTTCTCGCTCTTGATGAAGTCAATGTAGCTTGCGGTGGGTTCCTTGGAATCGATGGTGAGAGGATTCTTGCCCTCGGCCTTCAACGTCGGATTGTAGCGGAACATCTGCCAGTATCCGGCGTCGACCGCTCTCTTCATCTCGCCCTGGCAGTTGGTCATGCCGCCCTTCAGGCCGTGCATTTCGCAGGGAGCGTAGCCGATGACGAGGGAAGGCCCGTGATAGGCTTCCGCCTCAGTCAGCGCCTTCAGCGTCTGATTCATATCGGCGCCCATCGCGATCTGCGCCACGTATACGTATCCGTAGGACATGGCGATCTGCGCGAGATCCTTCTTGCCTATCGACTTACCGGCGGCCGCGAACTGCGCGACCTGACCGATGTTGGAGGCCTTGGAGGCCTGCCCGCCGGTGTTGGAATAGACCTCGGTGTCGAAGACCATGATGTTGACGTCCTCGCCGGAGGCGATGACGTGGTCAAGGCCGCCGAAGCCGATGTCGTAGGCCCATCCGTCGCCGCCGAAGATCCAGACTGACTTCTTCGAGAGGTAATCCTTCTCGGCAAGAATCTTTTCGCGGAGCTCACGGCAGGTCTCGCACTGGCAATTTTCCAGCACTCCGATCAGCTTCTTCGCCGCCGCGTCGTTCTTCGCGCCGTCGTCCACGGTGTCAAGGTACTCTCCGATGACGCTGAGAACCTCTTCGCTCTTCGCCATCTGCTGAAGCTCCTTCACGTAACCGATCAGACGGTTGCGGATCGTCTTCTGGCCGAGGTAGATGCCAAGGCCGTGCTCGGCGTTGTCCTCAAAGAGGGAGTTGGCCCATGCGGGACCGCGTCCGGAATCTCTGTTGACCGTATAGGGAGTTGCGGGAGCCGAACCGCCCCAGATCGAAGAGCATCCGGTGGCGTTGGAAATATACATTCTCTCGCCGAACAGCTGGGTGATGAGCCTTGCATAGGAGGTCTCGGCGCAGCCTGCGCAGGAGCCGGAGAACTCCAGCAGCGGCTGCTCGAACTGGCTGTTCTTGAGAAGCGGGAAGGAGGTCGGCTTCTTGGTAACCTTTTCGACGCAGTAGTCGAAGACCTTCTGCTGGTCGGCCTGCGTCTCCTGCGGCTTCATGACGATCGCCGCCTTTTCCGGCGTTCCCGCCGCCTTGGCCTTCGCGGTCACCGGGCAGACGTTGACGCAGAGGCCGCAGCCCATGCAGTCGAGGGGACTCACCGCCATGGTGAAGCGGTAGTCGGCCACGTCCTTGCCGAGGGTCTTGGCGGTATACTTGGTGGCCTCGGGAGCCGCTTCGACTTCGGAAGCGTTCAGGAGGTAGGGACGGATGGTGGCGTGCGGGCAGACGAAGGCGCACTGGTTGCACTGGATGCAGTTCTCGGGAATCCATTCCGGAACGTCGACAGCGACGCCACGCTTTTCGTATGCGGAAGCGCCCTGCGGATAGGTACCGTCGGCGCTGTCCTCAAAGGCGGAGACGGGGAGCGTATCGCCGAGCATCTTGGAAACCGGCTCAACGACGGTCTTCACGAATTTGACGAGCTCGGGACGGCTTCCGGTGATTTCCGTTTCCTCCTTGCTGTCGGAGGCGTTCTTCCAGCTTTCCGGAACCTCGACCTTTACCAGCGCGTCGACGCCGACGTCGATGGCCTTGTAGTTCATTTCGACCACAGCGTCGCCCTTCTTGGAGTAGGACTTCTTCGCCATGTACTTCATGTACTCCACCGCTTCCGCAATCGGCATGATGTTGGCGAGTGCGAAGAAGGCCGACTGAAGAATGGTGTTGGTGCGCTTGCCCATACCGATTTCGCGGGCCTTGTCGATGGCGTTGACGGTATAGAACTTGATGCCGTTTTCGGCGATGTATCTCTTGACCTCGGCGGGCAGATGCTTCTCAAGCTCCTCCGCCGTCCACTGGCAGTTGAGGAGGAAGGTGCCGCCCGGCTTGACGTCCTGCACGATCTGATAGCCCTTCAGCATATAGGAGGGGTTGTGGCAGGCGACGAAGTCGGCCTTGGTGATGTAGTAGGGAGACTGGATTTTGGAATCTCCGAAACGGAGATGGGAAATCGTGATGCCGCCCGTCTTCTTGGAGTCGTACTGGAAGTAGGCCTGAATGTACTTGTCGGTATGGTCGCCGATGATCTTGATGGAGTTCTTGTTGGCTCCGACGGTTCCGTCGCCGCCGAGACCCCAGAACTTGCAGGAAATCGTTCCCTTCGCCGAGGTGTCGGGCGCCGGCTTTTCCTCAAGCGAACGTCCCGTCACGTCGTCGACGATACCGATGGTGAAGCCGTTCTTCGGCTCCTCAAGGCGGAGATTTTCGTACACCGCGAAGATCGACTGCGGAGGCGTATCCTTCGAGCCGAGGCCGTAGCGGCCGCCGACGACCTTGGCCTTCACGCCCTTGGAGGCAAGAGCCGCGACCACGTCAAGATAGAGAGGCTCGCCGAGTGAGCCGGGCTCCTTCGTTCTGTCAAGCACCGCGATCTTCTTCGCGGTAGCCGGCAGAACCTCAACCAACTTGTCGGCGACAAAGGGACGGTAGAGGCGAACCTTGATCAGGCCGACCTTCTCTCCCGCCGCCGTCAGGTAGTCGATGACCTCCTCCGCCACGTCGCAGACGGAGCCCATCGCGACGATGACGCGGTCGGCGTCGGGGGCGCCGTAATAGTTGAAGAGCTTGTAATCGGTGCCGATCTTTTCGTTGACCTGATTCATGTAATCCTCAACGATGCCGGGCAGGGCGTCGTAATAGGGATTGCAGGCCTCGCGGTGCTGGAAGAAGATATCGCCGTTTTCCGCCGAGCCGCGGAGAACCGGATGCTCCGGATTGAGCGCGCGGGCGCGGAAGGCGGCAACGGCGTCCTTGTCCACCATCGAAGCAAGGTCTTCGTAGTCCCACACCTCGATCTTCTGAATCTCATGCGAGGTGCGGAAGCCGTCGAAGAAGTTGATGAAGGGAACGCGGCCCTTGATGGTCGACAGATGCGCCACGGCGCCGAGATCCATGACCTCCTGCGGGTTGGTCGAGGCGAGCATGGCAAAGCCGGTCTGACGGCAGGCGTAAACGTCGGAATGGTCTCCGAAGATGTTCAGCGCGTGGGACGCCACACAGCGTGCCGACACGTGGATGACGCAGGGGAGAAGCTCCCCGGCGATCTTGTACATATTCGGGATCATCAGTAACAGACCCTGCGAAGCCGTGAAGGTGGTGGTAAGCGCACCGGCCGCAAGGCTTCCGTGAACGGCGCCCGCCGCTCCCGCTTCGGACTGCATTTCGATGACCTTGACGGTATCACCGAAGATGTTCTTCAGCCCGGTTGCCGACCAGGAATCGGTCAGCTCCGCCATTACGCTCGAAGGGGTAATGGGGTAGATGGCGGCCACTTCGGTAAACGCATACGATACGTGCGCGGCCGCGGTGTTGCCATCCATGGAAATCTTTTTTCTTGCCATTTCATATCCTCCCATATGTAAATGATTTTATGTCCTGAACCGGCAAAGGCATTTCCTTCCCTTTGCCACCTTTCATTTTATCATATTCTTCGCCTCTTGTAAATAGCGGTTTTCAATTTTTTCAAATAAATTCACAATTAAGGCCTCCTTTCGGCAGAAAAAGCGCCTTTTTCCCCGCAAGGCAAAAAATAACGGGGCGTAAAAAGCCCCGTGCGGCCCGGCCCGGGGCCGAAAATCCCCGCAAGCCGCTTTTTGCCTTCAAAGAAAGAGGAGGCAGAGCGCGCCGGCCAGAAGCGTGAGGGCAAAGAGGAGGCCCACCGAGAAGCCGATGAGAAAGCGGAGAAAAAAATTCATGAAAAGGACTTCCTTTCTGCCGTTTTCCGGCGGCGTGGGGAAACGCTTTCGCGCGGGGCCTTTGCGCCCGTGTGCGTCGGCGATTCCGACCCGTCCGCGCCCTGCCGTCTATAAATCTTCCGACCTGTCTGCGCCTTGCTGTCTGTAAAAACCGACACCCCGACCCCTCCGGCGGTCTTCCCTTTTTACAAGAGTCAGCGCCGCGGCCATTCCGCGGCCTCTCGCACCTGCGAAAGTCGGCATCGCCGGACGCCCCGGCGGCGCGATCGAAAAAACCCTCCTCCGTGCCGCGCGGGGCTGTTTTCTTGAGCGGATTTTCGGCGTCGGTACGAAATTCCGTGAAAAAATACGTCCGCGCGGATTTTCCCCGTGGCGACGGGCTTTGCGGGGATTTTTCGAGGCCGGTTTTCCGCGCGTTTCTTGTGTTATTGTGTGTTCTTTTTTGTCCTTTTATTCGGTCTTTTTCTTCCCGGCTTGACTTTCCGCAAATTCTGTGATATCCTTTATAAAATATCATGCCGGGCGACAGAACGCTTTTCGGCGGAAGGCTTTTTCGCAAAAAATCTTTTCGCAAAAAATCTTTTTGCTGATGGCTGTCCTCAGAAGGCGCTTCCCTTCGGCGCTTTGCCTTTTGTTTTGCCCGTTTGCCCGGCTCCCGTAAAGTGAGGTGCTTCCGATGCTTTGGAAAAAAGAACTCTACCGTTCCCTCGCGGTTCAGCATGAAAACTGCGAAAAGCCGAGGGCCTATTTCATCCCCTATGCCTCCCGGGAGGCGGCGAAAAAGGATTTGACGACGACGGCCTCCGGCCGCGCCGCCTCTCCCTTTTTCAAGAGCCTCTGCGGGGAATGGCTCTTCCGTTACCTTCCCTCCGCAGATGAAATCGTCGACCTTGAAAAGGAATTTGAGGCCATGCCCGACCGGATCCCGGTGCCCGGTTGTTGGCAGATGCAGCTCGGGAGGGGCTATGACGTGCCGCAGTACACAAACGTCAACTATCCCTTCCCCTGCGACCCGCCCCGTCTCCCGAACGACGTTCCCTGCGGCCTCTATCGCCGGAGCTTCACCCTGACGGAGGCCCAGACCGAAAACAAGAGGATTTATATCAATTTTGAGGGCGTCGATTCCGCTTTCTACCTCTTCATCAACGGGGAATACGTCGCCTACAGTCAGGTCAGCCACTGCACAAGCGAAATTGAGATCACAAAACAGCTTCACCCCGGAGAAAACGATATCCGCCTCCTCGTCACCAAGTGGTGCGAGGGCTCCTACCTTGAGGATCAGGATATGTGGAGAATGTCGGGCATTTTCCGGGAGGTCTACCTCCTCTTCCGCGACCCCGACCACGTCCGCGACGTCTTCCTCCGCCCCGAAACCGACGACAGCTACGAAAACGGCCTTCTGAAAATGGAGCTCGACAAGCCCGACGCTCTCAAGGTCCGCTACCTCCTCCTTTCCCCCGACGGGAAAACCGTCGCGGAGGGAGAGGCCGGGGAAGAAAGCGCGGTGCCGGTTCCCGGCGTCACCCTCTGGAACGACGAGGAGCCGCGTCTCTACACCTTATATCTCTTTGCCGGAGAGGAAGTGCTCCCCTTCCGCGTCGGCTTCCGGAAGATTGAGATTCGGGGGAAAACCGTCCTTCTGAACGGGAAAAAGTTCAAGGCCAAGGGGGTCAACCGCCACGACAGCCACCCGACCCTCGGCCACACCACTCCCTTTGACCATATGCTCCGCGACCTTCTCATCATGAAGGAAAACAACATCAACATGATCCGCACCTCCCATTATCCGAACGATCCGCGTCTTCCGGGGCTCTGCGACCTGCTCGGCCTCTACCTATGCGACGAAACCGACCTTGAAACGCACGGGATGACGACCGTCGGAAACTGGGACGGACTGACCGACAACCCCGACTGGACGGCCTCCTATCTCGACCGCGCCGAGCGGCTCCTTGAGAGGGACAAGAACCACCCCTGCGTTCTCATGTGGTCGGTGGGAAACGAAAGCGGCGTCGGCCTCAATCACCGCCTGATGAGCGAATATTTCAAGAGGCGCGACCCCTCCCGTCCCGTCCACTCGGAGGACGGCTCCCGCCGCACAGCGCCTCTTCTTTCCTCCGAGGATCCCGAGGAGAGAAAGAAGGGCTTCTGCCCCTACGTGGACCTGCAGAGCCGGATGTATCCCTCGGTCAGCGAATGCGTGGAGAAATACGCGAAAAATCCCGATATGCCCCAGCCGCTCTTCCTCTGCGAATACAGCCACGCCATGGGCAACGGCCCGGGGGATCTTTCCGATTACTGGAAGGCCTTCTATGAGAACGACGGACTGTTCGGCGGCTGTGTCTGGGAATACTGCGACCACTCGGTGCTGAAAAAGCGCCCCGACGGGAAGACGGTTCTCACATACGGGGGCGATTTCGGCGACTTCCCCAACGACGGGAACTTCTGCGTCGACGGCCTCGTCTTCCCCGACCGCACCCCCTCCAGCGGAATGAAGGAGCTGAAGCAAGCGCTTCTGCCGGCGGAATTTGCCGCCGTCGATCCCACCTCCGGCCGCTTCTCCGTCACCTCCCACCGCTTCTTTACCGACCTGTCCGATTTCTTCGATATCCGGTGGTCTCTTGAGGTCGACGGGACGCTTGTCCGGGAAGGGATGCTTTCCCTCCCGGTGGCCCCATGGCAGACGAAGGAATTCACCCTTCCCCTCGGGAAGGAGGAGCTTTCGGGAGGCGCCGCCTTCCTCACCTTTGAGCTGATCTATAAAAGCTCCTGCCTGTGGGCGAAGCAGGGAAGCGTCGCCGGCTTCCGTCAGCTGGCGTTGAACGCCCTGCCCTATACGCCCCCGGCGCTTCCCCCGCGCGACGAGGCCCTGCTTGTCACCGAGGCGGGAAATACCGTCACCGTGGCGGTCGGAGACACCGTTTATACCTTTGACCTCCTCCGGGGAACGCTGGCGGGAATCACCGACTGCGGAAGGGCCCTGCTGAGCGCTCCGGCTGCCCTCTCGGTCTGGCGCGCCCCCATCGATAACGACCGCATTGTGAAGGTCAACTGGAAGCAGGCGGGCCTTGACCGTCTGACCGATCTCTGCTATGAGGCGAAGGCGGTTTCGGAGGAAGGGCGCTTCACCTTTTCCACCAAGCACGGCCTTGCCCCGCTCTCCCGCAAGCCGCTGATAAGCTGTACCGTCACCTATACCGTGGACAAAAGCGGCGCCCTCACAGTCGACTGCGACGCCTCTGTCGAGGAGAAGCTCCCGCCGCTTCCGCGCTTCGGCTTCGACCTCGTCCTGTCGGAGGGAAGCGAAGCCCTCTCCTACTTTGGATACGGCCCCGGCGACTCCTATTCCGACAAGCGCCTCTCGACGAGAAAATCCCTCTTCTTCACGACGGTAACCGAGAACTACGAGCACGCCGTCCGCCCTCAGGAATCGGGGAACCATTACGCAACGGAGTTTGCGCAACTCACCTCCCCGACCGGGCAGGGACTCCGCGTCACCTCCCCGCAGGGGCTTGAGCTCAACGCTCTGCACTATTCCGAAAAGCAACTCGAAAAGACTGCCCACGACTGCGACCTTGTTCCCTCCGAAAAAACCTATCTGTCGCTGAACTACCGGCAGACCGGCATCGGCTCCTCCTCCTGCGGCCCCAGCCGCTCCCCGGAGCACACCCTTGCCGAGACCTCCTTCCGCTTCGGCTTCAAACTCGAGCCGGTGCGGAGCTGAGAAAGGCTTCCCGCCGACAAAAAGAGGATAATCCCCTCATCGTGCAAAATCCGCAGGGCCGGGCAACCGGTTCTGCGGATTTTCCTTAAAATTGTATTTACAAAGCCGCGAAAACGTGATAAAATAGGGGAAAAGAGAGCTTCTGCCGTCCCGCCGGGAAAGGGCCTCTTATTCTTATAAAATTGACGGAGGAAGACCATGAATCTGTTTCTCATTTTATCGTTTCTCTTCTTTATCGGCGCGGTTTCCGGATGGGGGATCGAGCTCTTGTTCCGCCGCTTTCTCTCCTCCGCCAATCCCGAACGGAAATGGATCAACCCCGGCTTCTGCACCGGCCCGTATCTTCCCCTCTACGGCTTCGGCCTTTGCTTTCTCTATCTGATCGCCTCGCTGGAATCGCTTCCCTTTATGGAAGTCCTCCGCTACCCGAAGGTTATGCTCTTTGTCATCATGGCGATCACCATGACGGTGCTTGAATATATCGCCGGAATTTTCCTTTTGAAGGTCGCCCATCTCCGCCTGTGGGATTACAGCCGGGAATGGGGGAACATAAACGGGCTGATCTGCCCGAAATTCTCCCTGATCTGGGCCTCGCTCGGCGCCGCCTATTACTTCCTCGTCCATCCGAAGATTCTTGACACCCTGCGCTGGTTTTCGGAAAACTTGGCCTTTTCCTTTGTCATCGGCCTCTTCTTCGGCGTCTTTCTCATCGACCTGTCCCATTCCCTCGAAATTGCCGGAAAGCTGAAAAAGTTCGCCGCCGAAAATCACGTTGTCGTCCGGTACGAGCATCTGAAGCTGCAAATCCGGAAGGCCTACGAGGAAAAGAAGCAGAAATATCCCTTCTTTGCGCCCTTCCGCTCCGACCGGCCTCTTTCGGATCATTTGAAGGAGATGCGCCAGACGCTGGAGCAGAGAATCAAGACGAAAAGATCGTAAGCGCGGCCGCGATACAGGAAAAATCCTCCGCAAAGCTTCTTTTGAAGCCTCGCGGAGGATTTTCTTCTGCCTTATTTATTTGCGGCTTTTGTTGTCCTCTTCGATTTTCTTTCCCCAGCTGGCCTCCACCGGCTTGTCGCCCCGGAACCTTCCCACCGTTTCGGAAACCGCCTCGTAGAGCACCTGCGTGCCCTTTGCGTCGGCGCGGTAGCCCACCGCCCGATCGCGGCTGATGCCGATGCTCTTCGCCGTCTCGACCGCGTCGATGTTGGCGCCGATAAAGAGAAACTCCCAGCCGTGCTTTTCCTTCTCCTGCTCGATTCTTCTTTTCACTTCACCGCTTGAATAGCGGTGACTGGCGTTCTCCATGCCGTCGGTCGTGATGACGAACATGGTGCGGGCCGGGATATCCTCCGGGCGGGCGTATTTGTGGATGTTCGCGATATGGTGAATCGCCCCGCCGATGGCGTCGATCAGCGCGGTACAGCCGCCGACCGTGTAATCCCGGTCGGTCATCTTCGGCACCTCGGAAAGAGGAATGCGGTCGTGAAGAACCTCGCTCTCGTCGGAGAAAAGAACCGTGGAGACGTAGCACTCACCATCCTCCCGGCGCTGTTTCTCAATCAGCGCGTTGAAGCCCCCGATCGTGTCGCTCTCAAGGCCCGCCATCGAGCCGCTGCGATCCAGGATGAAGACCAGCTCCGTCGTGTTGTTTTTCGCTTCGTTTTTCATTTGAAAACCCTCCGATAAAAGAATAAAATTTCCACCGGCGGCGCGGCGCTTGCGCTTTCCCGTGTGCAAGCACTTGTGCACGCACTTGCGCATATTTGCGCGGCGTAGCGCTTGCAAGCGTTCCCGCCCGTCCCGGCCTCACGGTTCTATTTTATTCCCTTTTTCGGAGGGTTTGGTCGCTTAAAAAGCGACAAATCAAACGCCCAACAGCACCTGATCAAAAGCGAACAGCGCCTCGTTGATCTCAAACACGTTATAGTTTCCGTTGGTGATGAAATACTCGATGATGATATCGAATTTACTGCTATGGGAAAGCGCGAAGCCAGCCTTCATGAGCAAATCCTTCGTTTCGTCAAGGCTCAGCTCCAACGCGACTGCAAAGGCGATGGCCGTCGGCTTGCTGGGGTGATAGTGGACGTCACTGCGAATCTTGGAGAAGAGCTTGCGGTCGACGTTGGCCTTTTTATAGCACTCGCTGTCGGTCATGCCCTTTTCATCAATTTTCCGAAGCAGCGCCTGCGAAAAGCTCTCGTCCTCCTTTTTTAACAGCTCCTCAAGGGAAGGCGGCAAATCCAGCCTCTTCCCGACGGTATAGGGCCGCGCGGCAATGCTTTCCTTCGCGGGAGCCGCCGCAAAATCCGCCGCATCCTGCTCTTGCTCCTCTTTTGAAAAGAGTGCCTGACGCTGTGTCCTCTCCTCCGCGCCCTTCCGGCGGGGGAAGGAATGCTCTTCTACGTAGCGGTCGTCGATAAAAGAGGCAATATCGGAGAAGAGCTTTTCGCTTATTCGAAAGGAATCCCTGTCGAACACGACGATGTAGACAAGCATTTCGCTGTCGCGCAGAAATTCCGTGATGCTCTCCTCCGCCACCTTGAGCGCCTGCTCCTTCGGATAGCCGTAGCTCCCGGAAGAAATCAGCGGAAAGGCAACCGACCGGCAACCCTTCTCGGCGGCAAGGCGGAGGGCTTCCCGGTAACAGCTCGTCAGAGTCTCCCGCTCCCCGCTGTTCCCTCCCCGCCATACCGGGCCGACGGTGTGAATCACATATTGGCAGGGAAGCCGGTACCCGCCCGTGATTTTGGCCTCCCCGGGCCGACATCCCCCCAGCTTCTCGCAGGCCAAAAGGAGCTCCTTCCCGGCGGCGCGATGGATGGCGCCGTCGACTCCGCCCCCGCCGAGCAGGGAGGGGTTGGCCACGTTGACAATGGCATCGCAGGCCAGCTTGGTAATATCTCCTCGAATGATTTGAAGTGGCATCCCACACCCTCCGTTTCTGTTTTTTCAGGGAAGCTCTTTCAGACAGCCCCGGCGGCGTCGGAAAAGTCGATCCCGGCCATGTATTATGTATTCATCATGGATTGCAAAATTCTTCTCTTTGATACTCTTTCAGATAACGCCCGGTCAGGCTCTTTTCGTTTGCGCAGATCTCCTCCGGCGTTCCAACGGCCACAATCTCGCCGCCCTCCTCGCCGCCGCCCGGCCCCATGTCGATCACATAGTCGGCGTTGCCGATGACGTCAAGGTCATGCTCGATGACAATCACCGTCGCGCCGCTTTCGGTGAGGCCGCGGAAAACGTGGAGAAGCGATTCGACGTCAAGGGGATGAAGGCCTATCGTCGGCTCGTCGAAGACGAACACCGTATCAGCCTGCCCTTTTCCCATCTCTCCCGCGAGCTTCAGCCTCTGCGCCTCCCCGCCGGACAGGCCCGGCGTCTCCTCTCCCAGCGTCAGATAGCCGAGGCCGAGGTCTTGAAGAACCTTCAAGCGCCTTGCCACAAGAGGCAAATCCGAACAGGCCTCCTGCGCGTCGTGGATGCTCATAGCCATAAGCTCGGGTAGAGACGCCTCTTTCCCGCCTTGCCCCGGAAGCCTTTTGATTTTCCCGGCCTCCTTTGCATAGCGCGATCCGCCGCAATCGGGGCAGGGGATTTCCACGTCGGGCAAAAACTGAACGTCCAGCCCGATAACGCCGGTTCCGTCGCAGGTCGGACAGCGGAGGCGACCGGTGTTGTAGGAAAAGTCCCCGGCCTTATAGCCTCCCGCCTTCGCGGCGGGGGTCTTGGCGAAAACCTTCCGAAGCTCGTCGTGTACGTCCGCGTAAGTCGCCACCGTCGACCGGACGTTGACGCCGATGGGCGCGGCGTCGATCAGCTTCACCCGGGAAATCCCCTCGGCGGAAATTTCGCGAATATGCGGCGGGAGCTTCTTCCCCGAGAGGGAAGCCTCCAGCGCCGGGATCAGGCTTTCGAGGATCAGCGTCGTTTTCCCCGAGCCGGAAACGCCGGTGACGGCGGTCATCCGCCCCTTCGGGAAGGCGACGGTAAGCGGCTTTACCGTATGGAGACGGTCGGTGGAAAGACGCACTTTTCCCAGGGTGAAGATCTCCTCCTTCGGCAGTGGCTCCCCGACGCGGATTTTCGTTTTTCCGCTCAAAAATCCCCCGATACGGGAGTCGGGATTCTCCTCGATTTCCCGCCGGGTTCCCTGCGCAAGAATCCTTCCGCCGGAGGCTCCGGCGCCCGGGCCGAGCTCGATGAACCAATCGGCCTCCGAAAGAACCTTGACGTCGTGGTCGACCAGAACCACGGTATTGCCGTCGGCCATCAGATCCTTCATCACGCCGATCAACCCCTCGGTATTGGAGGGGTGAAGCCCTATGGAGGGCTCGTCGAGGATATACAGCACGCCTGTGGTGCGGTTCCGCACGGCTCTTGCCAGCTGCATTCTCTGCCGCTCCCCCGTCGAAAGCGTGGAGGCGGCCCTGTCGAGGGAAAGATAGGAAAGGCCCAGATCGACGAGCCGCGCCGCCGCGTCGGTAAAGGACTCGCAGATTCTCTCCGCCATCGGTCGCATCTCCTCTGGGAGAGAGTTGGGGACGCCCTTCACCCAACGAATCAGATCGGAAAGAGGATAGGTGCAGGCCTCGGCAAGGGAAATTCCCCGCAGCTTCGGCACCCGGGCCTTCTCGCTCAGTCGGGTTCCGTGGCATTCCGGGCAGACGTCCTGCCTCAGAAATTTTTCCACCCGCTTCATTCCGCTCTCGTCCTTCACCTTGGAAAGGGCGTTTTCGACTGTATAGGTGGCGTTGAAATAGGTGAAATCCATATCCCCCGCCGCGCCGCTGGTCTTATTCTGATAGATGATGCGCTTTTTTACCGCCGGGCCGTGAAAGACAATATCCCGCTCCTTTGCGGTGAGGTCGCGGAAGGGAACGTCGGTCCGAACGCCCATTTCCCGGGCGATATCCTTCATCAGCGACCACATCAGCGTCTGCCACGGGGCGACGGCGCCCCCGTCGATGGTCAGCGATTCGTCGGGGACAAGCGTCGATTCGTCGACGGTATACACCGTGCCGGTTCCGTCGCATCTGCGGCAGGCGCCCTGACTGTTGAAGGCGAGCTCCTCCGCAGACGGTGCGAAGAAGGATTCCCCGCAGACGGGGCAGGTCAGCTCCAACCCCGCCGCCACGTTCAAAGAAGGCGGAAGGGTGTGACCGTTCGGACAGCGGTGGGAGGCGAGACGGGAAAACATCAGGCGAAGACTGTTCAAAAGCTCGGTGCCGGTGCCGAAGGTGATCCGGATACCGGGAATCCCCGGCCTCTGCCTCAGAGCGAGCGCGGCGGGAACGTAGAGAACCTCTTCGACCTGCGCCCGCTCGGCCTGCGTCATCCGGCGCCTTGTGTAGGTCGAAAGGGACTCCAGATACCGGCGGGAACCCTCCGCGTAGAGAATTCCCAACGCAAGGGAGGACTTCCCCGAGCCGGACACCCCCGCGATCCCCACGATTTTGTGGAGGGGAATATCCACGTCAATATTTTTCAGATTGTGAACTCTGCCGCCACGAACCTCAATGCGATCCGGAGTGCCGTATGGCTCTGTCTTCATCGTCCTGCGTCCTTTCTTCTGAAAAAGGGCTTTGCAAACGCCAAAACCCTTTCTGCCGATTCCCATCCCCCACACGGAAAAAACGGCAAGGCCCTTGTTTATAACAACCAGCCTTGCCGTTTCCGTCAGAAGATTATTTCATTGCCTCTTCCACCGCGACGGCGCAGGCGACGGTGGCGCCGACCATCGGGTTGTTGCCCATACCGATCAGGCCCATCATCTCCACGTGCGCGGGGACGGAGGAGGAGCCGGCAAACTGCGCGTCGCCGTGCATTCTTCCCATCGTATCGGTAAGACCGTAGGAAGCGGGGCCCGCCGCCATGTTGTCGGGGTGCAGGGTCCGGCCCGTTCCGCCTCCGGAGGCGACGGAGAAGTACTTCTTCCCGTTTTCGATGGCCCACTTCTTATAGGTTCCCGCGACGGGATGCTGGAAGCGGGTCGGATTCGTCGAGTTTCCGGTGATGGACACGTCGACGTTTTCCAGCTTCATAATGGCAACGCCTTCCAGAACGTCGTTCGCTCCGTAGACGCGAACCTTCGACTTTTCTCCCTTGGAGAAGGGGATTTCCTTCACGACGCTGACGGTGTCGGTATAGAAGTCGAATTCCGTCTGCACGTAGGTGAAGCCGTTGACTCTCGAAATGATATAGGCGGCGTCCTTGCCGAGTCCGTTCAGGATGACGCGGAGCGGCTCCTTCCGCACCTTGTTGGCGGTACGGGCGATGCCGATCGCGCCTTCGGCGGCGGCAAAGGACTCGTGTCCGGCGAGGAAGCAGAAGCATTTGGTATTCTCACGGAGCAGCATGGCGGCCAGATTTCCGTGTCCGAGGCCGACCTTGCGGTTCTGGGCGACCGATCCGGGAATACAGAAGGCCTGAAGGCCGATACCGATGGCCTCGGCGGCCTCGGCGGCGTTGACGATTCCCTTTTTGATCGCGACCGCACAGCCGAGCGTATAGGCCCAGCTTGCGTTTTCAAAGGCAATCGGCTGCACGCCCTTGACGATGGCGTCAACGTCGATTCCCTTGGCGAGGCAGATGGCGCGGGCGTCCTCAAGATCCTTGATGCCGTATTCCTTCATGCAGGCCTCAATACCCGCCATTCTTCTTTCTTTGCCTTCAAAATTCACATCGTTCGACATGGTGTACCCTCCCTCTTACTGCTTTCTGGGGTCAATATACTTGACACCCTCGTCATAGCGGCCATAGGTCTTGATATTGCTCTCAAAGGCCTCCTGATAGGACTTCCCGGCCTTGACGGCGTCAAGCATCTTGCCGAGGTGGATAAACTTGTAGCCGATGACCTCGTCGTTTCCGTCGAGAGCCAGCTCAAGGACGTAGCCCTCCGCCATTTCCAGATACCGGACGCCCTTTTCCTTGGTGGCGTACATCGTTCCGACCTGCGAACGGAGTCCCTTGCCGAGGTCGTCGAGTCCCGACCCGATGGGAAGTCCGTTTTCGGAAAAGGCGGTCTGAGAGCGCCCGTAGACAATCTGAAGGAAAAGCTCTCTCATCGCCACGTTGATGGCGTCGCAGACAAGGTCGGTATTCAGCGCTTCAAGAAGCGTCTTTCCCTGAAGAATCTCGGCGGCCATCGCGGCGGAATGCGTCATACCGGAGCATCCGATCGTTTCGACCAGCGCCTCCTCGATGATTCCGTTCTTCACGTTCAGGGTCAGCTTGCAGGCCCCCTGTTCCGGCGCGCACCAGCCGATTCCGTGTGTCAGACCGCTGATGTCCTTCACATCGAACGCCTTTACCCATTTGCCCTCTTCCGGAATCGGAGCGGGGCCGTGCTTCGGGCCCTTGGCAACATAGGTCATGTTCTCAACTTCGTGAGTAACCGCATATGGACAATCGCTCATTTTCATTCTCCTTTGAATTTTGGATTTACCTATTATTATACAGGAAACGAAGGACTAAATCAACCCCTAAATGATAAAATCTTTTTCTTTTTTCTCATTTTTTGCTCGTCAAAACGATACAAAAGGGGGCATCTTTAAAAAAAGGAAGAATTTTCCTCCACAAAAAGCCGGAAGGGCTTCCCTTTTTCCCTTTGCGGGGAGGTATTTTCTTCCTCCGGAACGTCAAAAGCGCGGGGTTCCCTTCCGGGCGCCTCACGCTTTTGGCTTTTTTCTGAGTTTTCGGATTTTCGCGGAAGAAAGGCCGGGAAGGGCCGCTCCGCGCTTTAGTCCTCTGCGTAACAATTTTTAGCGGCAAAAACCGGGAAGGCCCACTCCGCGCTTTAGTCCTCTGCGTAACGATTTTTCGTGGAAAAAACCGGGAACCGGCTCCGTGCTCTTGACTCCCTGCGTGACGGTTTTTCGAGGAAAAAGCCGGAAAGAGGAACCCCTTTACAGAATGATGCAGATCAGCCCGCCGCTTCCCTCGTTGATGACCTTTTGAAGTGTCTGCCCGAGGTGCTGTCTCGCCTCGTCCGGCATACGGTCGAGCTTGGCGTGAAGCCCTTCGCTCACAAGCTCGTGCAGGGTTTTCCCGAAGATGTTCGATTCCCACAGCTTCGCGGGATTCTCTTCAAATTCCCGACCCAAAAATTTCACAAGCTCTACCGACTGCTGTTCCGTTCCGACAATCGGATTGATTTCGGTCTCGATTCTCGCGCGGATCATGTGGACAGAAGGCCCACTCGCTCGCAGCCGGACTCCGTAGCCTCCCGGTTGGCGGACAATCTCCGGCTCCTCAAGGCTCAGCTCCGAAAGCTCCGGCGTCACAATCCCATAGCCCTTTTCGTTTACCTCTTTCAGCGCCGGAGCGATTTTGTCGTACTCCCGTTTGACCTCCGAGAGCTCGCGGAGGAGACGGATCAGCGCCTCTTCCCCGTCGACCTCAAAGCCCGTCAGCTCGCCGAGGGTCCGATAGTAAAGCTCCTCCGGCATCCGTATGCTGACCGTCGCGCGTCCGCTCCCGAGATCGGTGCCGACCGTTTCGACCGAAAGGATAAACTCCTGCTCCCGCAGAGGGGAAAAGGCCTCGGCCAGCTCCCCGATTTTTGTGACCCTTTCCGCGCATTCCAGCACCGCGCCCCGGACAGAGGAGAGCAGCGGATGGTCCTTTCCGAGTGCCGTGATCCATCCCGGAAGATCCACCGAAATTTCCCGCACCGGGAATTCCAGGAGAATCATTTCAAGGATGTGCCGGATGTCCTCCGTGCTCAGCTCCAGACAGTTGACGAGGGCCACCGGCACGCCGGTGGTGTTTTCCAGCTCCGTGGCAAGGCGGATGCTCTCCTCCCTTGACGGGTCGGCGGAATTCATCACGATGGCGAAGGGCTTGTGAATGGCCTTCAGCTCCCCGATGACCCTTGTCTCGGCCTCCACGTAATTGGCACGCGGAATTTCCCCCACCGTCCCGTCGGTGGTGACAACGATTCCCACCGTCGAGTGGTCGGTAATCACCTTCCGGGTGCCGATTTCCGCCGCCTCGGTGAAGGGAATCGGCTCGCTCTGCCACGGGGTGTGCACCATGCGCGGGCCGCCGTTCTCGATATGCCCCAGCGCCTCGGGGACGATGTAGCCCACGCAGTCGATCATCTTCACCTTCAGCCCCACCCGGTCGCCGAGGGTGATGGCGACGGCCTCGTCGGGCACGAACTTCGGCTCGGCGGTCATCACGGTTTTCCCCGCCGCGCTCTGCGGCATTTCGTCCCTCGCCCGCTCTTTGTCGAAGGGATCGGCGATGTTGGGAAGCACCAGCGCCTCCATAAATTTTTTGATAAAGGTCGATTTTCCGGTGCGGACAGGACCGACAACCCCGATATAAATGTTGCCGCCGGTACGCTCCGCGATGTCGCGGTAAATGCTTGTGTTCATCATAGTGTAACCTCCGTGGCGGTCACGGAATCGCATCCGTGCCTCAAACCGTTTCTTTTTTACCCATTCCTATGCGTCATGCCGCCGGAATATGACTCCCCGTCGCGCGGCGGAAGGGTGGCTCCCTTCGGCCGGAATTTTTCCCCGTCACGGTGAATAGAATGAAGTGGATAAAACGGCGGGGATACGGGGCGAGACCGGGCAAAAAAGGAAGGCTCACCGAAAGGAAAGACCTTCTGCGACGGCGTGCCGCACGCCCCGCCAGAACTTGAAAGGAAAAGCTCCCCCGGCCTGCCGATAAGCAGGCACGGGGAAGCGGATTTCAGCTATGGGATTTTGTATCAACGATCTGAAAAACAAGGAGGTCATCAACGTCACCGACGGAAAGCGGCTCGGCTTTGTCAGCGACATTGAGGTCGACGTCTGCGACGCGAGACTGCTCTCCATCGTTCTCCCCGGAGAAGGCGGCCTTTTCTCCCACGCACCGGATATCAAGATTCCGTGGGCCTGCATTCAGCATATCGGGGAGGATCTGATTCTCGTCTGCGTGAAGGATCTGACGCCCTACCGGGGATAGGGGAATTTTTTGCCGCCTTTTTCTTCCGAAATCGGGAAAACGTCCTTCCTGCGGGAAAAATACCGGCAGCGGCTTACGCGTATGAAACGTCCATGAAAGGGCCTACCCCCGAGGCCATTATTTTTCAAATCTCTCGCAAAGCGCCTTCAACGTCGCCTCATAGGCGGCTCTTTCGTACCCCGGCGTCGGCTCCCGGTAAGGAATCCCGGCCTTTTCCGTCAGCTTCTTTACAAAGAAGGAAGCAAAATGCGGGTTTTTGATCAGCACCGGCCCGGTGAGCTGCGTTCCGAAAAAACTCCCCTCAAAGAAGCCCTCTCCCCCGTCGTCTGTGGAATTTCCGAGGCCGTGTCGAACCCTGAAAAGCGGCGTTTTCACGCCGTACAGACTCTGCGCCGTGTTCATGAAGCCTACGCAAGGCTCCTCAAGAAGGTCGCTTTGGCAGACCTCGTCGCTCAGGCGCCGCTCGCTTCCGCTGACCTTCGTCTCATAGGAAAAGAGGCCGAGCGCCGGCTCCACTCTTCCCTCCCCGTCGGTGATTTTTTCCCCGAAGAGCGAGAGGGAATTGCCGGTTGCCAGAAGGAATCTCCCCTCCGCAAGGGCTGTGGAAAGCCCCTCTTTGCGGGGCAGAAGGTCGGCGAGGGCTCTTTTCAGCGCCTTTTCGGTTCCCGCGCCGAGGGTGATCCAGTCGTATTCCGAAAAATTCACCTCATCGCCGAGGCTTTTTCGGTCAGTCTCGACTTCAAGGCCCTGTTCCGAAAGCGCCCTTTCCATCGCCGAAAGGTTTGCATACTCCCCGTAGAGGTTGAGGAGGTCATCATATAAATGCAGAAGACGGATTTTCACGGCGTCGCGTCCTCCTTATTCGGAAGAATTTCGGTGAGGGACAGCAGCTTATCCCGGTCGGAGAAGCAGGTCACGGCGTAAATTCTCTTCTGCTTCCCGCTCTTCATGGCGGCAACCGCCTCGGGGATGGAGGGGAGAACCGTCAGCTTTTGCTTATCGACGTCTGTATAAGAGAACCGGACGGCGAGGTCATAGGCATACCGCCCCGTGAGATAGACGGCCTCCACGCAGGGGGCGGACAGGATTCCGAAGTCGATATCCCATAGCCAGCTGACGTCGCTGGTAAAATACTTCCTGCTGACGGCGTCGACGATGACACAGACGGCGCAGGGCTCCTTCTGCCCGACAAGATAGCGGAGCGACTGATCGTAGGAGACGGAATTTTCATGCTTGGAGGTGAGAAGGGTGCCGAGCGCCTCCCCCAGTCTAAAATTCACGACCCGCCCGTTTTTCAGAACATAGTTCCCGATGCTCCCGACCACCGTCTCCCGGTCGATGCCGACGGTGACGCAGAGCGCGTAACAGGCGAGGACGTTGTAGGCGTTGTAGAGACTCCGGAAGGCGAGCGGAATTTTGTCGGTTCCGTTGATCGTGAGAAAGCCGTTTTCAAGGTCGGCCTCGGTAATCCGATAGGCCGGTTCCTCCCGCCGGTACCCGCAAGCGGGACAGGCGTAAGCGCCGATGTGATGAAAATGCCGGTACGCATACCGCATTTTCCCCCCGCAGAGGGGACAGTACTTTCCGTCGTCGTAGATTCCCGTCGGCTCCTCGGTCGAAAAGCTCTGCCGCTCCATGCCGAACCAGACGGTATTTTCCCTTCCCCTTCCGAAGAGGGAAACCAGCGGGTCGTCGGCGTTCAGCAGAAGGACGGCGTCCTTCGGAATGCTCGGTAAAATCGCCTCATAGACCCAGAGCGGATGCCCGTTTCTTGTGAGCTGATCCCGGTACAGGTTGGTAATGACGTAATGAGTCGGGGAAAAATAGCGGAAGGTGTGCCTCGCGTAGCGCTCGTCGGTCTCGATAAGGAGGATATCGTTCTTGAACTTTCCCCCCAGCGTACAGCTGCAGAGGACAAGCGCCGTCACGCCCTCAATCTGATTCGAGCCCTCCCGATTATAGGAAAAGCGCTTCCCCGCCGCCGCAAGAACGTGGGCAATCATCTCCACCGTGGAGGTTTTGCCGTTGCTCCCGGTCACGGCAATCACCGTATCGGGCAGGCGTACTCTTGAAAGAATATCGGGGCAGATTTTCAGCGCGGCCTGTCCCGGCAGACTGCTCCCGCGCCCGATCCGCTTCCCTATCCAGTGCAGAATTCTGCACACCGCAATCGCCAAAAATTTTCTCATCCAAAGCTCCTTTCGGCGGCGCCCTTGCCGCCGGAAAATGCAGTCTCAGTATATCATATCGGGAAAAAAAGTCAAGGGGAAGGAAGAGCAAAAAAGAAGCGGCCCGCGAAGGCGCCTCCCGGCTCTCAGGCGCGGCGGGCGCCGCTTCTTTTCCTTCTTTCTATTTATGACCGTTATTTATGGCCGTATATCGGACATACCGCCGCGGGAAGCGTCGCGTCAAGGAGACGGCCTTCCGCGCCGTCCGCTTCAAGCCCCGCTTCCCGGGCATTTACGCCTTCCCTTGCGCTTTTCTTTCAGCTTTCGCTTGCGTCTTTGCCTGCGCTTTCATTTTCGCTTGCGTTCGCGTTTGTGCTTGTACTTGCGTTTTCGCTTGCGCTTTCGTTTTCATTTGCGCTTTCGTCCTTGCCCGAAAGGATGCCGTTGTTTTCAAAGTAATGGGTGGCATATTCCGCCACCGAGCCGACGATGCTCTTGATTTCCACGCCGGTGGTATTGACGCAGAGGTCATAGCCGAGGGGATCCCCCCATTTGTAGGAAGAAACCAGATTGTGCCGGGAGGCTCTGGCCCGGTCGATCTTCTTGATTTTCTTTTCATAGGCCCGGTCGGAGAGATTCTCCTCCCCGCTTTCGGCGCGGGAGCGGCACCGCTCAATCCGGGAATGGATATCCGCATAAACAAAGACGCGGAAGGGCTTCTGACTGGCGAGAATCGCGTTTGCGCTCCGCCCGACGATGACGCAGTCGCCCTTTTCCCCGATTTCCTTCAGAATGCTTCTCTGAACCGAGAGAATCCCCGCCGACGGATAGGGGGAAACGGAGGTCACCGATTCAAAGGTTCTCCCGTAGGTCAGGGTATAGCCGTGAAAGGAGCCGTTCAGCAGCATTCTTTCGGCATAATCGACGTTCATGTTGGCGCGCTTCGCCACTTCCTCAAGGATTTCGCGGTCGTAGTATTCAAAGCCGAACCAATCGGCCAGTCTTTTGCCGAGCTCCCGTCCGCCGCTTCCGAACTGTCGGCCAATGGTGATAATTCTCATACTGAAAACTCCTCTCACAAGTCGGGAAGAGGCCTTCCCGTCGCTTTTTCCGTATTCGCCCCCGCGCCGCTCTTCCGAAAATAGGCGCGCCCGGGCAGGAAAATTTCCCCGGTATTTTTTCGGAAAGTTTTCCCGGAAAGGGTTCCCCGGGAAGGCTTCCCCTAAAAACATTTCCCGAAACCTTTTTTCAAAATTCCGTCAAGGAAACCGTCCGGAAAGCCCTTTTCCCGCTTTCCCCGCCGGGGAAAGCGGCAACCTTTTGCTTTCCTATTTATATTATATCTCTAATTTGTGAATTTTTCTACTGCCACGGCAAAAAAACGGTAAAAAATGAGAAAAAAGTGCTGCACGGCGGACCGACTTTGGCCTCCTGCGAGGTCTTAAGAGGCGCGGCGGCAGAACGGGGGGCTCCCGACCTCGCGCGAAGTATCCTCCCAGCGAAAAGCAGGTTGCGGAAGGTCGCTTCCGCAAGAAACGTCCCTGCGGAAAAATATGCCCTCACGAAAAAAGTCTACCCTCGCGGAAAAATCTGCTCTCACGAAAAAAATCTACCCTCGCGGAAAACCGGTCTTCCGCGAAAAAAGAGCCGCCCGCCGCAAAACGCGGCGAGCGGCCCGAAAGGTTTTTCGGTTTTTCTCGTCCCGGGAAGAATCAGACAGCGGCGGGAGCGTAACGGAGGCTCTCGTAGAACTGCGCGCGGGCGGCCATCATGTAGGGCATGACCCACAGCGTACCGATTCCGCAGCAGAAGGATCCGACGATCATCCAGCCGATGAAGCTGAGATCCTGAATGAAGAGGTCCATCTTGTGGCCCTTCATGATTCTCTGGCTCTCACTCAGGCACTGCTGCCATGTGTATTCGGGGTGGTCGGCCTTCAGATAGTATCCCATGGAATAGGCGTAGGATTTGACGATTCCGGGGATGACGAAAAGCAACGACCAGAGGGCAGTGAAGATGGTGGTGAATAACCAGAGAAGGAAGGTGCCGCCGAAGTCCTCCTGGAACCCGCGGAAAAGCTCCCCGATTTCCATCGTTTTTCCGTCACGCGCCTGCTTTAAGAAGAGGGCGGCGACGCCGAAGGTAATCGGCCCGGCCACAATGATGCTGACCAGCGGGATGGAGGAAAGAACGCTCTGAATCAGAAGAACCACAATGGCAATCAACCATGTGCCTCCGAAAAGGTTTCTCCCCAACTGTGCTTTCGCGCGTGCTTTGATTTCGGCTCTTGACATAACAATATCCTCACTTTCGAGAAAAATATTTGATGGTTTGATTATAACACACCCCCGAAAAAATTTCAATAGAAAATTATCAAAAAATTCTAATTTTTTTCATTTTTTGCCCTTTTTCGCGGCGGGGGCGCGGGAAAGAAACGAAAGAAGCCTCCGCTTGCCTCCCGCTCTTGCGGAAAGAGGCGATTTTCCGGTGAAAACCCCCGCCTTCCGCGCGTCGGGAGGCGAAAAAAAGGCGTTTGTGTAAAAATCATCGGACTTTTTTGTAAATTTCCCGGCAAAATTCCGAATCCCGGCGGCTTGTTCAAGATTTATTTATATTTGAGTGTTATACTGTATTTTGAGTTTTTGTCGCAAGACCCATGAACTACGGAGGGAGACCCGGAACAACCATGATCAAAATCGAAAACCTGACCAAGCGTTACGGCGCTTCTTATGCGCTGAACGGAATCAGCTTTGAGGTCAACAAGGGAGAAATCGTCGGATTCCTCGGCCCGAACGGCGCTGGAAAATCCACCACCATGAACATTCTCACCGGCTACCTTTCCTTCACCGACGGCAAGGTGGAGATCGACGGGCTGGACGTCCTCGACTTTCCCGATGAGGCGAAAAAGAAAATCGGCTATCTGCCGGAGCAGCCCCCGCTCTATCTTGACATGACGGTGACGGAATACCTGAATTTCGTCTACGACCTGAAGGGCTGTACCCTCAACAGGAAAAAGCACATCGCGGAAATCCTTGAGGTCGTCAAGCTGACCGACGTCAAGGGACGGCTCATCGGCAACCTTTCCAAAGGCTACCGGCAGAGAGTCGGAATCGGACAGGCTCTGGTCGGCAATCCCGAGGTGATTGTCCTCGACGAACCGACGGTCGGCCTCGACCCCCGGCAGATTGTCGAAATCCGCAACCTGATCCGCACGCTCGGGCTGGATCACACGGTCATTCTGAGCACGCACATTCTTTCGGAGGTGCAGGCGGTCTGCGACCGGGTGATCATCATCAACAAGGGCCGCATCACCGCCGACCGCAGGACCGAAGAGCTGGCCGCCGCCGTCGAAGGAAATCGCCGGATGAGCGTCAAGATCTGCGGCCCCGCAAAGGAGGTTCTCCCGGCGGTTCGGGCGCTCCCCGGCGTCCTCTCGGTGGAATCCCTCGGAAACCTCGACATGGACAGCACCAGCTACGTCATCGAAAGCGACAGCGGCATCGATATCCGCAAGCCGCTCTTCCAGCTTCTTTCAAGGAACAACTGGCCGCTCATCGGCGCCGAGACGGCGGGAACCAACCTCGAGGACGTATTTCTTGCGCTTACCGACCGACCGCTTGAGCCGAAGTCGCGGAAAAGACGCGGAAAAACCCCGGAGAACGGATAACGCCGGGCGAAACGATAAAAGGATAAGGATGGCACATTATGACAGCAATTTTTAAAAAGGATCTGCGTTCCTATTTCACAACGCCGGTCGGCTATATTTACATGGCGATTTTCTTCGCGGTAAACGGCGGCCTCTTCTCCCTCAACACGCTTCTTGAGGGAAGCGACAGTCAGGTTTCCGTCTATTTTACCACCTTGATTTTCGCGCTGGTGATTCTCATTCCCCTTCTTACCATGAAAACCTTCAGTGAGGAAAAGAAGCTGAAAACCGAACAGCTTCTGATGACCTCCCCGGTCAGCCTCGGCGGAATGGTGATGGGAAAATTCCTCGCCGCCTATACGGTCTTCGCGGGGAGCTTCCTCCTCAGCTGCTTCAATTTCACGACGCTTTTCCGCTTCGGCCCCAAGAACCTTTCGGGAACCGGGAGCGCCTATAACGGCGCCATTCTCCTCGGCTCGGTCATCGCTGTTCTCCTCATCGGCGCCGCCTACGTGGCCATCGGCGTTTTCGTCTCCTCCCTTACCGAAAATCAGATGGCTGCGGCCATCGGAACCATCGGAATGATTCTCCTCTTCCTTGTCATCAGTCTTCTCAATTCCTACATTCCCTTCGCTCCGGTGCGTCAGGTTTTAAGCTGGCTTTCCATCTACAGTCGGTTCTCCAATTTCACCTACGGAGTCTTTGATTTCTCCGCGACGCTTTATTACTGCTCCATCTGCTTCGTGTTCCTGTTCCTCGCGGTACGGGTCTACGAAAAGCGGCGTTGGGCTTAAAGCGTGAGACTGAACGGAAGGAACAGGTGAAAGCATGAACAACAATCTTTATGCCAAGAAAATACAAAAGCACCGCAGACTGAAATACGGAGCCTTCGCCGTCGGACTGACGGCGGCGGGCATCGCTCTTGTCGTCATCATCAACGCGGTTTTCTCGGCGCTTGCCGGAAAATTCCTTTGGTATATCGACATGACGAAGGAGCAGGTTTACGGAATCACCCAGCAGTCGGTGGATCTGCTCGACGACTATCAGGGGACGAAGGAATTCAGCATCTCGATCGTTTTCTGCCAATATGAGGATCAGCTCGTCTCCGACTATACGCTGAATCTCGTCCACAACATTGCCAAGCAGTACGAAGAGAAATTCGACTTTGTTCAGGTGGAATACGTCGACATCATCAACCACCCGGAGGCCGTCAACGCCTACCTGACGACCACGGTCTCCAATCCCAAGACGACAAGCGTCTACATTGTCAAGAACGACCTTACAAACCCGAATGAGGAAAAGAAGCAGTCGAAGATCTTCTCGATCGAATCCTTCTATACCTTCGATTCCGACTCCGGTTCGGTATACGCCTTCAACGGGGAATACCGCATTACCGCGGCGATTCTCCAGCTTGTCGGCGACAACCCCATCGCCTATTTCGTCACCGGGCACGGGGAGACGGTGGACGGCACGGTCATGTGGAGCCTCTTTGAGGACGCCGGATACGACGTGCGGAAGATCGACCTCTCGAAGGAGGATCCCGACGACGCCGCGAAGGTGATGGTCATCAACTGCCCGAAATTCGACTACCTCGGCGCCGACGACGAGGTCAACGAAATCAAAAAAATCGACAATTTCCTCAGCTCCTTCGGCGGCCTGATGGTCTTCTCCGACGCCGAATGCGGCCCCCTCCCCGAGCTCGACGAGCTCCTTTCGGAATGGGGCATCGCCTTCGGGCAGGCCAAGGTCATCGACTACGACAATTCCCTTTCGGTGGACGGAACCGAGCTGATCGCCGATTACGCCTCGGAAGGGGCCGGTTCTCAGCTGACAAGCGCCCTTCGGGAGCTTGAAAGCCTCCCGAAAACGATCGTCAAAAACGCAAAGCCGGTCTCCCTCCTCTACGAGGACAGAACGGTAGGAAGCAGCGTCCGGACGACCGCCGCCGTTCTCACCACCTCCCCCGACAAAACCGCGCACGCGACGGCGCTCGGCGGTGGCTCCCTCCCGGAAGGGATCTCCGAAAGCGGCGTCTACAACCTCATGGCGGTGTCGGTCGATTACCGCTATATCAGCAACGAGCCCCACTATTCCTACGTTCTCGCCGCCGGAACCGCCTCCTTTGCCGACGACAAATACATTGGCGGCCGTCAGTACGGAAACCGCGACGTCATCTTCAGCATCATGAAAAATTTCAGCCGGAAAACCGTTCCGCTCGACCTCAACTTCAAGGTATTTGAGGACGAATCGCTGACGATTTCCCGCGCGGAGGCCAACCGCTGGACGGTTATCTGCACCGCCCTTCCCACGGCCGTCGTCCTGATTATCGGCGCCGTCGTTTACACAAGGAGACGGTATTTATGATCAAAAAGCAGCTGCGCACCATTCTGATCTGCGGGGGAGCCTTTCTCCTCCTGCTGGCCGTTTTCCTTATCTTCGTCCGTCCCCTTCTTGCCCCCGAGACCACGGAGGTAAAGCCCCCGGAGCTTCTTGAGGGTGAGGTTCTCGGCTCCAACAACCGGATTCTGATGTTCCGTCACGTGGAGCAGGCGGACATTCTCAGCATTGAGGTACACAACGAACACGGCACCTATACCTTTTACCGGGGAGACGACAACAAGTTTTACATCAAGGGAATGGAGGGCGTGCCCTATGACCTCGACCTCTTTACCTCCCTTGTGGTAAGCTCCGGCTATACCCTGACGATCCGGCGGCTTGACGACCGGGAGGAAGACCTTTCTGCCTACGGGCTGGGAGAGGACGACAATCCCGCGTGGTATCTGCTGACGCAGATGGACGGAAAAACCACCCACAAGGTCTATATCGGGGATATGATTCCGACCGGCGGCGGCTACTACTGTATGTACGATGGCCGGGACGCCGTCTACATTCTCGATCCCTCCCTCGGCCAGACGCTTCTTGCCGACGTTTATTCCCTGATTACGCCGAGCCTCGGTTATCCGATTCCGAGCTCCGCCTATATGTCGGTCGACGATTTTCAGATCGTCAAGGACGGGGAGCTTTTCCTCGCGATTGACATGATTCCCCCCTCCGAGAGTGGGAAGGAGGACGGCACCAACGACTACAAAATGCTGGCGCCCGCCAACTTTTCCCCCAACCTGACGGCCTACACCACCGTGCTTGAATCGCTCTCCGCCCTTACCGGATCGGAGGTGGTCGCCTGCGGAAACGACGACCTTGACGACAGCGTTCTTGAGCAGTTCGGACTCGACCCGGACGCCGCCTACTGCATCGCCCACTACAAATACGACGACATCGACACCTACGTCTCCTTCAGCAAGCCCGACGAGGAGGGGACGCTCTACGCCTACACGACCGTCTATCACCTTGTCGCGAAGCTGAACATCGCCGACGTGCCCTTCCTCAACTGGGGAATCCTCGAATTTGTCACCTCCTCCCTTTTCTCCGAGAACATCAACGACGTGAGCAAAATCGAAATCAGCGGGAAGATTGAAAACGGCCTTGAGGAAGAAAATCTGGAGGTCGACGCCTTCTTCACGCTTGAGGGCTCGGAGCAGACGATTCAGATCCGCCCCAACGGCGCGGCCAATCCCTACGATCTTGACAGCGTGAGAAACTTCCGTCAGCTCTACAAAACCATCCTCGGCATCCGGCTGGAGAACTACGCGGACGAAACCGATATCGACAAGATGACGCCCCTTGCCACCCTTACGGTGGAGCTTGACAACGGAGAGAAGACGGAGTACCGTTTTTACACCTATTCGACGCGCCGGTGCTTCTACACGATCAACGGAAAAGGGGAATTCTACGTCCTCCGCGACAGCGTGGAAAAGATGCTCCGCGACACCGACCGTATGCTCAAAGGGCTTCCCATCGATTCCGACGCGAAAAACTGAGCTATCCTTCCGGGGGCTGTCGCAGACGTTCGCTCTCTGCGAACCGCGGCGGCCCTCCTTTTTTCGCAGGTCACACCGAGCTCCCCGAGGATCACCCGGTTTGAAAAAGCGCCTTACAAGCCGACAAAGGAGTTGTTTTTTCTTGAAAAATTCTTCCCGAAAAGCCATGAAAAGAAAGCCCGCCCGCGAGGGGATCCGGAGGAAGCCTTCGGTACGGAGACTGGCCGCCGGGCTTCTTGCCCTTCTGCTCTCCTCCTTCTTTCTCCTCTCCTGCGGCGTGAAGCCCGTCGATAAGCGGGTCGTTCTGACCCTCGACGGCGAGAAGATTTACTACGATTATTTCCGCTACGTCTTTCTCAACACCCGGGACGATATGGACGGCGGCGACCACTCCTACTGGAAGGACAACGTCTCGGCGGGGCTTGAGCTCTCCGACCGGACGATGGAGGTTCTTCTCCGCAACAAGGCCATTACCGAGCTTGCAAAGGAGTACGATATCCGCCTGACGAGGGAGCAGAAAAAGGAAATCGACGATTACATCAAGGCCTCAAAAGAGGAGTTCGGCGGGGAGGAGGCCTTCAAGAAGTCCCTCGAGGCCTCCTATATGACGGAATACAGCCTCCGCTATGTTCAGAACATTGTCCAGCTCTGGAGCGACCTTTATCATTACGTCACCTCGGAGGCAAACGGCGTCATTCGCTGCAGCGACGAAATTCTCCTCGACGATATTCCGAAAAACTTCCGTCGGATTGAGTACGTCATGATCCGAAACGACGAAACCGACGACAAAGAGGAGAACGCCTCCCTCGCCGAATCGGTGCGGGAAAGGGCGCTTACCGGGGAGGACTTTGCCGGACTCATCAAGGAATACGGCGAGGACGAAACCATGAGCGAAAAGCTGAAGGACGGCTACTATTACACCGTCGGGGGAATCGTCCGCGAGGTGGAGGAGGCCGTCGAGGAGCTTGCCGAGGGGGAAATCTCGGAGGTCATCGACATGGGCTACGCCCTCTTCGTTATCCACCGGCTCCCGATTGAGGACAGCTACGTAAAGGACAACATGGAGGAGTTCCGCGAAAGCTACTGCGCGCGGATCTTCAACGAGATGGTAGCGGAAAAGGCCTCGAAAATCAAGGTAAAATACCGCGACCTCTACGGAGAGCTGACCGTCTTTTCGGTGGAATAATCCCCGAAAGGGCGACCCTTTGCCTCCTTACTTAAAGAAAAACGAGCCGGAGCGGAGGCTTGTCCCTCCGGGAATCCAATAAAGGCCGCCCGGCGGCAGAAAATGAAAGGGGAAACCTTGCGGGCGTATTTTCCGCCCGCAAAGAGTAAAAATCATGCTTCAGACGGTTTATTCCGCGGGACTGAACGGGGTCGACGGATTCCCCGTAACCATCGAATGCAACTGCGCCAACCGCCTCCCGAAATTTGAGGTGGTCGGCCTGCCCGACGCTGCAGTGCGGGAGGCGAGGGAGAGAATCAAGGCGGCGATTGAAAACAGCGGGCTTGAATTCCCGGAGGCGGAAATCACCGTCAACATGGCTCCCGCCGACCGAAAAAAGCAGGGCTCCGCCTACGACCTCGCCCTTTTGGTCGGGATTTTGGGGTGCAGCGGCGCCCTTTCCCTCCCGAAGGAAATTGTCAACACCTGCTTCATCGGGGAGCTTTCCCTCTCAGGAGAGGTCAAAGGCGTGCGGGGCGTGCTCTGTATGTGCCTCGCCGCCCGGGAGGCCGGAAAAACCCGGCTTTTCGTCCCCGCCGAAAACGCTCGGGAGGCGTCGGTCGCCTCCGGCGCCGAGGTCTTCGGGGTCAAGAACGTGCGGGAGCTGATCGACCATCTCACCGGGAAGCAGGCGCTTGAGCCCACAGTCTTCGACCGGAGCCGTTTTGAGGAGAGCGTGACGAAATTCCCCCTCGACTTCTCGGAGGTCAAGGGGCAGGAGCAAGCCAAGCGGGCGCTGGAAATCGCCGCGGCGGGCGGGCACAACGTCCTTCTCATCGGAACGCCGGGTGCCGGAAAGAGTATGCTCGCCAAGCGGCTCCCCTCCATCCTTCCGCCCCTCGACTTTGAGGAGGCGATTGAGACCACCAAGCTCCATTCCGTCGCCGGACTTCTGCCGGAGGGCGTGTCGCTTCTCACGGCAAGGCCCTTCCGGTCGCCGCACCATACCCTCTCCCCCGCCGCGCTTGCGGGAGGAGGAACGGTTCCGATGCCGGGGGAAATCTCCCTCGCCCACAACGGCGTCCTCTTTTTGGACGAGCTTCCGGAATTTCCGAAATCGGCAACGGAGGTTCTCCGCCAGCCGCTGGAGGATCACACCATCACGATCACGCGGGCCTCGGGAAGGGTCAGCTTCCCCTCCTCCTTCATGCTGGTCTGCGCGATGAATCCCTGCCGCTGTGGCTTCTTCGGGCATCCCACCAAGCCCTGTACCTGCCGGAAAAAGGACATACAGGAATATCTGCACCGCATCAGCGGGCCGCTTCTCGACCGGATTGATATTCAGATCGAGGTTCCGCCCCTCTCCTATGAGGAGCTCTCCGCCGAGCGCCCCTCCGAAACCTCCGCGGACATCCGGAAGCGGGTCATCGCCGCGAGGCGCTTTGCCGTAAACCGCTTCTCGGAGAATGGTGATCACATCTTTTCCAACGCCGCCATGACCTCCCGGCAGATTCGCACCTACTGCCCTCTGACCAGCGAGGCCTCCTCCCTTCTCAAAACCGCTTTCGACCGGCTGGGGCTTTCGGGCCGAGGCTATGACCGGATTCTGCGGGTTTCAAGAACCATCGCCGACCTCGACGGAAGCGAAACGATCCTGCCCCGCCATCTGGCGGAGGCCATTCAGCTCCGTTCCCTCGACAGAAAATACTGGGGCGAATAAAATACACCGCCCGAATGGGAGCCCTCTTCTATGGTAAAAAAGAATCAGACCGCGACGGTAACGGTCCTCGATATGAACAGCCTCGGCTACGGAATTGCCAAAACCGACGGTTTCGTCACCTTCGTCCAGGGCGGGGTGACCGGGGACTGCGCAAGGGTCAAAATCATCAAGGTGGCCAAGGACTACGCGGTGGCGAAAGTGGAGGAAATTCTCACCCCTTCCCCCTACCGCCGGGAGCCGGGCTGCTCTTCCTTCCCGCAGTGCGGGGGCTGTTCCTTCCGGAACCTCGACCGGGCCTATGAGCTGAAACTGAAAAAGGAATTCGTCCGCGCGGCCTTTCACAAGAACCGCCTCGACCCCGACATAAACGACGTGCTGACCGACGGGGAGGCCGACGGCTACCGGAACAAGGTGCAGTATCCCGTCGCCCCCGACGGAAGCTTCGGCTACTATGCGCGCCACTCCCACCGGATTGTCCCGGCGCCGGCCTGTCCCCTTTCCGACCCCGCGCTCCTTCCGCTTACCGGCTTCGCCTCCGATTACATCAAGCAGACGGGAGCGGAGGTGCGGCACATTTATCTTCGCCGCGCGAGGGCGACGGGACAGACGATGTTCTGCCTTGTCTCAAAAACGCCGACTCTTCCGAAAGAGGAGGCGCTGGTCGCAGACCTTACCGCCCGCTTTCCGGAGGTAAAAAGCGTCGTTCTGAATTTTCACCCCGAGGAATCCAACGTCATTCTCGGGGAAAAACAGAGGATTCTATACGGGGAGGACCTGATCGAGGATATCCTCTGCGGGTTCCGGTTCGGAATCTCCTCCCGCTCCTTTTATCAGGTCAACCGTGGCGCGGCGGAGCTCCTCTACCGAGAGGCCATCCGACGGGGAAGCGCCGACGACCCCTCCACCATCGCCGACCTCTACTGCGGAGCCGGAACCATCGGCCTCTGCTTTGCCGGGTCGGTTCCCAGTCTTTCGGTCACCGGGGTGGAAATCGTCCCGGAGGCGGTGGAAAACGCAAAAAGGAACGCGGAACGGAACGGCATCGACGGCGCCCGCTTCCTCTGCGGGGACGCGACGGCGCTTCCCCTTGAGGGCTTTGACTGCATTGTCACCGACCCGCCCCGGAAGGGCCTCTCCCGGGAGCTGACGGAAAAGCTCCTCTCCTGCCGCCCGCACAAGATTGTTTACGTCTCCTGCGAGCCGGGAACGCTTGCCCGGGACGCCGCCCTGCTCATTCAGTCCGGCTATACCATGGGGGACGTCACGCCCGTCGATATGTTCCCCCGGACGGGAGCGGTCGAATGCGTGACCGATTTCGTTATTTGACGGAGGACGCCATGAACGGAAAGAAAAGCTACAACACAAGGCCACGGGACCGGATTTTAAAGAGTATTTCCTCCTTTGAAACGGCGCATTTCACCGTTTCCGACGTGGTCGCCCGTCTGCGAGAGGAAGGGCAGACCGTCGGGAAGGCCACCGTCTACCGAACCGTGGAGAGAATGGCGGAGGACGGGGAGCTCCGGAAATATATCGTCGACGGAACGACCGCCGCCTGCTATCAGCGGGTCGAGGGCAATTCCGGGGCGTCCTGCCGGGAGCATTTTCATCTCAAATGCGAAAAATGCGGCCGCCTGATCCACGCCGAGTGCGAGGAGCTACGGAAAATCGTCTCGCACATGAAGGAGGAGCATCGCTTCCTCATCGACAGCTCAAAGACCGTCTTTTACGGCCTCTGCGAGGACTGCGCCGGAGAGGAAGAGCTGAGCGCCGGGGAGAAAAATAAAAACGCTCCCGCAAAGTAAAAAAGTCTTCCGCGAGGCAGAAAATCCTCCCCAAAAGCAGGAAAAACCTTTTCAAAAACAGAAAAAACCTTCTCAAAAGAAGGAAAATCCTTTTCAAAAGCAGAAAAGACCTTTTCAAAAGCGGGAAAGCCTTTCAAGAACAGAAAAAACCTTCTCAAAAGCAGGAAAGGCCCTTTCAAAAGCAGAAAAGACCTTTTCAAAAGCAGAAAAGACCTTTTCAAAAGCGGGAAAGCCTTTCCAAAAACAGAAAAAGACTCCCCAAAAGCGGAAAAATCCTTTTCAAAAGCAGAATTAACCTTTTCAAAAACAGAAAAAGCCTTCCCGCGAAAACGGGAAGGCCGGGAGCTTATCCTTTGGCGCTCAGTCGAGAAGGTCGGAAATAAGGGAGCAGACCGTGCCGAGGGCGCAGAGCGCCGCGCCGACGAGAAGAAGATCGGTGACGTCCACGGTGACTCCGTCCTCAACACATTCCACCTTCGCCTTGGGTGTGGCGGCGGCGTTTCTTTTATGAAGGGAGATGACCGCGTTGCCCTTCGCGGAGATCTGATAATCCTGTATTCCGCGCAGAGTGCCTTTCAGAGACGCGACTTTCGCTTTTAACAGTTCCATTTCGATTTCATTCCTTTCTGTATTCTGCGGTATGATTCCTATCTTTCATTATAAAGGATTGCTCCGGCAATTTCAATGACTTATTTGTGAATATTTTCCCAAAATCGAAAAAACAGGGGAAGGAAGGAGGCAAGGCATGGAAAAAGAGGCTTATTGTAGGCTTACCGAGGAAAAAATCGGCGCCCTGAAGGGCATCGGCGTAAAGCGGGCCGAGGCCTTCTCCCGCCTCGGCCTCGACACCGTCGGGGAGCTTTTGCACCATTTTCCCCGCGTCTATCAGAACAGGGGGCACATTTCGCCGCTCTCCCTTGCCCCGGAAGGGGAAAACGCTTCCTTCCTCCTCACGGTAGGGACTCAGCCGAAAACGGTCACCCTGAAAAACCGGATGACGATCACGAAATTCGCGGCCTTTGACGGGAGTGGAACGGTCGTGATCACCTATTTCAACAGCCGATTTCTCGAAAAGGTCTTCGCCGTCGGGCAGGAATTCCGCTTCTGGGGAAAGGTGAAGAGAGAAAAGGGACGGCTGACGATGGCGGCCCCGATTCACGAGCCGGTATCGGAAAAGCTTCCCCTCCCGGATTTCGTCCCCGTCTATCCCTCGGGCGCCGGACTCACGCAGAAGCTGATTGCCGACACGGTGGGGGAGGCCCTTTCCCTGCTTGAGAAAACCGACCTTCCGGAGGTACTTCCGGAGTCCTTCCGCGTCGGCCTCGGTCTGCCGGAGGCGAAAACCGCCTATCGGGCGATTCACTGCCCCCAAACCCTCGCCGAAATCGAAGGGGCAAGAAGATATTTCTCCGCCGAGGAGCTCTATCTTTTTTCCCTCGGCCTCGCTCTTACAAAAAATCGGAAGCGCTCCGGCGTCCCGCCGGTCATGAGGGATCTTTCCCTTACGCCGCTTCTCTCCCGGCTTGGCTTTCCCCTGACGGGGGCGCAGAAGCGCTCGGTGGAGGAAATCCGGGGAGATATGGTAAACGCGGAGGTTCCGATGTCCCGCCTTCTCTCGGGGGACGTCGGGAGCGGCAAAACCGCCGTGGCGGCAGCCGCCGCCTTCCTCGCCGTCGGGAACCGCTATCAGGTCGCCCTGATGGCCCCGACCGAAATTCTCGCCTCCCAGCACTACGACTCCCTCGCGCCTCTCTTCTCCTCCCTCGGCTTCCGGGTCGGGCTTCTTATCGGCTCCACGCCGCTGCCCGAGAAGAGAAGGCTGAAGGAGGCGCTTGCCGACGGGAGCCTCGACCTCCTCATCGGCACGCACGCCCTGATCTCCTCCGGCGTGAGCTTTGCAAGGCTCGGCCTTGTCATCACCGACGAACAGCACCGCTTCGGCGTCGCCCAGCGGGCCTCTCTCGGGAAGGACAACCGGGGCGGCGGGGTACCCCACGTCCTTGTGATGAGCGCGACGCCGATTCCCCGGACGCTGGCGCTGATTCTCTACGGAGAGCTCTCCCTCTCCATGCTCGACGAGCTTCCCCCGGGCCGCCAGAAGGTCGACACCTTCGTCGTCGACGAAAGCTATCGGGCGAGGCTCAACCGCTTTATCGCCTCGCAGGTGCGGGAGGGAGGACAGGTTTACCTCGTCTGCCCGGCGGTGGAGGAAAAGGAAGAGGAGGAATGGGAGGGCGACCTCATCGGCTTTGCTCCCGACGGAAGCACCGAATTCCACTATGCACGTCCCAAGAAAAAGACGGCAGTCGAATACTACGAGGAGCTGAAAAAGAATATCTTCCCGGAATTTTCCGTCGGACTGATTCACGGGAGAATGAAGGGCTGCGACAAGGAAGAGGTCATGCGGCGCTTTTCCGCCGGGGAAATTCAGATTCTCGTCTCGACGACGGTGATTGAGGTTGGCGTGAACGTCCCGAACGCCTCGCTGATGGTCGTCGAAAACGCCGAATGCTTCGGCCTCTCCCAGCTTCACCAGCTTCGCGGACGGGTCGGCAGAGGAAAGCGAAAGGCCTACTGCGTTCTCGTCTCCTCCACCGACGGCGAGAAGGCCATGAAGCGACTAAAGGTCATGAGAACCACCGACAACGGCTATAAAATCGCCGAATACGACCTTGAGCTCCGCGGCCCCGGCGACTATTTCCCCTCCGAGGAGGGGAAGGCCCGCCAACACGGAAGCTTCAGCGGGCGACTGAACACCGACATGGCGCTTTTCAAGAGGGCCATGGAGGAGGCGGAAAAGACGCTTGCCGCCGACCCGGAGCTGAAAAAAGAGGAAAATCTTGCCGCCGCCCGCGGCGTTCGCCAGCTTTTTGAGACGGACGAAAGGGCCATGCAGTAAACTTTTGCCGCCGCAGGAGGCGGCCTTGGGAGGAGCCATGAAAAAAATCGCGAGCTTTACCGTCGATCACGACAAGCTGAACCCCGGGATTTACATTTCCCGCATCGACGGCGACGTCACCACCTACGACCTTCGGACGCGGAAGCCGAACGCCGGGGACTATATGGACAACATCACCCTGCACTCGGTGGAGCATATGGCGGCGACCTTTCTCAGAAATTCCGAAATCGCCGACAGCATTCTCTATTTCGGGCCGATGGGCTGTCGGACCGGGTTTTACCTTCTGGTGCGGAACGAGGAGCCGCGCAAGGTACTGACGGTTTTAAAGAAGGCGCTGGCCGATATCCTTTCCTACGAAGGGGAGGTCTTCGGCGCCAGTCGGAAGGAATGCGGAAACTACCGCGAGCTGGACCTTGAAAGCGCCAAAAAGGAATGCCGCCGCTATCTCGCGGTGCTGAACGAAAGGGAGCCGGATTTTCGCTATGAAGAATGAACTGCCGATAGGAATCATCGCGGCCATGGAGCTTGAGGCCGAAGGGATTCTCTCAAAAATGGAAAACGTCACCAAGCGGACGGTGAGCGGGATCACCTTCTCTGCCGGAAAGCTGAATGGAGTTCCCTGCGTGACGGCGGTCTGCGGCATCGGGAAGGTCTTCGCCGCCCTCTGCGCCCAGACCATGATTTTGGAATACCGCCCCCGTCTGATTCTCAACACCGGCGTGGCGGGAACCCTGACCGATGCCCTTTCGGTGGGGGATATCGCGATCGCCGACCGGCTCGTCCAGCACGATATGGACACCTCCGCCATCGGCGACCCGGTCGGAATGATTTCCGGCATCGGGAAAATCTATCTTCCCTGCGAGGAAGCGGTGGCCAAGCGCCTTTCGCTCGCCGCCGCCGGGGGGGGAATCCGGTGTCTGCGGGGGACGGTGGCGTCCGGGGACGTCTTCCTCGCCGACGCCGAGAGAAAGAAGTCCATCGCCGGGCACTTTGGGGCCATCGCCTGCGAAATGGAGGGGGCGGCCATCGGGCAGGTCTGCTATGTAAACGGCGTTCCCTGCGGAGTTCTCCGCGCCATATCGGACGGCGGGGACGGGGAAGCGGCCCTCGACTACCCCACCTTTGCCGGAATGGCGGCGGCCCGCACGGTGAAGGTGCTGGAGGCCTTCTTCGCAGGAGAAAGCAAATAACGCTTGACGACTTCCGCAAAAAACGCCCTTCTCAAAAGGCACGCCTCCGCAAAAAGGCCGGTTTGACAAAAACCCGTCTCCACCAAAAAGCCGGTTTGACAAAAATCCGCCCTCGCTCAGAATCTGTTTTTGACAGAAGCCAATCTTCGCAAGACCTGTCTTCACGCGGTTGGCCTTCACAAGGCCTGCCTTTGTAAAACCCATCTTCGCACGGTCGGCCTTCGCAAGGTCTGCCTTTGTAAAACCCGTCTTCACGCGGTCTGCCTTCGCAAGATCTGCCTTCGCAAGGTCTGCCTTCGCAAAGTTGGCCTTTGACAAAACCGGAGCAAGAAAAAATGCGGCCTCTGCGGGCCTTCCAAAAGAGAAAGAGGCTCCCTGCCAAACGGCGGGGGGCCAAACTTTTCTGCAATTTGCTGTAAACGCCTTGACATCGGCTCCCCGGTCCAATATAATGGAAGCGTTCCTTCGGATATATTCGGAGAGAAACAAATCACTTATAAGGAGAAAAAGGATTTTGGAAAAGGCAACCGTTTCTGTAGGAAAGCTCGTCATCCCCACCTATCCCGAACCGGCGGCGGAAGAGATGCCCATGTTCGCGGAAAACCGCGTTCATCAGAGAACCAGCGGCAGACCCTACCCCAACAAGGTAGTGATGGAGGTCGACCGCTCCCACAAGGAGGATCGGGAATACACCGTCGTTACCCTTGAAAATGAGTACGTGAAGATTGAAATTCTCCCGGAAATCGGAGGAAGAATCTATTCCGCGCTCGACAAGACGACGGGATACGACTATTTTTATAAGCAGCACGTCATCAAGCCGGCGCTGATCGGCGTTCTCGGCTCATGGATTTCGGGCGGCGTGGAGTTCAACTGGCCCTTCCACCACCGCGCGTCGGGCTTCATGCCCTGCGACTTCACCGTCGAGGAGCTGCCGGGAGGCGGCGTGGCCTGCCATCTGTCGGAGCATGATCCGATCGACCGGATGAAGGGCATGGTCAGCGTGATTCTCTATCCCGGTCAGACCCGCTTCGAGACGAGAATGCGCCTCTACAACCGCACGCCCGCCGAGCGCTCCTTCCTGTGGTGGGAGAACGCGGCGGTTCCGGTCAACACGAACTATCAGATCTTCTTCCCGCAGGACGTTTCCTACGTCAATTTCCATTATCTGAAATCGAGAACCACCTTCCCGATTGCCGGTAACGGCGTATTCAACGGCATTCCCATGGATACCGACCGGGATATTTCGTGGCACAAGAACACCAAACAGGCGACCTCTTATTTTGCCTGCGCCTCCGATTACGATTTCTTCGGCGGCTATGACCACGGGAAGGAGTGCGGCGTCGTCCACATCGGCGACCACCACATTTCCCCCGGAAAGAAAATGTTCACGTGGGCTTATTGCCAGCTCTCAAAATCGTGGGAAAACGCCCTCACCGACACCGACGGGGAATACGCGGAGCTGATGGCGGGCTCCTATTCCGACAACCAGCCGAACTTCTCATGGCTGGCCCCCTATGAGACCAAGGAATTCTCCCAGCACTGGTACCCCATCAGCAAAATCGGCACTCCGACCTTCGCCAATCTGAACTGCGCCTTCCGGCTCGACCGGGAGGTGGGAACCCTTGCGCTCCAGAGCACCGAGGCCTACCCGGACGCCGTCGTCAAGATTTCGGAGGGCGACGCCGTCCTCTTTGAGAAAAAAGTCTCCCTTGTCCCGAATGAGGCGCTCATTTTCTCCCTCCCCGCCCTTCCCGCTTACGTCACGGTATCGGTTCTCGCAGAGGGAAAAACCGTCGCGGAATATACCGAAAAGAATTTCAACAAATTCGTCATGCCCGACGTGATCACCGATATGCCCTCGGCAGCCGGAATGAACGACGCGGACGAGCTCTATCTCGCCGGCGTTCACGTCGACCAGTACCGCGACCCGGCCACCAATCCCGACAGCTACTGGAAGGAAGCGCTGAAGCGCAAAATCAACCACATTCCTTCTCTTATCGCCATGGCGAAGTACGAGCTGAACCGCGGTTGCCTTGATTCTGCCGAGGATTACATCCGCCGGGCGATTGAGGCGGTCACCCTCTTCAACGAACGGGTACAGAGCGGCGAGGTCTACTACACGAAGGCGAGAATTTCCGAGGCAAAGGGCGATTTTGACACCGCCTACGACTGGTACTACAAGGCCTACTGGGCCGCCGACTGCGTCGGAAAGGCCATGACGAGAATCGCCATGATCGACCTTCGCAGAAAGGACTACACCGAGGCGCTCCGCCATGCCGAGAACGCTCTCGATTACGGAAGGAAAAACAATCTGGCACTGCTCTGCCTCGCCCTTGCAAAGAAGGAGACGGGAGATACCGACGGCGCGGAAAAGCTCCTTGCCGAACAGCTCAAAAAGGACAGCCTCGACCACTACGCGGGGGCGTATACCTCGCTGATCAAGGGAGAGACTCCCGCAAAGGCCTTCTACGAAGGGCTTTCCTCCGACCCGGTGCAGACCTGCCTCGATATCGCCTTCGACCTGTCGGTCATGGGAAGATTTGAGGACGTCGTCGCGCTCCTGTCCGGCCTTGAGGAGGCCCGTCCCGACTGCCGCCGCAAGCCGCTTTACTATGCCCTCGGCTATTTTAAAACCCTGTCGGGGAAGGACGGCGGCCCCTGCTACGAAAAGGCCAAAACCGCCGAGCTCGGCCCCTGCTACCCCGTCCGCCTCGAGGAAATCGCGGTGCTGGAAAGCGCCTCCCAAAGAGGGGACAACGGGGCGAAAATGCTTCTCGGCTGCCTCCTTTACAATAAGCTCCGCTACGAGGAGGCCGCGGCGCTCTGGAGAGAATGTGCAGACGTTGACGCAAGCGATTACGTAAGCGACTACGTCGCGAGAAGAAACCTCGCGGTCGCCGATTTCAGCCACCTCGGACGCCCGGAGGAAGCGCTTGCCCTGATGAAACAGCTTGTGAGCGAGCGCCCCGACGACGAGGAGCTCCTCTACGAAACCGTCGTCCTGATGGATAAGACCGGCGTCTCCGCCGAGGAGAAAATCCGCCTCATCACTTCGCATACCGTCACCCGCGACGATATCCTCACCGAGCTTGCCAAGGCCTACAATCAGGCCTTCCTCCCCGATCAAGCGATCGCGACGCTGATGTCGCACGACTTCGTCCCCTGCGAAGGAGGAGAGCACGCCATTGCCGATCAGTATATGTTCGCCTACCTCGTCAAGGGCAAGGAAGCGCTGAACAAGGGAAATACCGAAAAGGCTCTGGAGCTCTTCCGGGAGGGACAGGTTCTCCCGCAGTCGCTCGGCGCCGGAATCTGGAACCACTGCAAGCTCATCCCGCTGAAATACCACGAGGCGCTCTGCCTCGAAGCTCTCGGGGAAAAGGAAAAGGCGGAGGAGATTTTCCGCTATATCGCCACCGTGCAGATCGAGTATTTCAGCAATATGCATCTGAAGGAGCTCCCCTACTGGCAGGCAAGGTCGTTTGAGCATCTGAAGGAAAATACAAAGGCTCAGCACCTGATCACGAAATACCTGCGCGAATGGGAAAGAATCCGCTACACGAAGGACAACGGCTACTTCGGAACGACGCCCTTCTTCCTCTCCTTTGTCGACTGCCCGGAAAAGCTGAGAGAGGCGCAGTACCTCTATCTCTCCTCTCTCTGCCGCGACTTCATGGGCGAAAAGGAGGAGGCCGCCGCGCGGCTCGCAAAGAGCGCCGCGAAGAACAACGAGAACCTCTTCGCGCTGTTCTTCGAGCGCTTCGGATTCCTCGCCTGAGAGAATCCGGGGGCGCTTTGTAAGGGCCCGCCGGACCCCCGATTGAGCCAAAAGGAAAAACCATATCGACCGAATCCACTCTTGCTGTAAAGCGGGGTGGATTCTTCTTTATGGAAGAAAAGCGTCACGAATGAGAGTTTATTCATCATTCCCGGGTAAAATAAAGGTATTCTGACCCGGAGGGATGAAAAATGGAAAAGAT